>NZ_JBVVPX010000035.1:0-84250 GCF_055811375.1 Mesorhizobium sp. WSM4848
GCGGGCCCGCCCCCCCCCCCCCCCCTCCGGGGGGCCCCCCCCCCCCCCCGGGGGGGGGGGGGGGGGGCCCCCCCCCCCCCCCGGAGAGGGGGCTTTCGTAGGGCGCGGTTCCCCCTCTCCGTCTCGGCTTCGCCGAGCCACCTCTCCCCCACTCTCGTGGGGGCGAGGAACCCAAGCTGGAATGATGCCGCGATCCTCCGCTGTTCTGCCGGACATCTCCGCCTTTGAGGGGAGATTGGCAGTGGCTTCGCCGACGGCCTCAGGACTGTCCGCCACCGCCGGCCGACAAAAAAGCCCGCGAAGCTTGCGGTTCGCGGGCCTTACTATCTTCGAATGTTGATGCCGATCAGCTCTTCAGCGCGGCATTGCACAAGCTGTAGAAGCCGCCACCGTTCTGGATCCATTTGAGGCCACCCAGCGTCCCGGCCCCCTTGTTGGCGTGGTACTGGTCGCGGCAGGTGTACATGCGGGCCTTGGCCGGAGTTTCGCTGCTATATTTGTCCGAGATCGCCTTCGGCAACGTCACTCCCTGGGGAGCGGTGACGGTCGGCTTTTTCGGCTGGCTGGTGAGGCTTGCCTGATCGGCTGCCGGCTTGGTGTCGTCGTCGAAAGCACTGGGACCGCACTGGCTCATGCGGAAGTCGTTCCACTTCATGCCGTTCAGCGTGTTGGCGGTCTTGGCCGCCCGATATTTGGCGCCGCACTCTGCCCTGCTGAGGCCGCTGCCTGCGTTGGCAGTTGCCGCTGCCTTGGTCGTCGCTGCGGCGGCGGGATCGGTAGTTGCAGCGCTGGTGCTGTCTTCCTTGGCTGGCGTGGCGTCGGTTGCGGCGGCAACGGTGCCGCATTCTGCCTTGCGGAACTGGTTCCAGTTCTGCCCGCCAAGTGTTCCCGCGTCCTTTGCCGCGTTATACTTGGTGCTGCATTCAGCCATGGTCAGCGCATTGGCGGGCGCTGCCAGGAATAAAGTCACGACGGCAAGACCCGTCAAAGTGGCCAGTCGATGGATGAGCATGGTCTTCTCCCTCTGATGTTCACGTTATGTACCAAACAAGCAATAGCACTCAACGAATGGTTGCGCCAGAGGCCAAATGGCGTAAAACCCGTCGGAAAGTGCATTATTTTGGATGAACTCGTTGCCAACTCCTGCCCGCCAGGCAATTGCCAGGGCGCACATGCACGGAAAACTTGTATAGAGCGGACCACTCTCCAGGAACTGCCTCGCATGACGGGGCGAGCGGGTCGGCCAGTGCGGCGGACCTGACTGCCCGGTCCAGAGCAACACGACGCGGGGGTTCCGAATTCAATGCCTATCGACTGGCACATGAAAGAATCCAGATGCGGTCCGAAGTTCCTGAACGCTGTGCTGCAACCAGGGTAGGCAAAATCAAAGCACTGACGTGGCACAAAACACACAAGACAACAGTTTTCTAAGGATTGGTGCCCTATAATCATGAATTGTGATGATAGGGCTCGGACCAATTTATGGCATGACGTGCCGGCAATGAATCATCGGAAAGCTGACTAGCATGGCAGGAAGTTATTTCGGAACGGACGGCATTCGCGGGCGCGCCAACAGGTTTCCAATGACGGCGGAGGTCGCCATGAGGGTCGGCATGGCCGCCGGCCTTTCGTTCCAGCGCGGCAACCACCGTCACCGCGTCGTGCTCGGCAAGGACACCAGACTTTCCGGCTACATGATCGAGAATGCGATGGTGTCGGGCCTGTGCGCCGCCGGCATGGACGTGTTCCTGCTCGGCCCGATCCCGACGCCCGCGGTCGCCATGCTGGTGCGCTCATTGCGCGCCGACATCGGCGTGATGATCTCGGCCTCGCACAATCCTTACTACGACAACGGCATCAAGCTGTTCGGCCCCGATGGCTACAAGCTCTCCGACGAGATCGAGGAGCGCATCGAGGGGATGCTCGACAAGGATATCGACCTGGCGCTCGCCGATTCGGACGGGCTCGGCCGCGCCAAACGTGTCGACGGCGTCCATGATCGCTACATCGAATTTGCCAAACGCACGCTGCCCCGGTCGATGTCGCTGTCGGGCCTCCGCATCGTCGTCGATTGCGCCAACGGCGCTGCCTACAAGGTGGCGCCCGAGGCGCTGTGGGAACTCGGCGCCGAGGTTGTCGCCATCAACGTTGAGCCCAACGGCTTCAACATCAACAAGGAGTGCGGCTCGACCCATCCGGCCGGCCTGCAGAAGAAGGTGCACGAAGTGCGCGCCGATATCGGCATCGCGCTCGACGGCGATGCCGACCGCGTCGTCATCGTCGACGAGAACGGCGCGATCGTCGATGGCGACCAGATCATGGCGCTGATTGCCGAGTCCTGGCATCAGAGCGGACGGCTGGCCGGCGGTGGCGTCGTCTCAACGGTAATGTCCAATCTCGGCCTCGAACGCTTCCTCGGCGATATCAACCTGCAGTTGCATCGCACCAAGGTCGGCGACCGCTATGTCGTCGAGCACATGCGCGCGCACGGCCTGAATGTCGGCGGCGAACAGTCGGGCCACATCGTTCTGTCCGATTTTTCCACCACCGGCGACGGCCTCGTCTCGGCGCTCCAGGTGCTCGCCTGCATCAAGCGGCAGAACCGGCCGGTCAGCGAACTGTCGAAGAAGTTCGCGCCGGTGCCGCAATTGCTGAAGAACGTTCATATTTCCGGCGGCAAGCCGCTCGAGGAAGCCCTGGTCAAGGCGGCGATCGAAGATGGACGCCACCGCTTGGGCCAGGCTGGCCGCCTGGTCATCCGGCCGTCCGGTACGGAACCGCTCATCCGCGTCATGGCGGAAGGCGACGATCAGCAACTGGTCGAGGCCGTCGTCAACGACATTATTGGGGCCATTTCGGAAACCCGCAGCGCCGCCTGATCCCAGAGCTTTTGCCAGCTTGAAAAGCCCGCCTTCCGGCGGGCTTTTTTCGCTGGGTTGCACGCCATTCTCCGCAAAATGACGCGAAAATCCCGAAAGATTTAGAGAGTCATGGTTAAGCGATACGGTTAAACGGCGTTTAACTTTTCCAGTTCATTATCCACGACTGAAGCCAAACAGATTCGGACGCGTTCGCTGTGCCGAGGGTTCTCAGGGGTGACAAGCATGATCAATACAGCAAGAATGGCCGTCCTTGCCGCGCTGTTCGCGGGCGTGGCCGGACCAGTGTTCGCCGCCGACTTCGTCGAGCCGCCCGTGGTCGAGCCGGCCCCGCCGCTGCCCGTCTACGACCAGCCGGTCGAATATGGCGGCTGGTACGTTCGCGGCGACATCGACTACCACTGGTCGAAGTTCCGCGGCGCCGACTACATCACCTACGGCGACCCACCCGGCACCGGTCGCTTTGACAGCGGCAAGCTGGACGGCGCCTTCTCGGCCGGCGCCGGCGTCGGTTACCAGATCAACCGGCACTTCCGCACCGACCTGACCGCGGACTGGATGAGCAAATCCGATTTCCGTGGCTCGACCAGCGGTTTCTGCGGCATCAATCCCTGCACTTCGACCGACACGTCATCTTATACGGCGCTGCTGCTCCTAGCCAATGCCTATGTCGATATCGGCACCTGGTACGGCATCACGCCTTATGTCGGCGCCGGCATCGGCGGCGCCTGGGTCAAATGGGACAAGCTGCACAACACCATTGACGACGATACGTTTGAGCATAGCGGCGGCAAGGACTGGCGTTTTGCCTATGCGGCCATGGCGGGCGCATCCTACTGCCTGACTGATCGCGTCAAGCTCGATCTCGGCTACCGCTTCAGCCATATCGAAGGCGGCAAGATGTTCGATTACGCTTCAGACAGCAACGTCGGTCCCGGCTATGACAAGGGCATCAATGTGCACGAAGTGCGCGGCGGCCTGCGCTACCAGTTCGGAAACTCGGACTGCGTCCAGCCGGAGCCGATCGCCTACGAACCTGAACCGGTTTACACCAAGTAATCGCTTCGAGAGCAGGTCTGCGGACCGCCCGGCAAAAGCCGGGCGGTTTTTTTCGTGGTGGCGGCAACGCGTCAAAATCAATTCGCTAATGCCCTGTTATCCTTAACCGCCACTTAACCACTATGGTTAACAATGCCCTGAAACGGCGCATGCTATCGCGAATGGCGCCAAGTTCGGGAGCCGGGGATCATGACAGTCAAATCGCGCATAGCACTGGCGCTTGCAGCAATCGCCCTGACGCCGTTGTCGCAGGCGCTTGGCGCCGACTACGATCCGCCGATCTATGTCGACCAGGCGCCGGACTATGTCCCGGTCGAAGTCGGTTCGGGATGGTATCTGCGCGGCGATGTCTCCTATCTGGTGCAGAAGAGCTTCGACAATGAGGACTTCGCCTTCGCGCCAGCGAACTTCGACGAAGAAGAGGATCACATCTTCGCCAGCATCGGCTTCGGCTACCATTTCAACGATTATCTGCGCGCCGAACTCAATCTCGGCTATCTGCCCGGCAACGAGATCGGCGTCGGCTATGACGATACTGCGATCGTGGTGCTGCCGGCCACGGCGACCGTGGCATCAGCATCCCTGGAAAACTACGCGTTCTCGGGCATGCTCAACGGCTATGTGGATCTTGGCACATATGTCGGAATCACACCTTATCTCGGCGCCGGTATCGGTATCCTCCGAAGCAAACGCAGCCTCTCGGCGAGCTACTTCACCGACAACGCCGATCCCACCGACGATTTCGTCCTGAATGACAACAAGACCCAATACTCATTCGCCTACACGCTGAACGCCGGCCTAGCCTACCAAGTATCCAAGAACGTTTCAGTTGATCTGGGCTATCAATATTTTTCCGCACCCGACGCCGAATTTGCCGTCGCAAAGGATTTGGATTCCTACCAGATCGACAAAGGGATCAGCAATCACCAGATCAAGGTCGGGTTGCGCTACGATCTCTGGTAGGCACGGCGAAAGCCTCAAAATGGCAGCGGCGGGCTTCGGCCGCCGTTCGTGTTTCGAGGCCATGACATTCTCATCACAGGTGACCAGTATCCCGTCAGCGACAAAAACTTTCCTCTTGACGCCGGGAGCCTGAACGCATATCGCCGTCCGTGGGCCACCCCTCCCCAACGAGGGGCCACTATCTGGAAGGATAGACCACGATGACGATCCATACGAAGCCCGGACTGCGCCCGGCAAATCCCAATTTTTCCTCAGGTCCCTGTGCAAAACGCCCCGGCTGGTCGGCCGAGGCGCTGGCCAACGCCGCGCTCGGACGCTCGCACCGCGCCAAGATCGGCAAGACCAAGCTCGAACAGGCGATCGAGCTGACGCGGGAAATTCTCCAGGTTCCGGCAGATTATCGCATCGGCATCGTGCCGGCGTCGGACACCGGCGCGGTCGAGATGGCGCTGTGGTCGCTGCTCGGCGAACGCGGCGTCGACATGGTCGCCTGGGAGAGTTTCGGTTCCGGCTGGGTCACCGACGTGGTCAAGCAGCTGAAGCTCGCCGATGTGCGCAGGATCGAAGCCGGTTACGGCGCGCTGCCGGATCTGGCAAAAATCGACTTCGACCGCGACGTGGTCTTCACCTGGAACGGTACGACCTCGGGCGTGCGTGTGCCGAACGGCGATTTCATCCCGGCCGCCCGCAAGGGCCTGACCATCTGCGACGCCACGTCGGCGGCCTTTGCCCAAAAGCTCGATTTTGGCAAGCTCGACGTTGTCACCTTCTCCTGGCAGAAAGTGCTGGGCGGCGAAGGTGCGCATGGCATGCTGATCCTCAGCCCGCGCGCCGTCGAGCGGCTGGAAAGCTACAAGCCGGCCTGGCCGCTGCCGAAAATCTTCCGCCTCACCTCGGGCGGCAAGCTCATCGAGGGCATTTTCAAGGGCGAAACCATCAACACGCCGTCGATGCTGTGCGTCGAGGATTATCTCGACGCGCTGCGTTGGGTGAAGTCGATCGGCGGGCTCGACGCATTGATTGCCCGCGCGGACGCCAATGCCGCCATTATCGACGGTTTCGTCGATAAATCCGCATGGCTCGGCCATCTGGCCACCGATCCGGCGACGCGGTCGAACACGTCCGTCTGCCTTTCCTTCACCGACCCCGACGTCGCAGCGCTCGATGCCGACGGACAAGCGGCGTTCGCCAAGGCAATTGTCTCGGCGCTCGACAAGGAAGGCGTCGCCTACGATATCGGCGCCTATCGCGATGCGCCGCCGGGCCTGCGCATCTGGTGCGGCGCGACGGTCGAGACTTCCGATCTCGAAGCGCTGCTGCCGTGGCTCGACTGGGCCTTTGCTGCGCAAAAGGCATCGCTCAAGGCGGCCGCCTGATCCCTCCCCCTCGAGGGGAGGGTGGTCGCCTCCACCCAACTCAACGGTTCGCCTTCCAGATGAAAAGATTCGGCCGCGTCCGGCCGCAAGGACCCCACCCCGGCGCTTCGCGCCGACCCTCCCCTCAAGGGGGAGGGGCGCCAATCGCAAAGGATGAAGCCCATGCCCCGCGTTCTCGTCTCAGACAAACTCTCCCCCACCGCCGTGCAGATCTTCAGGGATCGCGGCGTCGAGGTCGACTACCTGCCCGACCTCGGCAAGGACAAGGAAAAGCTGCTCGAAGTGATCGGCCAGTATGACGGCCTCGCCATCCGTTCGGCGACCAAAGTCACCGAAAAGCTGATCAACGCCGCCACAAGGCTCAAGGTGGTCGGCCGCGCCGGCATCGGCGTCGACAATGTCGACATCCCGGCGGCGAGCCGCAAAGGCATCATCGTGATGAACACGCCGTTCGGCAATTCGATCACCACCGCCGAGCATGCCGTCGCCATGATCTTCGCATTGGCCCGCCAGATACCGGAAGCCAATGCCTCGACCCATGCCGGCAAATGGGAAAAGAACCGCTTCATGGGCATCGAGATCACCAGCAAGACACTGGGCATCATCGGCTGCGGCAACATCGGCTCGATCGTGGCCACGCGCGGCGTCGGCCTGAAGATGCACGTCATCGCCTTCGATCCGTTCCTGTCGGATAGCCGCGCCGAGGAACTCGGCGTCGAGAAGGTCGAGCTCGACGAGCTGTTCGCCCGCGCCGATTTCATCACCCTGCACACGCCACTGACCGACAAGACGCGCAACATCATCGACGCTGGCGCGATCGCCAAAATGAAGACCGGCGTGCGCATCATCAACTGCGCGCGTGGTGGGCTGATCATCGAGGCCGACCTGATCGCGGCGCTGAAAAGCGGCAAGGTGGCAGGCGTCGGCATCGATGTGTTCGAGGTCGAACCGGCGGAGCAGAACGAACTGTTCGGCATGGAGAATGTTGTGGTGACGCCGCATCTCGGCGCGTCGACGATGGAGGCGCAGGAGAATGTCGCCTTGCATGTCGCCGAGCAGATGTCCGACTACCTGATCAAGGGCGCCGTTTCCAACGCCATCAACATGCCGTCGATCACCGCCGAAGAGGCGCCGCGCCTGAAGCCTTTCGTCAAGCTGGCAGAAGTGCTCGGCGCCTTTGTCGGCCAGGTCACCGAGGATCCGATCAAGGAGGTCGAGATTCTGTTCGACGGCTCGACCGCGACGATGAACACGCGCGCGCTGATCAGCGCCACGCTTGCCGGGCTTATCCGGCCGCAGGTCTCCGACGTCAACATGGTCTCGGCGCCGATCATGGTTAAGGAGCGCGGCATCATCGTCGCCGAGGTCAAGCGCGACAAATCCGGCGTGTTCGACGGCTATATCAAGCTGACGGTCAAGACCGAGCACAAGACGCGTTCGATCGCCGGCACCTGCTTCTCGGACGGCAAGCCGCGCTTCATCCAGATCAAGGGTATCAACCTCGACGCCGAGGTCGGCCAGCACATGCTGTACACGACGAATGCCGACGCGCCCGGCATCATCGGCCTGCTCGGCACGGTCTGCGGCGAGAACGGCGTCAACATCGCCAACTTCCAGCTCGGCCGCAACCGGCCTGGCGGCGATGCCATTGCGCTGCTCTATCTCGATGCGCCGTTTCCGGAGAAGGTGCTGGAACAGGTGCGGGCGCACAAGTCGATCGACTCCGCCAAGCGGCTGCATTTCGAGGTCGGCGTCGCCTGAATCATGCGCGAGCGCCTCGCTGGCTTTGTAAGCCCACGGGGCATTTCGTCAATGGCGTCGAAATATCGACATAAAGCGCGTCGCGTTTGACCGGCCGCATGCGACGCGCTTTAGGTTGTTTTGTTTTATGCATGTCGTTTATCGCAAAACCGCCGCACACTTTTGCGCGACATGCAGTAGTTCTTTCACGGCCCGTCACAGGATCGGGCTGTCAAATCGCCATTTTACGTCCGCTGTATTCGGCCAGGCTGATGCCGCCGAGCACCAGCACGAGGGCCACGCCCTGATAGAGCTGGAATGTTTCACCGACGATCAGCACCGACAGCAGCGTGCCGAAGATCGGCACCAGGTTGATGAACAGGCCGGCCCGGTTGGCGCCGATCAGTTCGTTGCCCCTGATATAAAAGATCTGCGAGACGACCGAAGCGCCGATCGCAGTGTAGAACGCTATCGCCCAGCCGCGCGCATCGGGGACGATGACCTTGCCTGCAGCCACCTCCCACAGGAAGAAAGGCAGCGAAGTCACCAGTGCGGCAATCGACAGCGCCAGCATCAGGCTTTGCCAGCGTATGGCCGGCTTCAGCCGCAATGCGACCGAGTAGAAGCTGTAGCAAAGCACCGCGATCAGCATGATGGCGTCACCGAAGTTGAGATCCAGCTTGAGAAGCTGGCGCAGATCGCCGTGGCTGGCGGTCAGGGCGACGCCGATGATCGTCAGCACGACACCGGCGATCTGCACCCGGTTCACACGCAGGCGAAACAGCACGAAATTGGCGAGAATGATCACGATCGGTATCGCCGCCTGCTCGATCGAGACGTTGATCGCCGTCGTGTAGTTGAGCGCCGTGTAGAAGATCGCGTTGAAAAAGGTGAAGCCGCAAGCGCCGAGCCCGCCAAGCAGCAACCAATGCCTGCGCACCACCGGCCAGTCCTCGCACAGCGTTCGCCAGCCGATCGGCAGCATGATCAGAACGGCCAGACCCCAGCGCAGGAAGACCAGCGTCATCGGCGAAATATGGTCGACTGCGAGCTTGCCGGCCACGGAGTTGCCGCCCCACAGCAAGGTGGTGAACAGCAGGAACAGATAGGCGGCTCGATGCATCGCGAAATTCCGGCCGGGCTGGGCAGGCGAAGGGTCATTGCCGACCTAAAGCGCGTCGCGTCTGAACGGAGCATATGCGACGCGCTTTAGGTTCTTGTTTTTATGCAGGTCGTTATCGTAAAACCGCTGCGCACCCCCGGTTCAAGACCGAGGGCATGCTTTTGCGCGACATGCATTATTGTGGTGGTTCGCCCAAGTAAATGATGTCAAAGGCGAAAATTGTTGTGCCTGAGGGCGCTTTCGGCGGCAAAGAATGGTCGCGCTCGCCGGGTCTTGACGTTATAGAACGACGTACGTCCACCTGGACGCACAAAGTACGCGTCTCAAGGCTTTGAACGTTCGCGTCGTGCTTTCCGAAAATCGATTCCGATTTTCTGGCCGATGCGATAGAAGCCTGTCGTTTCGAACCATTCAAGCCGCTCGGAGCGGCACCTCAAGGGAAAAGAAGCATGGCCAATGTGGTGGTCGTCGGCTCGCAATGGGGCGACGAGGGCAAAGGCAAGATCGTTGACTGGCTGTCGGAACGCGCCGACGTCGTCGTGCGCTTCCAGGGCGGCCATAATGCCGGCCATACGCTGGTCGTCGACGGCAAGGTCTACAAGCTGTCGCTGCTGCCGTCCGGCGTGGTGCGGCAAGGCAAGCTGTCCATCATCGGCAACGGCGTCGTCTTCGATCCGCATGCCTTCGTCGCGGAAGTGGCGAAATTGAAGGGGCAAGGCGTCGAGGTGACGCCGGAGCGCCTGAAAATAGCCGAAAACACCGCGCTTATCCTGTCCTTGCACCGGGAGCTGGACGGATTCCGCGAAGACGCCGCCTCCAATTCCGGAACAAAAATCGGCACGACCCGTCGCGGCATCGGCCCCGCTTATGAGGATAAGGTGGGCCGGCGCGCGGTCAGGGTGATGGATTTGGCGGATTTGGAAACGCTGCCCTTGAAGGTCGACAGGCTGCTGACACATCACAATGCTCTGCGCCGCGGGCTCGGCCACGCCGAAGTCACGCATGATGCGATCATGAATGAGCTGATTTCGGTCGCCGACGAGATCCTGCCCTATATGGACCGCGTCTGGAAGATCCTCGACGACAAGCGCCGCGCCGGCGAACGCATCCTGTTCGAGGGCGCGCAGGGCACGCTGCTCGACATCGACCACGGCACCTATCCGTTCGTCACCTCGTCCAACACGGTGGCCGGTCAAGCGGCCGCTGGATCCGGCGTCGGCCCGGGTGCCATCGGTTATGTGCTCGGCATCACCAAGGCCTATACGACGCGTGTCGGCGAAGGTCCGTTCCCGACCGAACAGAAGAACGAGATCGGCGAGTTCCTGGGCACGCGCGGCCACGAGTTCGGCGTCGTCACCGGCCGCAAGCGCCGCTGCGGCTGGTTCGATGCCGTGCTGGTTCGCCAAGCCGTTGCCGTAAACGGCATCAAGGGCATCGCCCTGACCAAGCTCGACGTGCTCGACGGGCTGGACGAGATCAAGGTCTGCACCGGCTACCGCCTTGATGGCGAGGCGATCGACTATCTGCCGGCCAGCCAGGGTGCGCAGGCGCGCGTCGAACCGGTCTACGAGACGCTGGAGGGCTGGAAAGGCACCAGCGCCGGCGCCAGAAGCTGGAACGATCTGCCGGCCCAGGCAGTCAAATATGTCCGTCACATCGAGGAATTGATCGGCGCGCCGGTCGCACTCCTTTCCACCAGCCCTGAACGGGACGACACAATACTTGTGACCGATCCGTTTCAAGACTAGATTCCAAGCTGTTCCGGGCATCGCGGCCGATTTGCGGGGGCCGGCCCAGAAACGAAATGCAGGTCGACTGAAGCATGGCAGATTTTGTTGGTGCTCTGAAAAAGACGCTCGACGGCCTTGGCAATCCGACGCCGGAGATACGCGCCAGGGTCTATGACAAGGCCCGTTCGACAATCGCGGACAAGCTTGCGAAGAACATACCGCCGCTGGCGCCGTCGGTCGTTGCCCAGCATAAGCGCACCCTGGAAGATGCCATCGCCAGCGTCGAGCGGGGCTACGCCAAGCCTGCGCCGGCATCCGATCCGCTGTCGGAGCTGGAAGACATCTTCTCCTCCATCGACCGCAACAAGAACCAACCCAGCCATGTCCGGCAGCCGGCAAAGGCCGAGCCGGAATGGCAACCGGCAAAGACCGAGCCGGCATGGCAGCCGGCACCTGCCGCCCAAGCCGCGCCGAACTGGCAAAAACCGCCATCCGCTGCTTCTCCTCCGGAGCACATCGATTCGGTGCCTTCGGACGCGGATCTTCCAGCTGGGTACGAGAACAGCGATAGCTTTAGAGACGATGTCTTCCCCAACGACGAGGAGCCAGCGCCGGACACTTTTCAGCGTCAGCGTCCTGCCGAGCGCAGGCGCAGCTATGGCGCGCTGATCGCCGCTGTCGTCGCTTTGCTGGTCATCGCCGGCGGCGGCTACGGCATCTGGCTGAACAAGGACGCGTTCAGCAACATGCTGGGTCTCAACAGCACGACGGTCGCAACCGTAGAACCGCTGGTGAAGCGGAGCCCGGCCGAGCGGCCGGCTGACGATGCCGCGGCAAGGCCCCCGGCCGCAGCGGCTCCAGCCGATGCCGAGGGCACAAAGTTCACCCAGCGGCTGACACCTGAGGGCGGTGAGGTCGATCCCGGCCCCGCTTCAGGACAAAGCGGCATCGGAGAGGGCGAATCCGTCGCAGCACTGACCACGCCGCCACCGACCGCACCTGCGCCTGCAGCGCCTGCCGGTACGCCAGCCACGAATGTGCCCGCACCGGGTGCGGCCCCCGCAACACCGCCAGCCGACGGCGCCACGCCGGCGCCGGCGGCGCCGACCGAGAGCGCAGCCGTCCCGGCAGCGCCGGCCCCCGGTGTCGCTCCGGCCGCGCCGACAACCGCGCCTGCGGAAGCCGCGCTGGCGGTCGGCCAAAAGGCGATCTTCTACGAAGAGCGCACCAGCACCGCGCAAGGCTCGGCTGAGCCCGGCAGCATCGTCTGGTCGCTGGTGCAGGAATCGCCCGGCGGCAATCTGCCGCCCGAGCCGGCAATCCGCGCCGAGGCGAGCATTCCGGGTAAGGACGTGCAGTTGCGCATGACCATCCGCCGCAACACCGACCAGACGCTGCCGGCCAGCCACATCATCGAGATGATTTTCCTGACGCCCGATGGTTTCGACGGCGGCGGTGTCGACAACATCCTGCGCGTCGCCATGAAGGGCTCTGAACAGGATGCCGGCAGTCCGCTGATCGGCATCCCGGCCAAGATCGCCGATGGCTTCTTCCTGGTCGCTCTCAACGACACAAAGGCGGACGAAGACGCCAATCTGACCCTGCTCCGGGGCCAAAAATGGATCGACGTGCCGGTCGTCTACAAGACCGGACGGCGGGCGCTGCTCACCATGGAAAAGGGCATTCCCGGCGAGAAGGTGTTCGATGAGGCGCTGAAGGCCTGGCAAACAAAAGAGGCGGGCTAAGGCGGCTCACCGCCCTCCTTCGGCTCAGAAGCCCTGGAACAGCATGTCGAGCGCGGCCACGATGTCGTCGTGATGCCTGGAGATATTCAGTCGACTTTCGCCCAATTCCTTGGCCGGAACCGTGGCGATCAGATGGGTGGCCATAACCAATTTTCGTCCACTGATCTCGATGAGGGGATGGAGCTTTCGCATCGCCGGCGGCGTCATCGTTGTCGGAAGCAGGGGGATCACCACCCGTGTTTTAAAATCGTCGAGCAGGTCGGATTGGACGTCCAGCAAGTAGCTGCCTTCGACCCGACCCGCGAAGACATCATAGCGTGCCATCAGAACTGCCGATGTTCTTCCAACGGAATACCGTGCTTTTCGACATATTCGTTCCACGCTTCTATCGTGGCGCGATTCTCAAGCTTCCACAGCCGTGTCTTTTCGGCGGCCACCGCCTCTGCAATGCCGGCTTCGGCGGCGCGCGAGACATTTACATCGAGTCCCTTGGCTTCCTTCATGAGCTTTGAGTCGATCGACAGATTTGCCGGCTGACGAACCGCATTCATAGCTATCTTTCGCATGATAACCTCCGCAGCATGCGCATAATATATGCGCATTTTCGTGTTGGAGCAACGGCGAAGCGTCTACCCCTCCATCTCCTCGCGCAACATTTCAAGTTCCAGCCATTCCTCCTCGAGCGCTGCCAGCGTGGCGCGCTCCTTGTCGAGGGCGGCAATGGTCTTCTGGAATGAGGCCGGGTCGCGCTCGTAATAGGCCGGGTCGGCGATGTTGTCCTCCAGCCGTGATATCGAGGCGGTCACCGCCTCGATCCTCTTGGGCAGAGATTCCAGCGCGAATTTTTGCTTGAACGACAGTTTTTTCACCGGGCCCTTTGGCGCAGCTGCTTCGGTCCTGCCTGCCGCCGCCACTTCGCCGGTGTCGGTCTTTGGCCGTGCCTTGCGGTCGTCCAGCCTGGTGCCGCCGCGCTGCGCCAGCATGTCGGAATAGCCGCCGGCATATTCGATCCAGCGGCCGCCGCCGTCCGGCGCGATCAGGCTGGTCACCGTGCGGTCGAGGAAATCGCGGTCGTGGCTGACGAGGATGACGGTGCCAGCAAAACCGGCGACCAGTTCCTGCAGCAGTTCCAGCGTCTCCATGTCGAGATCGTTGGTCGGCTCGTCGAGCACCAAGAGATTTGCCGGCCGCGCCAGCACGCGGGCGAGCAGCAGCCGCGCCCGCTCGCCGCCCGAAAGCTCGCGCACCGGCGTGCGCGCCTGTTCCGGCTTGAACAGGAAGTCTTTCATGTAGGAGACGACGTGGCGCTGCTCGCCATTGATGACAAGGTTCTCGCCGCGGCCGTCGGTGAGATACTGAGCCAGCGTCTCTTGCGGGTCGACCGCCTCGCGTTTCTGGTCGAGCGTGGCGATCTCCAGATTGGTGCCGAGTCGCACCGTGCCTGAGTCCGGCGTCAATTCGCCGGTCAGCATCTTCAGCAGCGTCGTCTTGCCGGCGCCGTTCGGGCCGACCAGGCCGACGCGGTCACCGCGCTGGATGCGGGTCGAGAAACCCCTGACCACAGTGAGGTCGCCAAAGCTCTTCTCGATGTTCTTAGCCTCGATCACCAGCTTGCCGGATTCGGCGGCGTCGCTGGCCACCATGGTCGCCGCACCCTCGGCGCCACGATGGCCGCGAAAGCGCTGGCGCATGGTCTGCAATTCGCCGAGCCGGCGCATGTTGCGCTTGCGCCTTGCCGTCACGCCATAGCGCAACCAGTGCTCCTCGCGCACGATCTGGCGACCAAGCTTGTGCTGCTCGCGCTCTTCTTCTTCCAGCGCGGTGTCACGCCATTCCTCGAAATGGCTAAAGCCCTTGTCCAGCCGGCGGGTCTGGCCGCGATCGAGCCAGACCGTGGCGCGCGACACGCGCTCGAGGAAGCGGCGGTCGTGCGAGATGACGATCAGCGCCGAAGAGGTGCGGGCAAGCTCCTCCTCCAGCCATTCGATGACCGACAGGTCGAGATGGTTGGTCGGCTCATCAAGGAGGAGAATGTCGGGCTCCGGCGCCATGACGCGGGCAAGGGCAGCACGGCGGGCTTCGCCGCCGGAGAGATCGTTCGGCCGTTCCTCGCCGGACAGACCGAGATGCTCCATCAGATAGGTGGCGCGGTAGGGATCGTCGGCGGGTCCGAGCCCCGCCTCGACATAGGCGCGTACGCTGGCGAAACCATCCATGTCGGGCATTTGCGGCAGGTAGCGCACTGTTGCCGAAGGCTGGCGGAACACCTCGCCGTCCTGCGGCTCGACCAATCCCGCAGCGATCTTCAGCAACGTCGACTTGCCAGAGCCGTTGCGGCCGACCAGAGCGATCTTGTCGCCCGCCGACGCCGTCAGTTCCGCCCCGTCGAGCAGCGGCGCGCCACCAAAGATCAGTTTTATCCCGTCGAGATTGAGAAGCGGCGGCGCCATGTCAGCTTTCAGGCAAGGGAAATGGATGGGCGAGCAACAGCGCGCGGCCGCTGCCCAGCGCGACTTCGAGCCGGCCCTTGACCTCGTTGGAAATGGTCAGCGACGAGCCGAACGCCACCTCGACATGGTTCAGCGGCCATTTGGCGCCGGTCACGGTCAGACCGGCAAGGTCTGAGAAGCCGAGAATCGAAAACAGCATGCCGTCGGCGTAGCCGAAGCCGGCCTTTCCGGGAAGCAAGGGGACGCCTTCCTGTGCGCCACTGGTCAACAGCACCTTTACGCCGGCTTCAGCCAGCCGGACGCTGAGCGCCAGGTGCAGGAAGGCGTGGTCGGTGCGCTTGCCGCCGAACGCGCCGGCCAGCACGAGGCTGGTGGCGCCGCGTTCGAGCGCGGCGGCGATGGCCAGTTCGCCGTCGGTCTTGTCCTTTTCTGCCGGAAACACCTGGCGGGGCACGGCGGCGAGCTCGTCCGGCAAATCCGCCGGCACCGAATCGAAGTCGCCGACCCAGAGTTCCGGCGTCAGGCTCAGCCTCCGGGCATGGCTCATGCCGGCGTCGGCGGCGATGACACGCGTGCCTTCGACCTGGCGGTCGAGCAGCGGTGTGCGGATAAGGTCGCCGCCAAGCAGGATGGTGAATTTGCTCATATGCGTGGCCCTTACCAGCCCTGCTTGCGAAACGGAAGGCCGCGTTCCGGATGCCCGGCAAACTTCCGCCCGGCAAACTTGCGCTTGCGCCGCAGTTGGGCCGGGCCTATGTGTCGAAGCGCTCTAACGGGGTGCTGGACGCGATCTTCGCGGACCAGCTGAGAGGCAACCTGCCAACCCGCTGAACCTGATCCGGTTTGTACCGGCGGAGGGATTAGACGTTTCGGACAAGCCGACGCCTCAATTCCCTTCAACGCCAACGAAGGAGGCGCCGATGCGCACGTTTTTATACACACTTGTTTCGGCAGTGCTGCTCGCGGCAATCGTCCTCGCAGGCATCGGGCCGGCATCCGCGCAGGAAAAACTCACCGTCTACACCTATGAGAGCTTCACCGCCGAATGGGGACCCGGCCCGGCGGTCAAGAAGGCGTTCGAGGCCGAATGCGGCTGTACTCTCGAATTCGTCGCGGTCGCCGACGGCGTCGCCCTGCTCAACCGCGTCAGGCTGGAAGGGGCCGCGAGCAAGGCCGACATCGTGCTCGGCCTCGACACGAATCTGACGGCGGAAGCCAAGGCTACCGGCCTGTTTTCACCGCATGGCACAGTCATCGACGTCAATGTGCCGGGCGGCTGGAGCGATGATATTTTCGTGCCGTTCGACTACGGCTATTTCGCCGTCGTCTACGACACCGAAAAGCTCAAAAACCCGCCGAAGAGCCTGAAGGAATTGGTCGAGGGCAATGCCGATGAGAAGATCGTCATCCAGGATCCACGCACCTCGACGCCCGGTCTCGGCCTGCTGTTGTGGGTGAAGTCGGTCTATGGCGACAAGGCGCCGGAAGCCTGGGCCAAGCTTAGGACAAAAGTGCTGACCGTGACGCCGGGCTGGAGCGAGGCCTACGGCCTGTTCACCAAGGGCGAGGCGCCGATGGTGCTGTCCTATACCACGTCGCCGGCCTATCACATGGTCGCCGAGAACACCGAACGCTATCAGGCGGCGGCCTTCGAGGAGGGCGCGTATCTGCAGATCGAGGTTGCCGGCATCACCACCAAAGGTGCGAAGAACCCGTTGGCGAAACAGTTCCTGACTTTCATGACCGGGCCGAAATTCCAGGATGTCATCCCCGAGACCAACTGGATGTTCCCGGCCGGCAAGACCGAGAAGCCGCTCAATCCGGCTTTCGACAAGCTCGTCAAGCCGACCAAGACGCTGCTGTTCAGCCCGGAAGAGGTCGCCGCCAACCGCAAGGCCTGGGTCGACGAATGGCTGTCGGTGATGAGCAGGTAGCTTGTGATTGAGAGATGATCACTCTACGGCGCCCCCCTCTAAATCCCAGTCAAATAACAGTCCCGAGTCAGGTGGTGCAGAGTGCTACACGCACCCCCTTCTGACCCCCGCGTCACCGCCGGCACCGTCGCGCTTGCCGCTGTTGCGCTGCTGGTCGGCGGCGCGTTCGCCGGGCTCATCGTGGAAGGCGCACGCGATCCGTCCGGCGCCGCGTCGGCCTTCGATACCTACCTCTTCCGCGTCGCCCGCTTTACGCTCTGGCAGGCGGCTCTTTCGACGCTGCTCTCCGTCGTGTCGGCGCTGTTCGTGGCGCGGGCGCTGTCGCGGCATCCGCGCTTCCTTGGTCGCAGCCTGATCCTGCAGCTCTTCGCAGTGCCGCTCGCGCTGCCGGCCATCGTCGCAGCACTCGGGATTCTGGCTCTCTATGGCCGTGCCGGCTATTTCGCCGGCGTGCTCAGCGCGATTGGCGGCCAGGGCTGGCCGGGCATATACGGCCTGTCCGGCATCCTCGTCGCCCATGTCTTCTTCAATCTGCCGCTGGCCACGCGGCTGTTCCTTGAAGCGCTGGCGACAGTGCCGGCCGACCAGTGGCGGCTGGCGAGCCAGCTCGGCATGGGCGCCAGGCCCGCCTTCCGGCTGATCGAATGGCCGACGCTGCGCGCGTCGCTGCCGGGCGTCGCCGGGCTTGTCTTCATGCTCTGCATCACATCCTTCACCATCGTGCTCACGCTGGGCGGCGGGCCGCGTGCGACGACGCTGGAGGTCGCCATCTACCAAGCGTTGCGTTTCGATTTCGATCCTGCCCGCGCGGTGACGCTGACAGTGCTGCAGATCGCGCTGACCTTCGTCGTCGTGCTGGCATTGATGCGGCTCGGCGCCAACACCGTCGGCGACGCCAACCTGCCGGTGGCTTCGCGCCGCTATCTTTCGGCCGGCGCCGCCGAAACCGTGCTGAACGCAGCATTGATCCTCCTGGCTTTGCTGTTCGTCGCCGGGCCGATGGCGGCCACGGTGGCGTCAGGGCTTGGCGCCGATCTCGGCCGGCTAGCGGGCGAGAGCGCGGTGCGGCAAGCGACGCTGACCAGCGCCGTGCTCGCCTTGCTGGCGGCGCTGCTTTCAGTGGCGCTGTCGCTGTCGCTGGTCATGGCACGACGGGCACTGGCCTTGAGGCGTCGCGTCGGCGCCAGGACGCTGCTCGAATACGCCACCGATACCGGCGCCGGCTTCGTCCTCGTCGTGCCGCCCGTCGTCATCGGCGCCGGCTGGTTCCTGCTCCTGCGGACCGTCAGCGACGTCTTTGCCATCGCCCCTGTCATGGTCGTCGCCGTCAATGCGGTGATGGCGATGCCGTTTGCCATCCGCGCCATTCGCCCCGGCTATGATGCGGCGAGTGAACGCCACGAACGGCTCTGTTTGCTGCTTGGAATTTCGGGCTGGAGCCGGTTCCGGCTGGTCGACTGGCCGTCGCTGCGGCGGCCGCTCGCCACCGGTTTCGCGTTCGCCATGGCCTTGTCGCTCGGCGATCTCGGTGTCATTGCCCTGTTTGGCAGCGACTCCTTGCAGACGCTGCCTTATCTCTTGCTGGCCCGCATGGGCAGCTACCGCACGATGGACGCGGCCGGCCTGGCATTGCTGCTCGGCCTGGTCTGTCTCGCGCTTGTCCTGGCGGCGGACTGGCTGGGACGGGGAGAAAGATGATGATGCTCAACAGCGAAAACGGTACGGCTGTGCGGCTGGAAAAGGTCTCGTTCAGCTATGGCGAAGCGCCGTTTTTATTCGATGTCGAGTTCGCCGCCTCGAAGATCACCGCCATTATGGGGCCGAGCGGCTCAGGAAAATCGACACTGCTCAACCTGGTGGCCGGCTTCGAGACGCCGCGATCGGGCCGCGTGCTGATCGGTGGCGGCGACGTCGGCACCAAATCGCCGTCGGCGCGGCCAGTGTCGATGGTGTTCCAGGAAAACAATCTCTTCGCCCATCTATCGGTCGAACGAAATGTCGGCCTTGGCCGCTCGCCGTCGCTCAGGCTGACCGAGGCCGACTACGCTGCAATCGCCGCGGCGCTCGAGCGCGTCGGCCTTGCCGGCAAGCAACAGCGCCTGCCGCGCGAACTCTCCGGCGGCGAGCGGCAGCGCGTCGCGCTCGCCCGCGTCCTGGTGCGCGACCGGCCGGTGCTCTTGCTGGACGAACCGTTCGCCTCGCTCGGACCGGCCTTGCGCGACGACATGCTCGATCTGGTAGCCGACGTCCATGCGGAGCGGCGCATGACGGTGCTGTTCGTCACGCATCAGCCGGAGGATGCCCACCGTATCGGCCAGGACATGGTGTTCCTGGATAATGGCACGGTTGCCGCTACCGGGACTGTCGCCGATTTTTTTACCAAGGCTGGACCGGAAGCCTTCCGGCGCTATATCGGTGCAGGTCCGTTTGGTGCAGGATCACGAGATGTTGCCCGGAAGCGGACATAATTTACGGCCAAACCGGCTTCAGGCGATGTGGCCTTTGCTTGCCATGGTCAAAGTAGTGTGGCTAGGTCCTCCGATACTGGTCCGGCATAGGTTGTGATTTGCCACTACGGTGCCATCCGTGCTCGCGGGCCGTGCTCGTGGGCGCGAAGGACGCTGTGGCAGTTGATTTTGCGCATGTTCTGAAAATCGATGCCCGATTTTCGGGGCCATGTGCTGAGACCCGAAAGGAAGCTGTTCTGCCGACCGGCACAGACAGAGTGAGAAGGAAACCGCTGGCGCGCTTCCTGGCACTGGCCGGCTTTGCCATGGCGCTGGCAAGCTGCCAGATGTTCACGCCTCCGGACGTTCAGGAATCCGGCTTCCAGCCTTCCAGCAAACCGGTCACCGTCGACAATGTTGCCGCCAACAGCAAGCTCGCCGAAATGGCCAAGGCGCAGCATCCGCGCATCCTCGCGACCTATGGCGGCGAATATTCCGATCCCAAGCTCGAGCGCATGGTGGCCAAGGTCGTCGGCAGCCTGACCGTGGTGTCGGCCAACCCGAGCCAGACCTACCGCATTACGATCCTCAATTCGCCCAACGTCAACGCTTTCGCATTGCCGGGCGGCTATCTCTACATCACGCGCGGCCTGCTGGCGCTGGCCAACGATTCGGCCGAGCTCGCCGCGGTCATCGCGCATGAGATGGGCCACGTCACCGCAAATCACGGCTTGCAGCGCCAGCAGCTCGAGGCCGAGGAGGGCTTTGCAACAAAAGTCGTCTCGGATGTGCTCGGCGACAGCCCGACCGCCAAGGCGGCACTGATCCGAGGCAAGCTGCGGCTTGCCCAGTTCTCGCGCAATCAGGAGCTGGAGGCCGACGGCATCGGCATCAAGTCGATCGGCGAGGCGGGCTTCGATCCGTTTGCCGCGGGCCGCTTCCTGCAATCCATGTCGGCCTACACCGATTTCCGCTCGATCAGCGGCGCCACCGACGCCAGCCTCGACTTCCTGGCAACGCATCCGAACACGCCGCAACGCATCGATCTGGCTCAGCGCCATGCCCGCCAGTTCGGCGCGCCCGGCGTCGGCACGCGCGACCGCGATGCCTTCCTCGCCGGCATAGACGGCCTGCTCTACGGCGATACGCCGGAGGAAGGCTATGTGCGTGGCGAAACCTTCCTGCATCCGGGGCTCGGCGTGTCGTTCTCGGTGCCCGACGGCTTCATCATCGACAACTCGGCCGCGGCGGTGACTGCAACCGGGCCGGGCGACATAGCGATCCGCTTCGACGGCGTCTCGATCGACAAAAACCGCTCGCTGACCGACTACATCCGCAGTGGCTGGGTGGCCGGTCTCGACGAAAGCAGCGTGCGCCAGGGAACAATCAACGGCAACGAGGCGGTGACGGCGCATGCCAGCGCCGAGGGCTGGCAGTTCGGCATTGCGGTGATCCGCGCCGGCGGCCAAGTCTACCGACTGCTGACTGCCGCCCCTTCCGCCAGCACCTCGCTGGATGCCGTAGCGCGCTCGGTCAGCGGCTCGTTCCGGATCTTGAGCGCGGCCGAAAAAGCGGCGCTGAAGCCGCTGCATATCCGCGTCGTCACGGTACGGCCCGGACAGACCATGGGCTCGCTCGCGGCGCAGATGGTCGGCGTCGACCGCAAGCTCGACCTGTTCAGGGTGCTCAATGCGATGTCGCCCGGCGCAGCCGTTTCAGCCGGCGACAAGGTCAAGATCATCACCGACAAATAGGGTGTGTCGATATTCAGGTGATGCCGGCCTGCAAACGGCAGTTTTCTGCGCTTCCGGCCTTCGCCGGCCGAAGCGCTCATGAGCGGTTTCGGCAGTTAAGGCTACGGCGGGCGTAGGCCGGTGCTCACGTACTTTAAGTACGCTCCGCTCCGGTTCTCGGAAACCACCTAGTTTGGTCGCTTCGCGTCCGTCTTCGACTCCGCCTCGGCCTAACCTGAATCTCAACACACCCTGATTAGGCGGCGGTCGCCAGAAACTCGGGGTTTTGCTTCACCAGCGCTATCTTGAGCTTTTCCATGGCGCGTGCCTCGATCTGGCGGACGCGTTCCTTGGAGATGCCAAGCGCCTCGCCGAGCGCTTCGAGCGTCGCGCCCTCGTCGCTCAGCCGGCGTTCCTCGATGATCCTGAGTTCGCGGGCGTTGAGCGCGCCGAGCGCGGTTTTCAGCCAGATCGAGCGGCGTTCGACATCGATCGTGTCGCCCACGACCTCGTCCGGCAAAGGATCGTCCGAAACCAGGAACTCCATCCGCTCGGTGGCGCCCGAATCATCGGCGAGCGGCTGATTGAGCGAACTATCCGGGGCCGAAAGGCGCGAATCCATCATCGCCACGTCGGCCTCGGAGACGCCGAGCGCCACCGACACCTCGCGGTAGAGCGAGGTGTTCGAGATCGGCTCGGCACCATTCGCCAAGCGGGCGCGCAGGCGCCGCAAATTGAAGAACAGCGCCTTCTGTGCCGAACTGGTGCCGCCGCGCACGATCGACCAGTTGCGCAGGATATAGTCCTGCATCGAGGCACGGATCCACCACGTCGCATAGGTCGAAAACCGCACCTCGCGCTCCGGTTCGAAACGGGCCGCTGCCTCCAGCAGGCCGACATGGCCTTCCTGCACCAGGTCGCCGAGGGGCAGGCCATAATGGCGGAACTTCGAGGCCATGGAAATGACCAGCCGCATATGCGCCATGGCGATTTGGTGCAGTGCCTGCTGGTCGTTGTTTTGCTTCCAGCGCAATGCGAGAACATGCTCTTCGTCGCGCTCGAGATAGGGGGCTTTCATCGCCGCGCGGACCATGGTTCGCCCTGCCGTATCTTCCATCATGCCACGCTCCCTGTTCCGGGCGTTGTGGTGCGATCACTCGAACACTGAGCTGGCATCGTGGTTGAATTGGCGACGCCGCGCCCTACAACAGCCAACAAACGTGCCACGCGCGCGAATGGTTCCGCCGCTGATGTCGCGTGGATTTGAACTGCCCGAAAGCTCGATGCGGCGGTCGCTCCTCGGCCGCTTGGCGTGACTCGATGAAGTCTTGAGAATTGGATTTCGGAAGCGCCTCATTTTTGAAATCTTGTTGCTTATTTCGCCAGCCTGCATCTGTCAGTTTCCGGCGCTGGCAAATGCGCCAGACGCCGGCCAATACACCGGCCAATGACGGGATCACAGAAAAATGAAATGGCTCAAATTGCTCATCGTCGCCGCAACACTGCAGGTACTGGCAGGCACATCAGGCCATGCCGGCGCCAATCTCGATCAGATCAAGCAGGCCCGTGTCTTCAAGGTCGGCACGGAAGGCACCTATGCCCCCTTCACCTATCATGATGCCTCGGGCGCACTGGTCGGCTTCGACGTCGAGATCGCCAAGGCGATCGCCGAGCGGCTCGGCGTCAAGGCCGAATTCCTCGAAGGCAAATGGGATGGGCTGATCGCCGGCCTCGACGCCGAGCGCTATGACGCCGTTATCAACCAGGTCGGTATCACCGAGGAGCGCAAGGCCAAGTATGATTTCTCCGATCCCTATATTGCTTCCAAGGCGGTGCTGATCGTGCGCGGCGACAATACCGACATCAAGAGCTTTGCCGACCTGAAGGGCAAGAAGGCGGCGCAGTCCCTGACCTCGAATTTCGGCAAGCTCGCCGAAGCGAACGGCGCCGAACTCGTCGCCACCGATGGTTTCGACCAATCGATCCAGCTGCTTCTTACCAGCCGCGCCGATGCCACCATCAACGACAGCCTGTCCTTCCTCGATTTCAAGAAGCACAAGCCCGACGCCAATGTGAAGATCGCCGCGCAGGAAGAAAACGCCGACTATTCCGGCGTCCTCGTGCGCAAGGGCGATCCGGAACTGGTCGCCGCCATCAATCGGGCGCTGGCCGATATCAAGGCCGACGGCACTTACCAGAAGATTGCCGACTCTTATTTCGGCCAGGACGTTTCGAAGTAAGCACATTTCCGGAGCGGGGCGGTTGCCGGCCCGCATGGCAAAGTATCGCGGCGAGCCGTCTTTGACGGCCGCCGCTTTTGGCGTGATATGACAGCCGTATGGTCGCGCCTCGATGCTGCCAGATCGTTTTTTGGGCGGCAATCTCGCAAGGAGGGTTTTCGTGCCGCACTGGCTGCAATTGATGCTGGATTCGTTGCCCACGCTGCTATGGGCCGCGCTGATCTTCACCGTGCCGCTAACGCTGCTGTCGTTCGCATTCGGTCTCTTCGTAGGGCTGGTCTCAGCGCTCGTCCGGCTGTTCGGCCCGAAGCCGCTGGTTGCCGTGATCCGCTTCTACGTCTGGATCTTCCGTGGCACGCCGCTTCTGGTGCAGCTCTTCCTGATCTTCTACGGCCTGCCCTCGGTCGGCATCCTGCTCGACGCCTTTTCAGCCGCATTGATCGGCTTCACACTCAATATCGGCGCCTATACGTCGGAAATCATCCGTGCCGTCATAGGCTCGGTGCCGAAGGGGCAGTGGGAGGCGGCCCATTCGATCGGCATGACCTGGGGCCAGGCGATGCGACGCACCATACTGCCGCAGGCCGGCCGCGTCGCGGTGCCGCCGCTGTCCAACACCTTCATCTCGCTGGTCAAGGACACGTCGCTGGCCGCCGCCATCACGGTGCCGGAGATGTTCCAGGCGGCGCAGCGCATCGTCGCCACCACCTATGAACCGCTGATCCTCTATGTCGAGGCCGCGGCTCTCTATCTGGCGCTAAGCTCGGTACTGTCGGCGTTGCAGACGCGCCTGGAAAAGCGGCTCAACCGCTATGGCGGCTTCCTCGAGGCGCGCTCATGATCGGCCTCACCAACATCGAGAAGCGCTTTGGGGACAACCTTGTGCTGAAGGGCGTGACGGTCACTATCGACGAAGGCAGCGTCACTGCCCTTGTCGGTCCCTCAGGCGGCGGGAAAAGCACGCTTCTGCGCTGCATCAACCTGCTCGAGATCCCGACCTCGGGCACGGTGCGCATCGGCGACGACGCGCTCGAATTCCATCCGGGCGGCAAGGTTCCCGGCAGGGCCATCCAGCGCCTGCGGCTGCAGACCGGCATGGTGTTCCAGAATTTCCAGCTGTTCCCGCACCGCACGGCGATCGAAAACGTCATGGAGGGGCTGGTGACGGTGCTGAAATGGCCGACGGCGAGGGCGCGCGGGCGGGCGCTCGCCCTGCTCGAAAAGGTTGGGATGGCGCACAAGGCCGATGCCTGGCCGGCGACGCTGTCAGGCGGCCAGCAGCAACGCGTGGCGATCGCCCGGGCGCTGGCGCCATCGCCGAAAGTGCTGCTGTGCGACGAGCCGACCTCGGCGCTCGATCCGGAACTGGCGCAGGAGGTGGTCGACGTGCTCGGCCAGCTGGCCAGCGAGGGCACCACCATGGTGATGGCGACGCATGACTTGCGCCTTGCCTCCAAAATCGCGCAGGAGGTGGTGTTCCTCGACGCCGGCAGCGTCGTCGAGAAAGGCCCTGCCGCTGTTTTGTTCAGCAATCCGGAGCGCCAGCGAACCAAGCGGTTTATCGCGACGCTGAAGCAGGAGGCAGAGAAGGAAGGCGGCGAAGGTTAGGTTAAGGCCTGTCGCCCAAAAAGCGGTTTTGGGGTGACGATCACCCGGAAATAAAAAACCCGACGCGAGGCCGGGTTTTCCAAATTCGAAGGCGAGAAAGCGCTCAGGCTGCTTCTTCCTGCTCGGCTTCTTCGTTGTCGGCCTTGGCGCCGCGCTTCGGGCCCTTGTTGAGGTTCACCTCGATGAGGCGCACCGCCTCGGTCTCCGACATGCGGTTGACGGCCGCGATCTCGCGCGCCATGCGGTCGAGTGCCGCCTCATAAAGCTGGCGTTCGGAATAGGACTGCTCCGGCTGGTTGTCGGCGCGGTAGAGGTCGCGCACAACTTCCGAGATCGAGATCAGGTCGCCGGAATTGATCTTCGCATCATATTCCTGGGCGCGGCGCGACCACATGGTGCGCTTGACGCGGGCGCGGCCCTGCACGACCTTCAGCGCGCGATCAACGTAATCCTCTTCCGACAGCTTGCGCATGCCGATGGAGGTCGCCTTGGCGACCGGAACCTTCAGACGCATCTTGTCCTTCTGGAAGTCGATGACGAAAAGTTCCAGCTTGTGGCCCGCAACTTCCTGCTCGTCGATCGAGACGATCTGGCCGACGCCATGCGCCGGGTAGACGATGTACTCGCCGGTCTTAAAACCGTGACGCGCCGCGCTGGACTTCTTCTGCGGGGTGATTGTTGCCATTACGCCATGAACTCCTTGGTGTGGTGCCGGCATTCTGCCGGCCGAGACTCGCGCGATCGGGGACCGATCATTAGCCGCACAACGATGAAACCACCGGAAAAGCCAAGGCCGGCAAACCGCATAGTTGCGCCTGCCTGCCCCAGATCGCTCTGGTCCGGATTGAGAAATTCACCTTTCAGTGATTTGGGGCGTTTGCGCCATAAATCGACGTTGTGTCACCGGCATGTTTTGTTGGAATAGCACAAAAAGTCGGAAGAATCAAGGTTTTGCTGCACGCGCGAAGGTCAAGCGCGATCTCCGCCCGTCAAGGCAGTTAACGTGCGGTGCCGATCACGACGCGTGATGCCGATCAAACCAGCGTCGCCGTTACAGCCCTACGCGCCCGTTTTGGACGCGCAAGGGGACGCTGTGACGCTTTATCTTGCGCATAATCCTTCGAAAATCGATTTCGATTTTCGCGGTCTTGCGCTAGTCGCCCTGGCCGGGCTCGGGGGAAAAATATTTCTCGAACTTGCCGGCCTCGCCATCGAAGGATTTGGCGTCGGCCGGAGGCTCCTTCTTGGCGGTGATATTGGGCCATTTATCGGCGTACTCGGTGTTGATCTGCAGCCATTTGTCGAGCCCCGGCTCGGTATCCGGCTTGATCGCGTCGGCCGGGCATTCCGGCTCGCAGACGCCACAGTCGATGCACTCGTCGGGATGAATGACGAGCATGTTCTCGCCCTCATAGAAACAGTCGACCGGACAGACCTCGATGCAGTCCATGTATTTGCATTTTATGCAATTATCGGTCACGACATAGGTCATCGGTCGGCTCCGGGACGTCCCGTTTTATCAGGGCGACGTGGCGTCCAATCGGACGCATAAGGTACGCTCTAACACTTTGAATCCACGCATCGTGCTCTTGGAAAATCGATATCGATTTTCGGGCCGATGCGGTAGGCCTTTTTAGGTGCGGTAACGTCTTTGCCCGCTGCTTGCAAGGGCAGCCATTGCACGTGATGCCGGTGTTTCCGGAATGGATTTCCAGCCGGCGATGCGACGAAAGCCGGTTATGCGTCAGTCGTCGCCGAGCAGCCGGTCGGTCTCCCGGCGTTCCTTCTTGGTCGGGCGGCCGCTGCCGGCATCGCGCAGTGCGGGGATCGCATCGCGAACGGCCTCGCCCTTTGGCGTCGGCGGTGGCGAGATATCCTCGTAGAGCAAGCGCGCTTCCTCGGCGGGACCGCGCCGGCTCCCGGTGCCGAGCACCTTCCAGACGAAGATGCGCCGCTCGAGAGTGATGGTCAGGACGTCGCCGGCGCGGACCAGATCGGAGGCCTGCGCTGCTTTGTCGCGATTGATGCGAACGCGTCCGGCCACCACCAGCTTCGCTGCCAGCGGGCGCGATTTCACCGCACGCGAAAAGAACAGCCATTTGTCGATGCGCTGGCGGCCTTCGGAGACCATCGGAGCGAACGAACTTACTTCTTCAGCTGGTCGCGCAATGCGGCGAGCTTGGCGAAGGGGGAATCCGGATCGAAGCGCACCGGACGCTCCTCGCGAGGCTTCGGCTGGAACGCGGGCTTTCCACCCGGCGCGCCACCCTTGCCGTCCGGCCTGCCGCTTTTCCAGTCGGGCCGGCTTTCGCGACGGTCGGGACGCTCGCCCTGCGGCTTGCCGTCGCGCCGTTCCCCTGCCTCGCCCTGCGGCTTGGGCTTGAACTTGCTGCGGTCGAAGCGCGGCTTGCCGGCGCCGTCGCCGTCGCGGCGTCCTTCACGGGCTGGCCGGCCGCCTGGAGCGCCGGCTTGCTGCCCGGCCTCTGCCGGCGCGTTGCTGCGGCCATCGCGCGTGACTTGTCCGCTGCGCGGGCGATTGTCCCGAGGCCGGTTGTCGTGGTGACGGTGGCGCGGGCGTTGGTCGAAGCGGCCCTGCCGCCACAACAGGATGGGTTTTGGTTCTTCGGCCTCTGCGGCGGGCGCGCCGGCTTCACCCTCCCCCTCGTGGGGAGGGTCGGCGCGCAGCGCCGGGGTGGGGGGAGCGTCGGCGCTGTCAGCCCTGTCTGCATTGTCGGCGCCATCACCCCCACCCGCGTCGCTTCGCGCCGCGACCTCCCCCATCGAGGGGGAGGTGAGGGCGTCGGCGCCTTCGGCAGCAGCGCTGACACCGACCGCTTCTGTTGTCTCTTGCGTGATCTCGGGTGCAGCTTCGGGCTGCTCTCCCGTGGGGGGCCCGGCTGCCGCTTCGGCGGCAGGCTCGGCCGAGCCATCGGCTGCAGCCTTTGCCACTGCATCCGGCTCAGAACTGTCGGCCGGCGCCTCGGCGACTGCCTCGGCAATCGCGGCTTCCGGTGCCTTGGCCTGCTCGGCTTGTTCTTCCGCCGCCTGCTTGGCCGCGGCGGCTTCGCGCGCTGCATTGTCCTGCGCCTCGAGCCGTGTCTTCACCTCGACCGCCGGTTTCGGCTCGGCCCGGTAGCCGAGGCCTTTCAAGATCTCTTCCATGTCGTCGGCCGTGGCGCCGAGGATCGACATCATCGGCGGCGTCACCATGAAGGACTGACCATCATAGGCGCCGTCAGGGCGCTGGCCGAGGCCCGGCTTCCAGTTGGTTGCGGGCCGGATCAGGTCGGCCAGCCGTTCGAGGATGTCGACGCGCACCGCGCGACGGCCGAGATTGCGGTAGCCGGCCAGCTTGTAGAAAGTCTTGTCGAAGCTGGGATCGATGACCACCGAGGTGCGGCCGGAGGCCAGCGCGTGAACCACGTCGCCAAAGCCGGGCTTGTCCTTGCCGTCGTTCTGCAGCGCCCACAACAGCGTCACCAGTCCGGCCGGGGCCGGCTTGATCAGCGCCGGCACGAAGACGTGGTAGGCGCCGAAGCGCACGCCGAGCCGGCGCAGGGCGGCGCGGCCCTCCTGGTCGAGCGACTTCATCTCCTCGGCGATGTCGCGGCGGTTGATGAGGCCGAAATTCTCGACGAGCTGGAAGGCGATGCCGCGGCCGATGCCGGTGATCTGCTCGGCGTTCTTGAGGTCGACCAGCGGCTTCAGCAGCGACTCGATCTGGAAATTGACGAAGCGCTCGGCGCGCGCCGCGACCTTGTCGCGGGCGGGACCGGTGAGCTGCTCGTCGGCCAGCAGCACCAGGCGTGGCTTCAACGGCTCGTCGCCTGCGACCAGCGTGCCGATCGGCGCGCCGATCCAGCGTAGTGTGCCGTCGGAGCCGAGCGCGATGTCGCCATTGGCCGAGGCGCCGAAGCGTTCGGCCCGCGCCTCGAATTCGGCTGCAAGCGCCTTCTGGGCTGCTGTGCGCACCGCCTTGGCGTCCTCGCCGCCGGCGCTCTGGTCGGCGGTGAAGCGGAACCCCTGCAACTCGCCGACATGATGGCCTTCGACGAGGACGGTTCCGGTTGGGCTGATTTCGGCTTCAGGCATGGTATTTTCTCTAAGGCGCCGCATGAGGACGGAAGTCCTGCGGTCTACGAAGCGTTTCGTCAACCGCTCATGCAGCGCATCCGACAATCTGTCTTCGATTTCGCGCGTCTTTTCCTGCCAGTGTGCCTGATCGGCCAGCCAGCCGGGCCGGTTGGAAACGAAAGTCCAGGTGCGGATCTGGGCGATCCGGTGCGACAGCGTGTCGATGTCGCCCTCGGTGGTGTCGGCACGGCGCACCTGCTCGGCCATGTAATTCTCATCGACATGGCCATGCCTGGCAAGGTCCATGTAGATCGAGGCGATCAGGTCGGCATGCTGAGCCGGGGCGATCTTCCTGTAATCGGGAAGGGCGCAGGCCTCCCACAACAGCGCCACACGCCTGGCGTCGGTGGCAAGCGCCCGGATGTCCTCGTCGCGGGACAGATGCTCGAGCGCCTGCGCATCCACCGCCGGCAGCGCGCGCGTCAGGCCTTCAACCGGCGCGTTGGTCTCGATCGAGCGCTTCAGCGCGTCGAGGTTGGCGAAATCGAAACGCGCGGTGCGCCATTGCAGCACCTTCACCGGGTCGAAATCATGCGCTTCGATCTTCTTGACCAGTTCCTCGTCCAGCGGATCGACCTGGCCGGTGACGCCAAAAGTTCCGTCGCGCAAGTGCCGGCCGGCGCGGCCGGCGATCTGGCCGAGCTCGGCCGCCGTCAGGTTGCGATACTGGTAGCCGTCGAACTTGCGGTTCTGGGCGAAGGCGACATGATCGAGATCGAGGTTGAGGCCCATGCCGATCGCATCGGTGGCGATCAGATAATCGACATCACCCGACTGGAACAGCTCTACCTGCGCGTTGCGGGTGCGCGGCGATAGCGCGCCGAGCACGACTGCCGCACCGCCCTGCTGGCGGCGGATCAGTTCGGCGATGGCATAGACCTCGTCGGCGGAGAAGGCGACGATCGCCGTACGTCGCGGCAGGCGGGTGAGCTTCTTCGAGCCGGCATAGGCGAGATGCGACAGCCGCGGCCGCGTCACCACCGACACCCCCTTCAGCAGACGCTGGAGGATGCCGTGCATGGTCGCTGCGCCGAGCAGTAGCGTCTCCTGGCGGCCGCGCAGATGCAGAATGCGGTCGGTGAAGATATGGCCGCGCTCGAGATCGCCGGCTAGTTGGACCTCGTCGACGGCAACGAAGGCGGCGTCGGTCTCGCGCGGCATGGCTTCCACGGTGCAGACCGAATATCTGGCGCCGTCGGGCTGGATTTTCTCCTCACCGGTGATGAGCGCCACCTTGTGAGCGCCGACCTTCTCGCAGACGCGTGAATAAACCTCGCGGGCGAGCAGCCTGAGCGGCAGGCCGATAATGCCGCTTTCATGCGCCACCATGCGCTCGATGGCGAGATGGGTCTTGCCGGTGTTGGTTGGCCCGAGCACAGCGGTCACGTCGCGGCCTGACAGGATCAGTGGCTCAGTGTGTTTCGGCTGGATGTTCATCGACCTGGAAATTAAGGCTCTCTGCCTCGCGTTGTCGGGAGCGCGCCCGTGGTTGCGCGGGTGACAGTCGACACATAGGGATTTCGGGCGCGAAGCGAAAGCAGAATATTCCGATGACAGCCCGAAGCCTCCCGTCGGCGTCGACAATCCGTTCCGCCGTTCCGATTTAACAGTTGGAACGAGTCTGGAACGAATCGGCTACGAATCGCTGACTCGCGCAGATTCAGGGTTTGTTCACGGCTACATCTGGATTTCTCGCCGGCGAGTCTCACCACATGCTGAATCGCCGAACTGGCCCGTTTCATGCAGGGCTGACGTCGCCGTTAACCTTTGCAGCTGAGCGATCGACGCAGGTCGGCCGGCGTCATCCAACATTTTGAAATAATTAATCTTTCCTAACGCGCCTTAACCTTTTGGGGATGTTTTTCAGCCTTTGTCGTTTAACACTGCGCTCAAAGCCGGAACGAAACGGCGACGAATCGGCGCCGGAGCATGTTTCCCGGTTTGTTCACCCCAATATGTTGTGTCATGAATAGGATTTCCACCTGTTATCCACAGGCGGTGAACAGGGTTTTGCACAGGCCGTGCGGCCGCCGTTAACCTTTGCGTGCCGCTTCGGCACAAATCGGTGTCACGTCCGTCGGTCGGCGCAGTCGCTGCACGAGGACCAGACAGCCAGCAATGCAGAACGGCTTGGTTCAAGCCTCTCCCACGGCATAGCGCTGCAAAGTAGGGCCGACGTTCTGGATAATTTCGTCGTGGGACAGGGCGACGACGGGCGGAAGCCGCAGCAGGTATCGGCACATCGCCAGACCCAACAGCTGGCTCGAAACGAGCCCGGCCCGTCGACCCGCATCGGTGGGGTCAGCGACCGCCGCAACCACCGGCCTCACCTGGTTGCCAAATACGTCGCGCAATTTTTCCGCGGCGAATTCGTTCGACGTCGCCGAACGCAGCAGAATTGCCATTCCAGGGCCGCTGGCCGGGCCCTCCCAGATTTCGAGAAAACGCCTGATCAGCGTTTCGCCGATGGCGTTTCGGTCGATCACCCGGAGTGCCGGCAATTGCAGGTCGACGACCGCCGCCCTGGCGAACAACTCGTCCTTGCTGCGGAAATAGCGGATCACCATGGCCGGATCGATCGAGGCATGCGCCGCGACGTCGCGGATGGAGGCGCCGTCATAGCCGTACTCGGCGAACAGGAGCCTCGCGGCCTCGAGGATTTGGCCGCGCGTGCGGTCCGATTTGCTGGGTTTCTTCGGCTGATTCTCGGTCATGAAATTCATATGCCAACGGTCGTTGACAAATGCAATAGGTTCGATTATAAAGTCAACGATCGTTGACAAACGGAGAGAAAAAATGTTGCCCACTACAACGGAAGTCCTGATCATTGGCGCTGGCCCGACCGGCATGGCGCTGTCCATCGTGCTGCACCAGGCCGGTGTCGATCATGTCCTGATCGACAGGCTGGCTGAGGGCCTTCAGACCTCGCGGGCTGGCGTTATCCACGCGCAGACGCTGGAAACGCTGGAGCCTCTCGGCGTCGCGCAGCGGCTGAGCGAACTTGCCCTGAATCTGCAGAATTTCACCATCCGCGACCGCAACCGGGCGCTGCTCAATCTCGATTTCAGCAAGCTTCCGTCGAGGCATCCCTATCTGATGATGCTACCTCAAAACCTGACCGAGCAGGTGTTCGCCGAACGGATCGCCGCCCTGGGCGGCGTGATTCATCGCTCGGTCGAGGCCAAGGCAGTCGTCCAGGACGCTGACGGCGCACACGTGACGGTGATCGAGAACGGCCGCCAGAAACTGATATCGGCACGCTACGTCATTGGTGCCGACGGCATGCACAGCCTGGTGCGCAGGTCGACCGGCATCGAGTTCGACGGCGCCGCCTATGACGCTTCGTTCGTACTCGCCGATGTTCGTCTCGACTGGCCGCTTGGGCCGACGGAAGTGTCGCTGTTCTTTGCACCGACCGGGCTGGTGGTAGTGGCGCCGCTCCCGGACGGTTCGTACCGGGTCGTCGCAACAATGGATGACGCACCGGAAAAGCCTGAGATCGCCGACATCCAGGCGCTGCTCGACAGCCGTGGACCGACCAAGAAAAGAACCCGGGTGCTCGAGCTGGCGTGGAGCTCGCGTTTTCGCGTGCATCACCGCCTGGTCCGCTCGTACCGCAAGGACCGGCTGTTCCTTATCGGTGATGCCGCGCACGTGCACAGCCCGGCGGGAGGTCAAGGCATGAACACCGGCATCATCGACGCGGTCGTGCTTGGCCGGTTGCTTGGCGACGTGGTGAACGGCGTGCGCCCGGAAGCCGCGCTCGACCTCTACGAAACGCTGCGCCGCCCGGCGGCCCAGGAGGTGCTTGAACTGGCGGGCACGATGACCGAGATGGCGCTTTCCCGCAATTCGGTGAAGCGGTTCGTCCGCAATCTCGTGCTTTCGGCGCTGAACCTCACTCCATTTCTGAAGCGTCGCATCGCCTTGAAACTGTCGGGCCTCAGCCGGGCGTCGCTAGCCCGCCTGCCGGCACCTTCGCGCCAGCCAGGTCCAGTCGCCCAGACCAAGCCGGCAGCCGAACCAGGGCTGAAGCTTGTCGCCTGACAGGAACAATCCGGGTCCCGGCCTCGAACTCGGCCGTGTGGGTGGTTAGACCCGTGCAACAGTCACCGGCAACAGGCCGCCTCAGGTGATATGACGACTCAGGTGATATGGCGCCTTAGGTGATATACTGGCCGCCGTTGGCTGATATGGTCGAGCCGGTTATGAAACCGGCATCGTCTGACGCGAGGAAGACGACGCAGCGTGCGATCTCTTCCGGCTCGCCGAGGCGGCCGACCGGGATCTGCGGGATGACGCGCTCGTTGAGCACCTTCTCGTCCATCGCCCTGACCATCTCGGTGGCGATGTAGCCGGGGCAGATGACATTGACGGTGATGCCGGCCCGCGCCCCTTCCTGGGCGAGCGCCTTGGTGAAGCCGATGTCGCCGGCCTTCGACGCCGAATAATTGACCTGGCCGGTCTGACCCTTCTGGCCGTTGATCGAGGAGATGGTGATGACGCGGCCGAACTTGCGGTCGCGCATGCCGCCCCACAGCGGGTGCGTCATGTTGAAGACGCCGGAAAGATTGGTGTCGACGACCTCTTTCCACTGCTCGCGCGTCATCTTGTGGAACATGGCGTCGCGGGTGATGCCGGCATTGTTGACCAGCACGGAAACCGGGCCGAGATCGGCCTCGACCTGCTTGATGCCGGCGGCGCAGGCATCGTAGTCGGCGACCGACCATTTGTAGACCGGGATGCCGGTCTCTGCCTTGAATTTCTGCGCCGCGTCGTCATTGCCGGCGTAGTTCGCGGCGACATGATAGCCGGCGTTTTTCAGGCCGATCGAAATCGCGGCGCCAATACCGCGCGACCCACCGGTGACGAGTGCTACCTTTGACATGATATCCTCCCTTTTCTCGATCGGCGGGCGGCGAACGGGAACGCTCTAACGGCGGAGCCTGTTCGCCACCGACTGTTTCACGGCTTGCTCGCTCCGTCCTCACGGCGCTTTGCAGATGACTTCACAGCGCTTCCACGCACATGGCGACCCCCATGCCGCCGCCGATGCACAGCGTGGCGAGACCTTTCCTGGCACTTCTGCGGCGCATCTCGTAAACCAGCGTGTTGAAGATGCGGGCGCCGGAGGCGCCGATCGGGTGGCCGATGGCGATGGCGCCGCCATTGACATTGACGATCGACGGATCCCAGCCCATGTCCTTGTTGACGGCGCAGGCCTGGGCGGCGAAGGCTTCGTTGGCCTCGACCAGGTCGAGATCGCCGACCGACCAGCCGGCCTTGGCCAGCGCCTTGCGCGAGGCGGGAATGGGCCCGGTGCCCATGATCTGCGGATCGACACCCGCGGTCGCCCAGGACACGATGCGCGCCAGCGGCGTGATGCCACGCTTTGCGGCTTCCGCTTCGGTCATCAGCAGCACGGCGGCGGCGCCGTCATTGATGCCGGAGGCATTGGCGGCGGTCACCGTGCCGTCCTTGTCGAAGGCCGGTCTCAGCTTGGTCATGGCCTCGATCGTGGCGCCGTGGCGGATGTATTCGTCCTGGTCGACAATGGTGTCGCCCTTCTTGCCCTTGACGGTGAAGGCCACGGTCTCGTCCTTGAATTTGCCGGCCTTCTGCGCGGCCTCTGCCTTGTTCTGGGAGGCCAAGGCGAGCTGGTCCTGGTCCTCGCGGGTAATCTGGAACTGGCGAGCGACGTTTTCGGCCGTGTTGCCCATGTGGTAGCCATTGAAGGCATCCCACAGCCCATCCTTGATCATGATGTCGATCATCTTGTAGTCGCCCATCTTGACGCCGGCACGCAGGTGTTGAGCGTGTGGGGCCAGCGACATCGATTCCTGCCCGCCGGCGACGATCACCTTGGCATCGCCCGTGGCGATCTGCTGCATACCGAGAGCAATAGCGCGCAGACCTGAGCCGCAAACCTGGTTGAGGCCCCAGGCGGTAGTTTCCTTCGGCAGGCCGGCTTCGATAGATGCCTGGCGGGCGGGGTTCTGGCCCTGAGCCGCGGTCAGCACCTGGCCGAGGATGACCTCGTCGACTTCCGCCGGCTCGACACCGGCGCGAGACAGCAACTCCTTGATGACGACGGCACCAAGCTCATGCGCCGGCGTGGCGGCGAAGGCGCCGTTGAAGGAACCGACGGGCGTGCGCGCCGCACTGGCGACAACGATGGCAGCGGACATGTTCTTCTCCACACTTCGAGGTATCGAGGTTTTGGTATCGCAGTTTGTATCGTCAGGGCTTTTCTTGCCCTTTCAATGGTCCAAGTCAAACCGGAAATGGGCATACCGGCCATGCGCCGCAAGCAGGTTGCGCATCGTGGTGGATACAGCCGGCCCATTGCTGCGCAGCATTTTTAGCCCGCCGTGCAGCATTAATTGATGCCGCACTGCACAAACCGCTTGGAATTGTGACGCTTTTGCGCATATCCTTGAAAAGGCGCAATCGTTACCGGCAGCTTACTCAAATGCGCCGGTGTCCCGGGAGGATGCTGATGGCCGCGAAAGACGAACCGATTATCATCAAGAAATATGCCAATCGCCGCCTCTACAACACCGGCACCAGCACCTATGTGACGCTCGAGGACCTTGCCGAAATGGTCAAGAAGGGCGAGGAGTTCACCGTCCAGGACGCCAAGACCGGCGACGACATCACCCATCCGGTGCTGACCCAGATCATCTTTGAACTGGAGAACAAGGAAGGGCAGAACATGCTGCCGATTCCGTTCCTGCGCCAGTTGATCGCTTTTTACGGCGACCAGATGCAGATGATCGTGCCGAGCTTCCTCGAACAGTCGATGATCGCCTTCTCAAAGGAACAGGAACGCTTCCGTGAGCAGATGAAGGGTGCGTTGGGCAAGTCGCCGCTGGACATGATGAAGATCGCCACGCCGATCAAGGCGCTGGAAGAGCAGACGCGCCGCAATATGGAGATGTTCCAGAACGCCATGCGCCTGTTCACGCCATTCCCACCCGCTGGCCCACCCGCAGGCTCGAATGGCACTTCCGCAGCGCCGGCGGAGCCGGCCAGGAAAGAGACGTCGGAAAAACCCGACGACCTTCAGGAACTGAAGGAACAGATCGCCGCCATGCAGCGCAAGCTCGACACGATGTCGTGATCGCCGGCCGGACTGAGCCCGGCCGAAATCTCTCATCAGCAGGCCGTGACAGAAATCTCCGCCTCGAATGAGGCTCAGTGCCCCCCGACACGCGCTATTTCGTCGTCACCGTCACCAGAGCCGTAACGGGTTTGCCGTCCACGAGAATGGGCTTGTGATGATCATCGGCAAGTAGGACGCCGATCACATGATTGCCGGCGGCATCCGGACAATGGCCGAAACGAGCCTTGATAAGATCGCCGCCAATGTCGCTGTTCATGCTGTTGTACGGCTTGCCGGGGATGTTGCAGGTATCTCCGGCAGGATCGATCTTCATATGCAAATGGCCGCATAGGCTGACGCCGTCGCATTCACCCGCTGGCAGAAGCGTGAAGTTGCTGCTGACGACGACGCCTATCGCCTTCTCCGGGTCATTGCCGAGTTCGATGACCGAACCGGCCGCCGGCCAGACGATTTGCAGGGTTGGCCGATCTTCGGCCTGGGCAGACCCGAGCGACAGAAAGGAGAAAGCAAGGGCAGTCGTTGCGATGATGCGAAGCATGGTAACCTCCATTGATGTTGTAATCACTGATTACATACCAAACGCTTGGACGCAAGAAAATAATCGGTGATTACATGCCGGCGTCATGCTATTGGCAGGCATGACCAGCCCCACGGATTCCGGCGAAGCCGCCAGCCCCAAGCGCTATCATCACGGCAATCTGGTTGAGGCGTTGATCGCTGCTACCGTGGAGATCATCGAAGAGCGCGGAGCAGAGCATGTGTCAGTGCGCGAGGCGGCAAAACGTGCCGGCGTTTCGCCCGGCGCGCCATTCCGGCATTTTCGGTCGAAATCAGCACTGCTGACCGCCGTCGCCGAACAGGCCATGAACCGGCTGACCGAGGCCGTTGCCGATGCACAGTCCAAACTCGACAGCGCAGATCCCATTGTGGCCTTCGAAGCGATCGGGCAAGGCTATCTGGAGTGGGCGATCAGCAACCCCACGCATTTCCAGATCATCAGTTCTCGAACGCTGATTGATTTCGACGCGTCGGACAGTCTTCGTGATCAGAATGAAGCCGTTCGCCGGAAAATGGTCGACCTGCTGACCCAAGCGCAACAACAAGGTCGGCTTGCCCCAGACACCGACTTCGATCATCTGGTGCTTGCCGCCCGCGCATTTGTCTACGGCTTGGCACGCATGGCGATCGATGGTCATTTCCCGGAGTGGCATCCGTCCGAGCCGCCATCGCTCGCCGTACGGAAGGCTTTGCGTCTTTTCATGAGCCAGATGACAAATTCCCAAACGCAATCTCACGAGCACCCTGAAGTGGCTTCCAGGGATCGCTGACAAAACTGTCTTCGCACTGGTTGTCGGGCGCACAGCTTCGAGTGAGGGTGTCCTCATTCATGACAAAAATTTCATGTCATCGCCACTGAGTGCCGCTTTTTTTGCGCCACACCAGACATATATGCTGCACTGCAATATGGTTCGTTAGCGCCGTAATGAAGGATTTCGCCTTGCCCAGCAGAAAAACCGCCATCGTCACCGGTTCCACCTCGGGCATCGGCCTGGCAATCGCCCATGCGCTCGCAGCCGATGGCTGCAACATCGTCGTCAATTCCTTTTCAGACACGGCTGACGACCAGGCCGTCACCGATGCGATCGCCAAGCATGACGGCGTGAAGACTGTCTACATCAAGGCAGATATGTCGAAGCCGGCCGAATGCCGGGCGCTGGTCGCAAAGGCAGCCGAGAGCTTCGGCTCGGTCGACATCCTGGTCAACAATGCCGGCATCCAGCATGTCGCGCCGGTGGAAGAATTTCCCGTCGAGAAGTGGGACGCCGTCATCGCCATCAATTTGTCGTCGGCCTTTCACACCATCGCCGCCGCCATCCCGCTGATGAGAGAAGCCGGCGGCGGCAGGATCGTCAACATCGCCTCGGCCCATGGGCTGGTCGCCTCGCCGTTCAAATCGGCCTATGTCGCGGCCAAGCACGGCATCATGGGGCTGACCAAGACGGTCGCTTTGGAACTGGCGCGCGACAAGATCACCTGCAACGCCATCTGTCCCGGCTATGTGCTGACGCCGCTGGTCGAGGCGCAGATCCCCGACCAGATGAAGGCGAACAAGATGGATCGCGACACGGTGGTCCGCGAGGTCATGCTCGAAAAGCAGCCGACCAAGGAATTCGTCACCGTCGAGCAAGTTGCCGCTGCCGCGGTGTTCCTGTGCTCGGATGCGGCGGCGCAGGTCAACGGCACGCAGATCTCGGTCGACGGCGGCTGGACCGCCCAGTGATGCATTCAATAGCTCTCTACACATCAAGGACCACGCCATGACGACGAACGGCAAGGTGGAGGAGCCCAAGAAGATCAACGTCGCGCTGCAGGGCGGCGGCTCGCACGGCGCCTTCTCCTGGGGGGTGCTCGACCAGCTGCTGGAGGACGGGCGGCTCGACATCGCGGCGGTTTCGGGCACCAGCGCCGGCGCCATGAACGCGGTGGCGCTGGCCGACGGCTTCGTCCGCGGCGGCGTCGAGGGCGCGCGGCAGAAGCTCGACGATTTCTGGCGCGCGGTGGCGCGGAAGGGCCGGTTCAGCCCGGTGCAGCGCATGCCGTGGGACGTGGCCTGGGGCAATTGGTCGATCGAGAACACGCCGGGCTATCTCTTTTTCGACACCATGTCGCGGGTGTTTTCGCCCTATGTCGCCAACCCGCTCGGCCTCAACCCGCTGCGTGACGTGATCGAAAAGGAGATCGATTTCGGCAATGTGCGCGCCTGCAAGTCGATGGAGCTGTTCATCTCCGCGACCAATGTCGAGACCGGGCAGTTACGCGTCTTTTCCGATGGCGAGATCGATCTCGACACGGTGATGGCGTCGGCTTGCCTGCCGCAGCTGTTCCGCGCCGTTGAGATCAAGGGCGTGCCCTACTGGGATGGCGGCTATGGCGGCAATCCGGCGCTGTTCCCTTTCTTCAAGACGACTGCCACCGAGGACGTGCTTTTGGTGCAGATCAATCCGGTGGTCCGCGAGGGGACGCCGAAGAGCGCCAACGAAATCCAGAATCGCATCGACGAGATTACCTTCAACGCCGGACTCTTGCGCGAATTCCGCTCGATTGCCTTCATCAAGGAGCTGATTGCCGCCGGCCGGCTGCCGCATGGCGAATACCGCGACATCCGCATGCACCGCATCGATGCCGACGAGGCATTCAAGGACCTGTCGGCATCATCCAAGGTCAATGCCGAATGGGCGTTCCTGACCTATCTGCGCGACCTTGGCCGCACCGCGGCCAGTGATTGGCTGGAGGAGAATTACGACGCCGTCGGCAAGCGAGCGACGCTTGACCTCTCAGGCGAGCTCGACGACGGCTTCAAACCGATGCGTGGACCGGCACCGGGGCGGCGGGTCAAGGAGTTCCTAGCGGCCCGCATGAAGCCCCGGGCTGCGCGCCGCCAAGCTTGAGTCGTTTTGTTTGTCAGCTTTTTTGCAAGGCTAGATCGATCACCCTGATCAGCGCGGCCGCAGCCCGCCGCTGCTCGTCCGGATCGCTGATGCGCATCTTCATGCCTTCCAGCCCGTCGAGCAGCATGTCGGCCAGCAATTTTGCCGACAAGCCCTTGGCGGCGAGATCGACGCCATTGCGTCCGGCCTCGTTCTGGATCGCTGCGGCGATATGCTCGGCAAACCGGCTGCGCCAGCAGCCGATCAGGTCGGCGAGACTCGATTTCATGTCAAGGAGTTCGGCGCCATGCGGCGAGGCGTGGACGGTGCGCGTCATCGAGATCAGCGCTTCGTCGATGGCCCGCATCGTGCGCCCGGCAAATGGTTCTTCGCCGGCGAGTGCCGTTTTCGCCTGCTCGAGCGAGCGGGAGAGCAGCATCAACGCGATGGCGCGATAAATATCGGTCTTGTTCTTGAACTGGAGATAAAGCGCCGGCCGCGACATGTCGGCGGCACGCGCAATGTCGTCCATGGTGGTGCGGGCGAAACCATAGGCCAGAAACACCTTCATCGCGCTGTCCAGAATGCGGGCGCGCTTGGGGTCTATGTCGGCGATATCTTCGATCTCGATCATGGCGCTACTTTTATCCTGCAAAAGCTCTATTGACAAAATGACGTAATTTGTCAAGATGTATGCGGACGAAATGGCCGACCGGCCTTTGCCCCGGGCTTTGGACGACAACAAAGGGTATCCCCATGCGCCTCACCGTCGACGGGCAGGCATTCGACGTCACTGCCGATCCCGAAATGCCGCTGCTGTGGGCGCTGCGCGATCTCATGGGCAAGACCGGGCCGAAGTTCGGCTGCGGCATTGCTGCCTGTGGCGCCTGCACGGTGCATATCGACGGCCAGCCGGTGCGCTCCTGTTCATTGCCGGTCGGTGAGGTCACCGGCGCGGTCACCACGATCGAAGGCATCGGCACCGAAGGCAGACTGCATCCGGTACAGCAGGCATGGCTGGAAGAGCAGGTCGCCCAGTGCGGCTACTGCCAGGCCGGCCAGATCATGAGCGCGGTAGCGCTGCTCGACGAGGTTGCCGAGCCGACCGATGCCGATATCGACGATGCCATGGGCGGCAATCTCTGCCGCTGCGGCACCTACCCGAAGATCCGTGCGGCGATCAGACGAGCGGTCGTCCTCAAGACGGCGGGGATCTGACCATGGCCAGTGTCGGAAAGATCGCTCGCCGCACGTTTCTCATCGGCACCGCTGCCATCGCGGGCGGCGTCGCCGTCGGCTATTACTACTATCGCAAGCCTTTTCCGAATCCGCTGGAGGGTGATCTCGCCGAGGACGAAGTCACCTTCAACCCCTATGTGAAGATCGGCGCCGACAACACCATCACCATCGTCGCGCCGCGCGCCGAGATGGGCCAAGGCATCTCGACGACGCTTGCTGCCATGGTTGCCGAAGAGCTCGATGTCGGGCTCGACCAGATCAAGGTCGAGCACGGCCCGGCCTCCTACGCCTATTTCAATGCGGCGATCCTGGAAGAGGGCGGTCCGTTCGCCTTCTTCGACGAAAGCATGACCGCGGAAATAGTACGCGCCGGCATGGGCGTGGTCGGAAAATTCCTCGCCCTGCAAGGCACCGGCGGTTCGACATCGACGCTCGATGGTTTCGGCAAGATGCGGCAGGCAGGCGCCGCCGCGCGGCAGATGCTGATTGCAGCTGCCGCGCAAAAGCTCGGTATAGCTGCCGTTGATCTGGAAACGGCCAACGGCTCGATCCTGCACAAGGCGTCGGGCAAGTCGCTGACCTATGGCGCGGTCGCCGCGACCGCTGCGACGATGCCGCCGCCCGCGGAAATCAGACTCAAAGACAAAGCCGACTGGAAACTGCTCGGCAAACCGCAAAAACGCATCGACATGCTGGCCAAGGTCACCGGGGCACCGATCTTCGGCATCGACGTGAAGCTGCCGGAGATGCTGTACGGCACGGTCAAGATGAGCCCGCGCTTCTGGGCCAAGCCGGTCAAGGCGGATTTCTCCAACGCCGAGAAAATGCCTGGCGTGATCAAGATCGTGCCGATCGACACGAATTACGGCCACGGCTTCGGCATCATCGCCGAAAACACCTGGGCGGCGTTCAAGGCGGCGGAGGCGATCGACGCCGAATGGGCCGATCCCGAATATCCGCTGGACAGCGCCGGCATTTCCGAGGTGCTGAAGCAGGCGCTCGGCACAAAAGGGTCGGTGATGCGCGACGATGGCGATGTCGATACCGCCTTCGCCGACGCGCCGCGCGAAAGGATCGTCGAGGCCGACTATGCCGTGCCTTATCTGGCACATGCGACGATGGAGCCGATGAACGCCACGGCGCGGCTGAAGGACGGCGTCCTCGACATCTGGTGCGGCAACCAGGCGCCGACCTTGGTGCGGCAGCTTTGCGCCAATGCTGTCGGCTTAGAGCAGGACAAGGTCAGCGTCCACACCACCTTCATGGGCGGCGGCTTCGGCCGACGTATCGAGGTGGACTTTGCGCTCTGTGCCGCGTTGATGGCGAAGGAAACGGCAGGCCGACCGATCAAGGTGATCTGGACGCGCGAGGAGGACATGCGCCACGACGCTTACCGGCCGGCTTCGGTCGGCAAATTCCAGGCGCGGCTTGGCGACGACGGCATGCCGGTCGCCATCGGCATGGCAATCGCCTCGCCATCGCCGATAGCCAGCACCTTGCGCCGGCTGTTTCCCTCGATATCGCCGCTCGGCCCCGACAAGTCGATTGTCGATGGGGCCTACGACCAGCCCTACACCATCCCGAATTACCGGGTCAGCGGCATTGCAGCGCCCGTCTCCATCCCGGTCGGCTTCTGGCGATCGGTCGGCTGCTCGATCAACGGCTTCTTTCATGAGGGCTTCATGGACGAGATCGCCGTCGCCGGGAAAACCGACCCGGTCGAACTGCGCAAGACGCTGATGGCAGCCTATCCGGCGGCGGTGAAGGTTGTCGAGAAGGTCGCCGAAATGGCGAAATGGGGCGAGGCGCTGCCCGCCGGCACGGCCAAGGGCATGGCGTTCACGCTGTCCTTCGGCAGTTGGGTCGGCGAGATCGTCCAGGTCGTGGACACGCCGTCCGGCATCCGCATCGAGAAGGTGTGGATCGCCGCCGATGTCGGCACCGCGCTCGATCCCGGCATCATTGAGGCGCAACTCATTTCCGCCGCCATCTACGGCCTGTCGGCAGCGATGGGCCAGGAGATTACTTTCGCCGACGGCATGGTCGAGCAGTCGAATTTTCATGACTACGACGTCATGCGCATCTCCCAGTGTCCGGCGTTCGAAGTCGCCATCCTGGAGAATTTTCACAAGATGGGCGGCGTCGGCGAGGTCGGCACGCCACCGGCGGCACCGGCACTCGCCAACGCCATCTTCGCACTGACCGGCAAGCGCATCCGGACACTGCCCTTATCGAAGGAGGTGACCTTTGCATGAAATATTTCCCACCATGCTGACAGCTGCTGCCATACTGTTTCGATGGCGCCTCCCCAGCGGCAGAGGAAAGCCAAGGCACGGCACCGATGACGGTCGATGCAGCCAAGGGCTTGCCCGAGGGACGCGGTCCGGCGGTTGCCTTCGCATCAGCACTGCGCCGACCGCCATGTCGCAGACGGAACGGCTGCGCTGGTCCGGCGCGCCTCATGGCGGCGGCCGCACCCTGCCCAGCGAAGTATTACTCATCAACATTTCTGACTATATTGCGGTGCAACTTTGATGTAGAAGCTCGTTCGCCGATCACGGCAAGTTGAACACGGCCTTGCGCGCACCCATATCGGCGACGCGCCCGAGTTAGAAGACGCGGCCTGGCCGAATCCCGCGCACTGGAAAAATGACGATGCCGAAATACAGGTTTCACAAGCTTGCAGCCATTGTTGTGCTTGTCGGTTTCGCTGCCTGGATGGCGACGGGCGAGTTCTCATCCGTCGGCAGCGCGGCCGCCGACAACGAACCTAAGGCGGGGGAGGTCGAGCAGCCAAAGGCGGTTGACGCCGGCAACGCCAAGCCCAGTGCGGCAGAACAGCCCAAGGCGACCTTGCGCACCGTCGCGACCATAACTCCGCCCAGGCGTAGCTATGCGCGCGCCATCCGGATTTCCGGACTGACCGAAGCCGATAAGCGCGCGGTGCTGGCGACCCGGGTCGACGGCATCATCGACAAGCTGCCGGTCAAGCAAGGACAGCACGTCAAGACGGGCGACCTCGTGCTGATGCTTGCCACCGAGGAAAAGCTTTCGGCGCTCAGCAATGCCAAGCAGCTTGTCGCGCAGCGTCAGGCCGAACTTGATGCGGCCTCGCGGCTGGCGAAAACCGGCAATCTGCCCAAGCTGCAGCTCGACAACGCTCGCTCCACCCTGACCTTAGCGCAGTCGATGCTGGAAGCCATGCAAGCCCAGCTTGATCGCAATGAGGTGAGGGCTCCGTTCGATGGCGTCATCGACCGGGTGCCGGTGGAGCTTGGCAGTTCCGTGATGCAGGGCGGCGAAGTGGCGACCATTCTGAGCCTCGATCCGGTGATCGCCCGCGGCGAGGTCAGCGAACGCGATCTCGGCTATCTGAAGATCGGCGACAAGGCGAAGGTACGGTTGGTCAGCGGCCAGAATGTCGAGGGCACCGTGCGCTATATCAGCCGCGACGCCTCGTCCGCCACCCGCACCTTCCGCGTCGAGATCGCAATCCCCAACCCCGAGGGCACCATTCCGGCCGGGATGACCGCCGAGATCGCGCTGAGCGCGCAGCCGACCGACGCTGTCATGCTGCCGCGCTCCGTGGTGACGCTGGGCGACAAGGGCGACCTCGGCATTCGCGCCGTCGACAAGGATAACAAGGTCGTGTTCTTCCCGATCGACCTGGTCGACGACACGCCAACCGGCCTGGTGCTCGGCGGCATCCCTGCCGATGCGCGCATCATCGTCGCCGGCCAGGAACTGGTGAAGGAAGGCGAAGTGGTCAAGCCGGTCGAGGCCGACCAGGCGACCATTCAGAAGCTGCTGGGCGAAGCGACAGCCGGGACGCAGTAATCATGGATATCGTCAAACTCGCAATCAGCAATGCCAGGCTGACCATTTCGGTGCTGGTCTTCCTCATCCTTGCCGGTGCGGTCGCCTATCAGTCGACACCGAAGGAAGCGGAACCCGACGTTCCGATTCCGATGATGTATGTCAGCCTGATCTATCAGGGCATCTCGCCCGAGGATTCGGAACGCCTTCTGCTGCGGCCGATGGAAGCCAAGCTGAAAAGCCTCAAAGGTCTCAAGGAGATGCGTTCGGCCGCCTTCCAGGGCGGCGGTTATGTGCTGGTCGAATTCCACCCGCAGACGGATCTGGCGACGGCGCTGCAGGACACGCGCAGCAAGGTCCAGGATGGCAAGGCCGACCTGCCGCAGGCAGCCGAGGAGCCTGTGGTCTCCGAAGTCAACGTCTCCGAGTTCCCCGTCCTTGTCGTGACGCTGTCGGGCGAGGTGCCCGAGCGCGTTCTGACGACGGCGGCGCGCGAGTTGCGCGACCGCATCGAGGAAGTGCCTGGCGTGCTGGAGGGCGCGCTGCAAGGCGCCCGCGACGATCTCGTCGAAGTCGTCATCGATCCGATGAAACTGTCGTCCTATGGGCTGCAGCTAGAGCAGCTGATCGGTGCGGTTGGCGATTCCAACAGTCTTGTCGCCGCCGGCAACATCGAAGGATCCGAAGGCAAATACGCGGTCAAGGTGCCGTCGCTGATCGAAACGCCGCAGGACGTGGCGGCGCTTCCGATCGTCGCCGGCCCCAATGCCGTCGTGCAGGCCAAGGATATCGCCACCGTCCGCTCCACCTTCAAGGACGCCGAGACGGTGACCCGTCTCGACGGCAAACCGGCGATCGCCATCGAGGTGAAGAAGCGCATCGGCTCCAACCTGATCGACACGATCGCCCAGGTGAGGGCCGTGTCCGATGCCTTCATAAAGACCATGCCGGAAGGCATGCACGTCACCTACACGCAGGACAAATCGGTCTTCGTCAACCAGTTGCTCGGCGATCTGCAGAACCACGTCATGATCGCCGTGATCCTGGTGTTCATCGTCATTCTCTACGCGCTGTCGGGCCGCGCCTCACTGCTGATCGGCCTGGCCATTCCATCGTCTTTCCTGATCGGCATCCTGCTGTTGGCCATGATGGGCTACACGATCAACATGATCGTGCTGTTCAGCCTCATCCTGGCGGTCGGCATGCTGGTCGACGACGCCATCATCGTCACCGAATTCGCCGAGCGGCGGATGAGCGAAGGCATGCCCAAGGCAGAGGCCTTCGCGCTTGCCGCCAAGCGCATGGCCGGTCCGGTTATCGCCGCGACGATGACGCGCATCGCCGCCTTCTCGCCGCTGCTGTTCTGGCCAGGCATCATCGGCGACTTCATGAAATACATGCCGATCACGCTGATCGTCACGCTCTCGGCCTCGATGCTTTATGCGCTGGTTTTTGCACCGGCGCTGGGCGCCTTGTTCGCCAAGGCGCCGCCGCATCACGAGAACGACAACCGCGACGGCTGGTACATGGCGGTGGTCAAGCAGGCGGTTCGCTTTCCCATCACCGTGCTTCTGCTCACCGTCGGGCTCTTGTTCGGTGTCGGTTTTGCCTATTCGAAATACGGCGCCGGTGTCGAGTTCTTCCCGAATGTCGAGCCTGACTACGGCCTGCTCTATGTGCACGCCCGCGGCAACCTTTCGCTCGCCGAAATGGATGCCGCCACAACGACCGCGGAGAACCGGCTTCTCGGCTGGCCAGGGGTGAAATCGGTCTATACCCGAGTCGGCAAGACGCAAGGCGGCGGCCAGGACATTCCTGAAGACGTGGTCGGCGTGATCCAGTACGAGTTCATCGACTGGCGCGAGCGCAAATCGGCGAACGCGATCCTGGACGAACTGCGCGGCGTCATGGCCGGCATTCCCGGCGTCGACGTCGAGGTTCGCGTGCCCGAGGCCGGCCCGCCCACCGGCAAGCCGATCCAGATCAGGCTTTCGGCCGTCGACCCGAAAGGTCTCGACGACAAGGCGCGCGCCGTCGCCGCACGCATTGCCAAGGTGCCCGGCGTCATCGACATTTCCGACGGCCTGCCGCCGCCCGGCGTCGACTGGGCGCTCGACGTCGACCGCGCCAAGGCGGCGCAATACGGCATCAGCCCGACCTCGGTCGGCACGGTGGTGCAACTGGTGACGAACGGGCTGAAGCTCAGCGAATACCGGCCGGCCGGTGCTGACGACGCCGTCGACATCAGGCTGCGCCTGCCCGAAGACCGGCGCACGCTGTCGACGCTCGACGACCTCAGGGTGCAGACGTCGCAAGGGTCGGTGCCGATCTCGAATTTCGTCGCGCGCAAGCCCGAGCCGACCGTCGGCGTCCTCAACCGCATCGACGGCGCGCGCACCGTGGTCGTCCAGGCCAATGTCGCCGCCGGCGAGCAAGTCGCTTCTGTCCAGCAGCATGTCAGCCAGGCGGTCACCGACATGGATCTCGGCAGCGGCATACGCTGGAAGCTTGCCGGCTCTAACGAGGACAGCGCCGAGGCCAGCGCTTTCCTCAGCAGGGCCTTCGGTGCGGCGATCTTCCTGATCTTCCTGGTGCTGCTGATGCAGTTCAACAAGTTCACCAGCGTCTGGCTGGTGCTGTCCTGCGTGGTCATGGCGACCGTCGGCGTGTTCCTCGGATTGCTGTTGACCGGAGAGGCGTTCGGCATCGTCATGTCGGGCATCGGCGTCATCGCGCTGGCCGGCGTGGTGGTGAACAACAACATCGTGCTGATCGACACCTATGACCGGCTGCGCGAAGAGGGCTGGGACAAGATGGACGCGGTGCTGCAGACCTGCCGCGAACGTGCTCGACCGGTCGTGCTGACGGCGGTGTCGGCGATCCTCGGCGTGCTGCCGATCGCTTTCGGCCTTGGTCTTGAAATCTTCCATCACGAGACGACGATCAACGCGCCGTCGACGCAATGGTGGATCTCACTGTCCTCGGCGATCGTCTTCGGGCTGTCCTTCGCCACTTTGCTGACGCTGGTGGTGACACCGTCGATGCTGATGGTGTTCACGCGTAGCAAGAACAGCCGCTTCTATGCATTCTTCCGTCGGGTGTTCCGGCGCGGAACGCCAGCCGATGCGACTATGGAGACCTCCGCAAGGCCGGTCTTGCTCGACGAGCCGGCGATCGACTTCCCGAAGGCCGCCGAATAGGTCGCTCGCTTCAGCCCCATTTCAGCCCAAGGGTAGAAAAGGCCGCCGGGAACAACCCAGCGGCCTTTTGCATTGTCCTGTCATGGAATGCCTCAAAGCGGGGAGTTTCTCATGACGCTCAGCACCATTCTCATCATCATCCTGATCCTCATTCTGATCGGCGCGGTGCCGACATGGCCTCATTCGCGTTCCTGGGGTTATGGTCCCTCCGGCATCGTCGGCGTCATCCTGATCGTGCTGCTGGTGTTGCTGCTGATGGGCAGGATTTGACCTGGAGATTGGTGCGCACGAACCTACAGCGCTGCGCGTCCTTTAGGACTCGCAGCGCTGCAGCATTTGATTTGATGCAGGTGTTTCCGAGCTTTCGCTTCGGAGGGCGCGCGGCCCGCCCTTGGCTTGGCGCTGCCGGTATGGCTGGCCATGCACCGCGACGTGCACACCAGCGTGCGCATCTGCCGTGTCGCGGATTTCCTCTATGAGGAGTTGAAACGCTATTCGGCCGGGGCCGCGTCAGGCGCGAATTCGGCGCGGTGAGCGAGCCCGGCCATCAAAAAGACGACGACCAGCAGCCCCGATAAAGCGACGAAGATCGGACTGAAGCTCGAGTGCTCGGCGATGAAGCCGATCGCCGACGGCGCCACCAGAATGCCGGAATAGCCCATTGTGGTGACGACGCTCATGCCGGTGCCGGATGACATGCCTTCCTGGTTACCGCCGGCCGAAAACAGGATCGGCACCATATTGGCGATGCCGAAACCGCAAAGCGCAAAAGCTGAGATGGCGAGCCAGGGCGAGGGCGCCAGCCCCGCCACCAGCATGCCGGCAGCGGCGACAAGTGCCGATGCGCGCAGCGTCGTCACGGCGCCGAAACGGTTGCGGACGCCGTCGCCAACGAAGCGCATGACGGCCATGACGCCGGAAAAAGCCGCGTAGGCCAAACCAGCTACGGCGAGGTCGGTGCCGAGTTCCTGTTGCAGGTAAAGCGCTGCCCAGTCGAGCACCGCACCCTCGGAGATCATCGTCATCAGCGCCATCAGCCCGACCAGATAGACCAGCGGATTTCCAGGCAGCGCGAATTTGCGATGCCCGATTGCCGCCGAGGACGCTTGGGGCGGCTTGTTCTCGGCGATCAGGTAGCGCACCGCCACGGCAATCACGGCAAAAGCGAGCGCCGTCACCACCGCCGCATGGGCGAGATGACCGTAATTCTGTATGGCGAGGCCACCGAGAGCGCCGCCGGCGAAACCGCCAAGGCTCCAGAAGCCGTGCGAGGACGACATGATGGCCCGGGACAAGCGCCGTTCCACCACGACCGCATTGGCGTTCATGGCGACATCCATGCCGCCGATCGAACCGCCGAAGATGAACATGGCGATGGCCGCCAGCGGCACGTTGGGGGCAAGCGCCACAACCAGCAGGCCGAAGCTGCCGATGAGACCGAACCAGCGCAGCACGGTGCGCGACCCATGCCTGGAGATCAGGTGGCCGCACCAGGTCATCGCTGTGACCGCGCCGGCGCCGAACAGCAGGATCAGCAGGCCAAGCGTGAACTTGCTGATTTCCAGCCGGGTCAGCACCACCGGGATCTGCGGCGCCCAGGCGCCGGTCAGAAAGCCATTGGCCAGGAAGATGGCCGCCACGGCCCATCGTCCACGAATGGCGGCCTGCATGCGGTTTAGCGTGTCCATCGTGTGGAATCCGATGCGAAAAAAGCTTCGCGCGGCAAATTAGATCGATTCAATCCCCAGTCAAGCGCTCGTTCTTGAAAAGTGCTTGGGCCAAACAAGGAGATAGGACCGTCCCGTTCGCGGCGGATTGCCCACGCTGGAGATTAGCGGAAACGCCTCTCCTGGGGGAAGACTCAGTGATCCCTGGGGCGTCTTGCCTCGAACTCGGCCTTCTTGGCATCGGAGGCGTCAAGCTGGTTGAGCGCCTGCCATTCGGCATAGGGCATGCCGTAGATGATCTCGCGCGACTGGTCCTTGCTGAGTTCGACACCCTCGGCCTCCGCGGCGTCGCGATACCAATTGGAGAGGCAATTGCGGCAGAAGCCGGCGAGGTTCATCAGGTCGATATTCTGCACGTCCGTGCGTTCGCGCAGATGCGCGACCAGCCGGCGGAAGGCGGCGGCTTCGAAATCGCGTTTCTGCTCGTCGCTGAGTTCGGTCATGTGTTCTTGGCCTCCTTGGGCCTCCTTAGAGCGGCCCGGTGCGCGAGCCGAATCGTCTGACCTGATGTATATCGGGACGGCAATTGATCGCGTCAACGATCGGCGCCAGCCGTTCGGCCCAGGCGACCGTATCCTGCCGATCGGCGATCAGGTCCTGACGGATTTCGATCAGCGCATGGGCAAAGCCGTTGACGATGGCATGTCTGAACATGGTGTCGCCGCGCAGCGCGCCGTCATAGGGCTCGTTGTCGCCGACGATAAGGCTTTTGTCCTCGGCGAGTATGTCGATGAGCGGTCGCGCCACCCGGTCGTCGCGATCCCACAAGATGCCAACATGCCAGGGGCGCACGAACCCCTGCATGAACGGGGTGAAGGAATGCACCGAAAGGATAAAGGGGGCGCTTGCACAAGCCTGCGCCACCGAGGCGATCATGGCGCCGACCGCATCGTGATAGGGCCGATAGAAGCGGTCGAGCCGCCTTTCACGTTCTTTCAGAGCAAGTGGATAATTTCCCGAAATGACGGTGCCGTCATAGAGTTGGCGGATCAGCGTCGGATCGTCCTCGCCGCGATTGGGATCGATCAGAAGTCGCGAAAAATTGGCGAGTACTGCCGGCACGCCGAGCAACGCGGCCAGTTCGCGGGTCACCGTCTCGACACCGATGTCGTAGGCGATATGGCGGTCGAATTCCGCCGCCGGCAGGCCGAGGCTGCCATACTCTTCCGGCAGGTCGCGACGGGCGTGGTCGGCCAGGAGCACGATGCCTCGCTTGCGGTCGCCCTCGACGATGTCGAAAGGCGCGAAAACTGTGGATCGGGTCATCGGCGGGAAATGGTCTGTTCGCTGGCTTCGGGGGAGGATGGTATCGTCTTTCCACGAAGGGGACGATTACGCAATGCCGTCGTTTGGCCACGGTTTCTGCGGAAATCTGGCAATAGGCGACAGACCGTGCGCCGGAGCCTTACTAAATCGATTGGAATTGAGCAGAAGGGCGCGTTGACATGCGCCCGGACTTTTCCGAAAAGGGGCGTTGAGAGATGCAAATGTGGTTCTTGAGAGGTTTCAGGATGGGTTCCGCCGGCAGGCCGCGTGTGCGCTATGCCTTCGCCATGCCGTTCCTGACCTTCGCCGTGGGCCTCGCCGCGATGGTTGCTGCCTCGCCGGCGCTCGCCGATTTCCGTGTCTGCAACGCCACGCAGAACCTGGTCGGCGTCGGCATCGGCTATCGCGCCAAGGCCGGCTGGATCACCGAAGGCTGGTGGCACATCGAGGGATCGAGCTGCAAGACGCTGATCGAGGGCCCGCTGTCATCAAGATTTTACTATCTTTATGCAGAAGACGCCGAGCGCGGCGGGCGCTGGGATGGTCCGATCAACATGTGCGTGGCCGAAAAAGAATTCAAGATCGCCGGCGTTAGCGATTGCGTCGCCCGGGGCTTCCAGCGCGCCGGATTCCAGGAATATGACACGGGCGAGCAGGCAAGCTGGATGGTCCAGCTGACCGATGACCCCGCAACGGGGGGCGTTCCAGCCGCCCCGGGAACAAACAGTCAATGAGACGCAGCCGCAAGGTCAAGATACTCGCCACCATCGGTCCGGCCTCCTCCTCCGAGGACATGCTGAAGAAACTCTTCGAAGCCGGCGCCGACGTGTTTCGCATCAATATGAGCCACACCGATCATGAATTGATGCGCACACTTGTCGGTCGCATCCGCACGGTCGAGACAGCTGTCGGCCGGCCGATCGGCATTCTCGCCGACCTGCAGGGACCCAAGCTGCGGGTCGGCAAGTTTGCCAACGGCAAGGAGACGCTGACACTCGGCCAGGCCTTCACCCTCGACGACAATCCCGAGCCTGGCAACTCGTCCAGGGTCTATCTGCCCCATCCGGAAATCCTGAGATCGGTCGAGGCCGGTCACCGTCTTTTGATCGACGACGGCAAACTCGAGCTGAAGGCGGTGAAGAGCGACGGCAAGGCGATCGTCTGCACCGTCGTCGCTGGCAGCAGCATCTCCGACAAGAAGGGCGTCAGCCTGCCCGACACCGACCTGCCGGTCGGCGCGCTGACCGAAAAGGACCGCAGCGATCTCGATGCTGTGCTGGCCACCGGCGTCGACTGGGTGGCGCTGTCGTTCGTGCAGCGGCCCGAGGATCTCGCGGAAGCGCGCAAGATCGCGCGCGGCCGGGCGCTGATCATGGCCAAGATCGAAAAGCCGCAGGCAGTCGCCAGGCTGGCCGAGATCATCGAACTTTCGGACGCACTGATGGTTGCCCGCGGCGATCTCGGCGTCGAAATGCCGCTCGAAGCCGTGCCCGGCATCCAGAAGCAGATCACCCGCGCCGCGCGCCGCGCCGGCAAGCCGGTGGTGATCGCCACGCAGATGCTGGAATCGATGATCACCGCGCCGGTGCCGACCCGCGCCGAGGTGTCGGACGTCTCGATCGCCGTGTTCGAAGGCGCCGACGCCGTCATGCTCTCGGCCGAATCCGCAGCCGGCGCCTACCCCGTCGAGGCGGTGGCGATGATGAACCGCATCGCCAGCAAGGTCGAAACCGACCCGACCTATGCCGGCATCATCAACGCGCAGCGCTCGGAGCCGGAAGCGACCGGCGCCGACGCCATTTCGCTCGCCGCCCGCGAAATCGCCGAGACACTGAAACTGTCGGCGATCATCAGCTATACGGCGTCGGGCACGACCGGCCTGCGCGCCGCGCGCGAGCGGCCGCAGGTGCCGATCGTCGCGCTTTCGCCGATCGTCAACACGGCGCGGCGGCTGTCGCTTTTGTGGGGCACGCATTGCGTCGTCTCGCCCGACGCCATCGACCTCGACGATATGGTCGACCGCGCCTGCCGCATCGCTTTGGATGAAGGGTTCGGCAAGCCCGGCGACCGGGTCATCATCACCGCCGGCGTGCCGTTGAGGACGCCCGGCTCCACCAACATGCTGCGCATCGCCTATGTCGGATCGGACGTGCAGGCCCGCCGCTAGGCCGCTCAGCCTGGCCGTCGCCCAGAATGATTTTCAGCGAGGTTGCTCTAAGTTGGCGCGAGTTCGGCTTCCGGCGCTGTGATGTCGGCGCATCTGCCGGCACCGTAGGTGTCGCCGGCAATCCTGATTTCCACGGCCTTCGCCATTGCCTGAAGGTCCACGTCCCTGCCGGCGACCTTTTCGATCGCGCCGACAACGAGATCGGGTGCTATCCAGTCTGGCTTGTGGCCGAGATTGCGGACCCAGACCAGTTCGGCCCCGGCGATATCGCGGACGAGGCCGACCGAATGGATCGTTGCATAGACCACCTTGTCGCGGTCGCCCGAGATGACCACAGTCGGCGCCTTGATACCGCGGTAGTGCGGTGCGGCATCAAGCGTGTAGGGATAAAGTCCGGCGACATCGGTGGCGTTGGCACGAAAGGCGTTCGGCCGAAGCACCAGCGGGATCGCGACCTTGGCGACATAGAAGTCCGGCACCTTGTTGGGGGCAAAGACGCAGGCGGTGGCGGCATTCATCTGCAGCGTTCCCGACGGATAGGTCAGCGTTTCGGAAAAAAGCCGGCCGACGATCGGAATGGTCGTCAAATTGTAGTACCAGGCGGTCGCGCCGCCCGGCCAGGGATGGGTGGCAGGCGCCATGAACACCAGGCCGAGCGTTTTGTCGGGATGCTCGCGGCCGAAGGCGGTGGTCACCGAGCCGCCGAAGGAATGGCTGGCAATGATGGCTTTGCTGATGCCGAGATGGTCCATCAGCGCTGCGATGGTGCTGGCCTGTGCCGATGGCGTCTCGTTGTTGCCGGGGCCGCGCGCCGACCAGCCTGCACCCGGGCGGTCGAAGAACAGCATCTCGGCACGGCCTTCCAGCAAGGGCCTCAACGGCAGCATCTGATCCCTGAGATTGGCGCTGGCGCCGTGGATAAAGACAATTGGCGGCAGTTCGGCGTCTTCCCGCGCCGGAACGTGAACGTAGTGGATGCGGGCACCGTTTATATCCGCGAAGTCGCCGATCGGCGGATTGCGGCGCTCGATCAGCCATGAACCGGCGCGGGTGACACCTGCAAGGGTGAACACAAGCGCCAGGAGGAAGGCGAGCGCGGCGTAGATCGGGTTCATGGAGAGAGGTACGGACCGGAGCGAAATTAGTTCACAGTCTAGCTAAAAAGACTTTCACTCAAGTGGAATTGTCCGCCAACCGGCAATTCAGATACCTTCGCCGGCAAGTTCTTCGGAAAGCGTGCCGACCTGATCCTGGGCGCTGCGCATCATCGGATAGATGCTGAGCACGCGCTGCCAGGCTTCCAGCGCCGACTGCTTGTGGCCGGTTACCGCCATGATCTGCGCCAGGCCGGACAGTGCGCCAAAATGGCGCGGCTCGAGCTGCAGCGTGCGGTCGATGTCCGCCATCGATTTCCCAAAGTTATTCATCATGAAATGTACGGTGGCGCGTCGGTTCCAGCCTTCGGCATAGGCCGGTTGCAACGTCACCACCTGGTCGAGGAAGTCGAGCGCCACGTCGAACTTCTTGTCTTCGGCCGCTTTTTGCGACCATTGCATCATCAGGTCGATCGAGGCGCTGCCGGATTGCGACCACTCGTGCGAGATGCGCGCGGCGATGCGCTCGGCGGCTTTTTCATTGCGCTCGCGCTTCAGGTCAACAAACAGCTGGTCGAGCCTTGCCTCCCTGGTCGTGACAACCGGAGGGGTGACCGGGTCTTCCGCTTGAGCCGGAGGCGGGGCGAAAAGAAAAAGCGCCGCGAAGAATGCAAAATGAATCCGCATGACCGGAATCTAACCCCGGACAGCGGATCGTCAAACTGAATTTAGCGTGAGAGGCCGGCAGGCCGGCAAATTACATCATGCAAGCGCGGAGGCAGGCACCCCCACGCGAAAACACTCAACCCTGGCGCGCCTTGTAGCGCGGGGCGGTCTTGTTGATGATGTACACGCGGCCCTTGCGGCGAACCAGCTGGTTGTCGCGGTGACGCGCCTTGAGCGCCTTGAGCGAATTCTTGATCTTCATGGTCTTGCCCGTCGGTCTGGGCCCGCTTGGGCCGAATTATTAAGGCGCGCTCGGAAAGCGCGCCTCTCAACTTGTGCGTGGCTCATAAACGAGGAGCCTTGCCCGTGTCAACCGCAAGCGTGCTTCATAGATGAAGCTGGTGCGGCGGATTTTGAGTTCCTGCTCTACCGACGGCATTATGCATGTCGCGCAAAAGTGTGCAGCGGTTTTGCGATAACGACATGCATAAAACAACAACCTAAAGCGCGTCGCGTGGGGCCGGCCGAATGCGACGCGCTTTAGAGCGGCGCTGTCGAACAGCCTCAACGGTGACGGCTCATTCGCGTAAAATGGCCCATCTTGCGGCCGGGGCGCGCCTCGGCCTTGCCATAGATATGCAGCATCAGATCGGGCTCGGCGAGCAGGGCCGGGATGCGCAGGACGTCGTCGCCGATCAGGTTTTCCATGACGCAGTCAAAATGGCGGCCGGGGTTTCCCAGCGGCAGTCCGGCGACGGCGCGAATGTGCTGCTCGAACTGCGAGACGATGCAGGCGGCTTCCGTCCAGTGGCCGGAATTGTGAACGCGCGGCGCGATCTCATTGGCCAGCAGCGCGCCGTCGGCAAGGACAAAGAACTCGATGCCGATGACACCGACATAGTCGAGCGCAGCAAGTATCTCTGCCGCCGCCGCCTGCGCTGCAGCGGCGGTTTCGGACCCTATCCTGGCCGGCAGGGTCGAGCTGTGCAGGATGCCGCTGCGGTGGACGTTTTCTGCCGGATCGTAGGCGGCGAGCGAACCGTCCATGCCGCGCGCCGCGATCACCGAAATCTCGCGTTCGAAGGCGACGAAGGATTCGAGGATCAGCGGCACGTTGCCCATTGCCTCGCAGGTGCCGGCAAAGCCGCCTGTTTCCATGTTGCGGAATACGCGCTGGCCCTTGCCGTCATAGCCCATGCGGCGCGTCTTCAATATGCCGCTGCCGTCGAACTTTTTCAGCGCCGCCGTCAATTCGTCGTCATTGTCGACGGGGCAGAAATCCGCGGTGGGAATGCCGATGCCGTTGAGGAATTTCTTCTCCGCCACCCGGTCCTGCGCTACTTCCAGCGCGCGCGCCGGCGGATAGACCGGGACCGTGACGGCAAGCGCGCTGGCGGCCATGACCGGAACGTTCTCGAACTCGTAGGTTACGACGGCGCTGGCTGCAGCCAGTTCGGCGAGCGCGGCCGTGTCGTCATAAGCGGCAGTGATCTGCCGGTTGGCGACCTGTGCCGCCGGACAATCCGGCTGCGGCTCCAGCACGACCGTGCGGTAGCCGAGGCGCGCCGCGGCCATCGCCAGCATGCGGCCGAGCTGGCCGCCGCCGATGATGCCGATGGTCGATCCGGCGGCCAGGCTCATGGCGTGTCCGTGGGCTCGGCGGCGACCTTGGCGGTCTGGGCGGCGCGCCAGGCATCGAGCCGGGCGGCGAGCTTTTCGTCGGTCAGTGCCAGCACGGCCGCAGCCAGAAGGGCGGCATTGGTGGCGCCCGCCTTGCCGATGGCCAGCGTGCCGACCGGAATGCCGGCCGGCATCTGCACGATGGAGAGCAGCGAGTCCTGTCCGGAGAGCGCGTTCGATTCCACCGGCACGCCAAAAACCGGCAGCGGCGTCATCGCCGCCGTCATGCCGGGCAGGTGTGCCGCACCGCCGGCGCCGGCGATGATCACCCGAAAGCCGGCCGCCTTGGCGCCCTTGGCGAAGTCATAGAGCCGGTCGGGGGTGCGATGGGCCGAGACGATCAGCCGCTTGTGCGGGATGCCCAGCGCCTCCAGCGTTTCGGCGGCGTGGCGCATCGTCGCCCAGTCGGACTGGCTGCCCATGATGATGGCGACGTCGGCGCGTTGATCGTCCAAGCTTCTGCTCCCGGCGGCAAAGGCGCGCCTTAGCGGAATTCGGGTTCGACGGCAAGGATGCGCTGCCTCTGCGCAGCATTCGGGCGCGTGGAGCCGACGTTACCTAATCCGGCCAGCGCAAGGCGCCGGTGCTATCCTTGCGGGCCGACTTCATCGCATCCGCCGGCCGCTCGGCCGCGCTCAACACGGCCCGCATGCGCTCGGCGACGATTTCCGCCTCGCCGGGATGGAGATTGCACGAATCGAGGAAGAAATGCCCGCGCTCGACTTCGTGGTTGCGCACGATAATGGGAGGCGAACCGGCCGCCAGCGCCGACGCAAGGCCGGCGGCGGTGAACCTGCTCTCAGCCGTAACAAACACCTGCAGGCGGTCGAGCGGATTGCCGGTCGGATCGGGAGCGACATGCGCGGCGATGCCGGGCAGGCCCTGCAATGCGTCCTTCCACAAATCGAGCGCCGCTGCTTCCCGCTTGCGGATGCCGGCATGGTCGCGCCGCTCCCAGGCCTCCAGTGCGGCCATGGTGCCGGCGATGCTTTCCTTGCCGACCTTCATCGCCCGCGCAACGCCTCGGCTTTGCAGATAGGCGGCCCGCACCAGATCCTTGCGCCCGGTGACGATACCGCTTGTCGGTCCCGAGAGGAATTTGTGTCCGCTGTAGACGACGATGTCTGCGCCGCGTGCGAGAAAGCCGCGCAAATCGTATTCGGAGGCGGCGTCGACGATCACCGGGACGCCCCTGGCGTGGCAGATCTCGCAGAACTCCTCGAGCGAGAGCATGCCGTATTGCACCGTGTGATGGGCAACGACATAGAGACCTGCCGCGGTGCGGTCGCGGATCGCCTCGCGCACATGATAGTCCTGCGTCACGCTGACCGTACCGGCCGGTACGGTCCTTGCCCCGGCCAGCCGGATCGACTGGTCGATCGGCGCGCCGTAATTGACGATGTGGCCGAGTTGGACGATGACCTCCGACTTGAGACCCTCGGTGTCGTCCGGCAGCCGCTCGATCGCCAGAAGGTTGGTGCCGGTCATCGTGCCGGCAATGGCCATGGTGATGCCGCTGGCGCAGCACGCGGTGACGAAGCCGGCCTCGCCGCCGGTGAGGCGCGCGACGACAGTGCTTGCGGCGCGTTGCAGATCGTCCATCTCCACCCATTGCGAGGCGATTTCCGACATCGCGGCGATCGCTTCCGGGACGATGATCGAGGCGCCGAGCGCCGTCATCGTGCCGGAGGTATTGATGATCGGGCGAAGGCCGAGCCGTTCGCGGATTGTCGTGTTGGAGCCGCTTGCGGAATAGGTTTTCATCTCTAGAGGTCCCATTGGCAGATTTCAGGCGGCGATCTCGACGACCGCCTCGATTTCCACGGTGATGTTGCCCGGCAGTGAGCCGACACCGATCGCCGAACGGGCGTGCCCGCCGATACTATCAAAGACAGCGGCGAAAAGATCGGAACAGCCATTCACCACCTTCGGATGGTCGCTGAAGGTCGGGATCGCGTTGACGAAGCCAAGCAGCTTGACGACGCGCACGATGCGGCCGAGGTCGCCTGCCGCAGCGTGCATGACGGCGAGCAGGTTCAGGCCGGTGAGACGGGCATGCTTATAGGCCTCTTCAATCGTGACGTCCTCGCCGACCTTGCCGGTGCAAAGCGTGCCGTCGGCGCGCAATGGCCCTTGGCCGGAGAGGAAGATAAGCCGTCCGCTTTCGGCGTGGGTGACGAAGTTGGCGATCGGCGTCGGCGGCTCGGGCAGCGTCAGGCCCAATTCGGCAAGCCGGAGGTAAGGCGTCATGAAAAGGCTCCTTGCGACAGCTTTCGCCGTCATGTCAGAAATACGAGGCACGAAACCGCGCCAGGAAACTGCGGAGACGCTCGTTGTCGATCTCCGCGCCCAGAATCTCGCCGGGCGGGCCTGCGGCGCTGACGCCGCCATCTGCCATGAAGATGATGCGGCTCGAGGCATCGCGGGCAAAGGCCATCTCGTGCGTGACCATCACCATCGTCATGCCGTCCTTGGCCAGGCTGCGCACGACCTCGAGCACCTCGCCGACGAGTTCCGGATCGAGCGCGGAGGTTATCTCGTCGAGAAGCAGGATTTTCGGCTCCATCGCCACCGCGCGGGCGATGCCGACGCGCTGCTGCTGGCCGCCGGAAAGCTCGGCCGGCAGGCTGTCGGCCTTGTGGGCAAGGCCGACCCGGCCGAGCCAGTGCTCGGCAATGGCACGGGCCTCGGCATTGCTCTTGCCGCGCACCTTGCGCAGGCCAAGCATGATGTTGCCGGTCGCCGTCAGATGCGGAAACAGATTGAAACTCTGGAACACCATTCCGGTTTCGGCCCGCATCTTCGCCAGGTCGCGCTCGCTGCGGCGCTGGCGTGTTGCCGTCTCGCGGAAGCCGACCTCCTTGCCGTCGATGCGGATGGAGCCGCTGTCGTAGCTCTCCAGGAAGTTGACGCAGCGCAGCAGCGTGGTCTTGCCGCTGCCGGAAGGCCCGATGACAGTCACCACCTCGCCGCGCGTCACCTGCAGGCTGACGGAGCGCAGGACCGCGACGGATCCGAAGGATTTGGAAACCTCGGAGATGTCGAGAAGCGCCGGATTGGCGGACGGGGAGATGGACATCTTGCTATTCCCGGATGAAGGAGAAACGCCGCTCCAACCGTCGGCTGGCCAGGGAGAGCGCGTAATTGACGGCGAAGTAGATGACCGCGCCGAGGATGTAGAGCGGCATCGCTTCGTAGGTGCGGCCGATGACCTGGTTGATGGCGTGCATCAGGTCGGTGATGCCGAGCAGCGAGACCAGCGCGCTGCCCTTCACCGCATCGGTGACGCCATTGATCCATGGTGGCAGGAAACGCCTGAACGCTTGCGGGAAGATGACGTAGGCCAGTCGCTGGCGAAAGGTCAGCCCGATCGCCATCGCCGCTTCGGACTGCCCCTTCGGTATGGAACCGACCGCACCGCGCAGATACTCGATGACCTGCGCCGTCTTGAACAGGGTGAGCGCCAGCACGGCTGCCCAGAAGGATTCCAGATGGAGGCCGACGGCAGGCAGGCCGTAATAGACGAAGAAGATGAGCACCAGGATCGGAATGCCGCGTATGGTATCGCTGAAAATGCGCACCGCCCAGCGCAGCGGAGCCGGGCCATAGACAAGGCCGACGCCCATCATCGCGCCGGCGACGAGCGACAACACCACGACCAGCAGCGACACCCATAGCGTCACGGCAAAACCCTGGGCCAGGAAGGGCAAGGCATAGGCGATCTGGCCAAGCATCCTAGTGCGCCGCCCTGAACCGGCGCTCGACAAGCCGAAGTGCAAAAAGAAGCGCGTAGCCGGTCAAGAGATACATCGCCGTCACCACAAGGTAGACCTCGACGATGCGGAAGGTGTTGAAGTTGATCCACTGGGCGCCGTAGGTGAGCTCGGGCACCGAAATGACCGAGGCAACGGACGTGTCCTTGAACAGCGACAGGAACGTGTTGGAAAGCGCGGGCAGCGTTATGCGCAGCATCGTCGGCAGGCGCACATGGACCAGCCTTTGCCATGGCGTCAGGCCGATCGCCTTGCCGGCGTCGATCTGTCCGCGCGGAACCGCTTCGAGCCCCGAGCGGAACACCTCGACCAGATAAGCGCCGCTATAGAGCGACAGCGTGGCAATGAACGAGGTCTGCGCGCTGTAGGCGATGTCGACCACCGTCGGCAGGCCGTAGAAGACGAGATAGACGAGCAGGATCAGCGGCACGTTGCGGATGAACTCGACATAGGCGGCGATGACGGTCCGCACCGCACGCCCGGCCGACACGTACCAGACCGCCAGAAGCAGTCCGATGAGGATGCCGATCGCGATGGAGATCACGGCCAGCTCGAGGCTGAGCAGCAGCCCGCCCCAAAGCTTGTCGAAATGCCGCCAGATCAGGTTGAAGTTCAGGGTATAGCCCATGTGTCCCTGTCATTATCGAGGGCTGTCGACGATAAGCAGGCGGAAGGGTGCAAGCCCTTCCGCCTGCTTATCTCAGATGACCGGGAAGCCGGGATGGCGGGCCGGCGGCTCCTGTCCGAAATAGTCCTTGAATGCAGCGTCGTAGAGCGCCGTCTCATGGCCGAACATGGCGGTGGTGAAGGTCGTATTGACGAAGGTCAGCCAGTCGAGGTCGCCTTGCCGAAGTGCGGCGCCGTAAAGCATCGAGAACCAGCTTTTGCCGGCATCGAAGTATTTGTCCGGATTGCGCGAGGCGAGCCAGCGGACCGTCGACAGATCGACGGCGGCGGCGTCGACGCGCTTCGATTCCAGTGCCTGCAGCACGTTGGCCTGCGTGTCTATCTGCATCACCTGCGCCTCCGGCAGGACGACGTGCACATTCGCCTCGGCATCGACATTCTGCAGGATGGAAACCCGCGTCGCCGAACCGCCGGCAAGCAGCTTGTCGAAGGTCTTGTTTTCGGCGTTCGGAAGGGTCAGCAAGGCGATGCCTTCGACGTAATAGGGCCGGGAGAAGTGGATCAGCTGCGAGCGCTGGGCGGTCATGGTCATGAACTGGATCGAAATGTCGACCTTGTTGGTGGTCACGTTCGGAATGCGCTGGGCCGGATCCTGCATGACGAATTCGACCTTGGTCGTATCGTCGAAAAGTCCCTTGGCAAGAATGCGCCCCATGGTGATGTCCATGCCGACCAGTTCGCCGGCATCGTTTTCGAAGTGCCAGGGTGCGTTGGTGCTGCCGGTGCCGACGATCACCTTGCCGCGATCGAGAACGGTGCGCAGCAGGCTGTCCGGCACCGCTTGCGCCGCCGCCTTCTGAACATCGACTGTTGCGGCTGCGCCCACCACTCCGGCCGTTGCAAGCCCGGCCAGTTTCAGAAAATCACGTCTTTTGGATGTGTCGTTCACGGCGACCTCCTTTTCGTGTTGTGTTCCCCTTTGCCGATACATGCATCCGTAAGCTGGCATCAGTAATCTGCTGGATTGTCTCTTACAAAAGACACATGTATCCTGTACAAGACAGATACTAACATCAGGAATCAGCAATGCAAGATGGCAATGCCTTGGCAGTTCGGCCGGACGCCGATCCGGGCGAAGACAGGATTGCGGGCTCCCGCGAAAAGGGTCTCAACCGGGTGCTCCATATTCTGGAGTTTCTTCACGCGAACCAGCGAGCGATCGGGATTGGCGATCTCGCCAAGGGAGTGAATGCGCCGCGCTCGACGATCTACACGCTTGTGCGCTCGCTCGTGGATGCGGGCCTGCTGGAAATGGCCGGCGACGGCAACCGCGTCTATTTCGGGAAGAAGCTTTATCTCTACGGAATGGACTATGTGCGCGGCAACGACCTGCTCAGGAGAGGGCGTCAGGAAGTCGACAATCTTTCGCGCGAGACAGGCGAGACCTCCGAATTGTGCATGCTGCAAAGCGGCCGCTACACGATTGTCCATTCAAGCCCGGGCACCAGGCCGTTCCGGATCAGTTCGGCCACAGGTCTGCAGATCCCGCTTCCCTGGACCGCTTCCGGGCGCCTGCTTCTCGCCGGTTTCGAAAGGGCCGTGATCGAAGACATGGTGTCCGAAGACGATCTCGTCCTGCCGGACGGCCGCAGATTGTTGCTGGGCGACTTCATAGAAGATATCGCTACGGCCGGGGCTGCCGGCTACTGTGTGACCTCAGGTCTTGTCGATGCCTATACAAAGTGCCTTGCCGCGCCGGTCCTTTCAGCTGCCGGCAAGGTCGAGGCGACGATATGCCTGGTGGTTCCCATCGACACTTCCGAGGAGAAGACCGGCGATCTCATCGCCCTGCTGCGCGAACGCGCGGCGAGGCTTTCGATCACGGAATGAGCAGGATTTGTCGCGACCGTAAGCGGGATTCGCTCACGCGATGATGTCGGGGATGATCCGGTCTTCCAGCGCCATCAGCCGGTCTTTCAGGAAAAGTTTTTTCTTCTTCATGCGCTGGATCTGCAGAGGGTCGCAGCTCATGGCGATCATCGCGTTGATGGCCGCGTCGAAATCGGCGTGCTCCTGTTTCAGCCGAGAATATTCGAGGCGGATATCAGCCTGTTCCTGTTCGGACATTATCTACCGTCTGCACGTCTGCGGCGCCCAAAAATGGGCCTGATTGGGCGAGGCCGGAGGTATCTTGCACCGGCGCGCAGCCAATACCACATTTCGTATTGTCGTGGAATGCTACCACGCAGCATTCGACATCGATGCCCGATAGTGGCACACTGTCATTATGCCGTCACAGAAGCGAAATTGCGGTGGGACGCGCCTTGACGGCTGCAATCGAGGAAACCATGAAAGGGAGAACCAATCATGTCTCTTGCATCCCATCTTGATGAGCTGCAGCGGAAACACGGCGACATCGAACGCGAAATCGATGATGCGATGAACCATCCATCGGTCGATGACCTCGAAATCGTGAATCTCAAGCGGCGCAAGCTGGCGCTCAAGGACGAGATTGAGAAATTGAAGGCGAAACCGAAACCCACCACGCACTGACGCTCATCTACGGCGCTGCGCGTCCTTTGGACGCGCAAAGGGCGCTGTCGTGCTTCTGATTTTGGCGCATGGTCGTTTCCGAAAATCCTTTCGGTTTCGGGATCGTGCGGGACAGTGCGCGCTTGGCGCGACCATTTTCTCCGGTGACAACCAATGCCGCCGGAGCGTTTCCTTATTTGTCCGGCGGTTCGATTTGACAGGTTTGCCTGCCTGTCGCCATTGACAAGCCATCTTTGCTCCTCCACCTCATGCCGGGACCTTCTATAGCGCCGCGCCTCCTTTCGGACGCGCAATGGACGCTGTATTTTGATTTTTGCGCAGCCGGAAACCGATTCCGGAATTCGGCGCTAACAAAGGGCAGCCGGCCATGACCGGATATTTTTCTTCACCCTTGCCGCGCCGCACGTCTGTCGGTGTCGACGTCGGCGGCGTGATGGTCGGCGGGGGCGCCCCTGTCGTCGTTCAGTCGATGACCAACACCGACACCGCCGACGTCGACCAGACAGTTGCTCAAGTTGCGGCGCTGCATCGCGCCGGCTCCGAGATCGTGCGCATCACCGTCGACCGCGACGAGAGTGCCGCCGCCGTGCCCGCCATCCGCGAGCGGCTCGAACGGCTCGGCATCAATGTGCCGCTGGTCGGCGATTTCCACTATATCGGCCACAAGCTGCTCGCCGACCACCCGGCTTGCGCCGAGGCGCTGGCCAAATACCGCATCAATCCCGGCAATGTCGGCTTCAAGGACAAGAAGGACCGGCAGTTCGCGGCGATCGTCGAGATCGCGATCCGGTACGACAAGCCGGTGCGCATCGGCGTCAACTGGGGGTCGCTCGACCAGGAGCTTTTGACCAGGCTGATGGACGACAACCAGCGCCGCGGCTTTCCGCTGACCGCGCAGGAGGTAACGCGCGAGGCGATCGTGCAGTCGGCGATCCTTTCGGCCGAAATGGCCGAGGAGATCGGCCTTGGCCGCCAGAAGATCATCCTGTCGGCCAAGGTCAGCGGCGTGCAGGATCTGATCGCGGTCTACACCGAGCTTGCCACCCGCTCCAACCACGCGCTGCATCTCGGCCTCACCGAGGCCGGCATGGGTTCGAAAGGCATTGTCGCCTCGTCCGCGGCGATGGGCATTCTTCTTCAGCAAGGCATCGGCGACACGATCCGCATCTCGCTGACGCCGGAGCCGAACGGCGACCGCACCCGCGAGGTGCAAGTGTCGCAGGAACTGTTGCAGACCATGGGGTTCCGGCAGTTCGTGCCGATCGTCGCCGCCTGCCCCGGCTGCGGCCGCACCACCTCTACCGTGTTCCAGGAACTCGCGCAGAGCATCCAGGCGGATCTGCGCAAGAACATGCCGGTGTGGCGTGAAAGATACCCCGGCGTTGAAAACCTCAAAGTCGCGGTGATGGGCTGCATCGTCAACGGTCCGGGTGAATCCAAACATGCCGATATCGGCATTTCGCTGCCCGGCACCGGCGAGACGCCGACGGCGCCGGTATTCGTCGACGGCAGGAAGGCGGCGACGCTGCGCGGCCCTTCGATCGCCGCCGACTTCGAGAAAATGGTCGCCGACTATATCGAGCAGCGGTTTGGGCAATCCGGCAAGGCCGCGGCGGAGTAGGTCGATGCGGCGCTTCCCTTGGGCGACGCCGATTTTGCTTGGTGGATTGGTTCTGCTCGGTGGGCTGGGCTGGGCGACAGCCGTCCACGCCGATCCGCCGCGCCCCGCCAAGCAGCGGCTGCTCGACCGTGTTTGCAATCTGATCGAGGCGCATGCCGATCAAAACGGCCTGCCCAAGGATTTTTTTGCCCGGCTGATCTGGAAAGAAAGCCGCTTCGATCCCAATGCGGTCAGTCCAGTCGGCGCCGAAGGCATAGCCCAGTTCATGCCGGGCACCGCCAAGATACGCGGTCTCGCCAATTCCTTCGACATCGAGCAGGCCATTCCGGCCTCGGCAAAATATCTCGCCGAGATGAAAACCGGCTTCGGCAATCTGGGCCTGGCCGCCGCCGCCTACAATGCCGGCGAAAGCCGGGTGTCGCGCTGGCTGAGTTCCGGCGGCTTCCTGCCGATGGAGACCGAAAACTACGTTTTGGACATCATGGGCGAGCCGGCCGACAGGTTCACCGACACCGCCTATGCCGGCAGCATCCAGCCGCTCGACAAGAAAGCGAGCTTCGCGGTCGCCTGCCGCAAGCTGCCGGTCATCAAGTCCCAAACCGTGGCCATGGCGTCGATCAACGTCAAGCCGTGGGGCGTGCAGGTGGCCGGCAATTTCCGCCGCGCCGCCGCACTCAATCAATGGACTGGTGTGAAGCGCCGGTTTCCGGCCTTGCTTAACGGCCATGATCCGGTTGTCAGCCGGGTGCGCTCGCCGATCGGCAGGCGCGGCATCTATGCAGTCCGGATCGGCGCCGACTCCAAAGCCAAGGCCGACACCATCTGCCGGAAACTGCAAAGCGCCGGCGGTGCATGCATTGTGGTGCGGAATCGGTGATGGGTACCGACTGATTTTCCCGACAAACCATCGAAGCTGCGCTTTTATTCCACGAAATGCCCAGCAGCGGACGCGTGCTCAGCGCCGAATCGAAAATCGCCTTCCCGACAAAGGAAAGCCTCGCGAAGATGCTGGACCAGACTGGGCTGGTCGTCGAAGAATGGCTCGGCAACTGGCGTGGCGAGCCATACCGTCCGACATCGCCCGAAATCATCCCGATTGGCCGGCTGCGCTAGCCCGGACATTGCTTCGCCTTGAGCGTTTTCCCATTCCTTGATGTGACCGATTGAGCGTACGGATAAGCCAAAGACACCACCGCCCAATTGCGGCGCTGCGCTGACGACGTGCCCACCGATGCAGTTCGTGAGCATCTCGCAGGTTTACATGTTCTGAACCCATGGCACCTCCTCTCCAGCATTTTGCATGCTGAAGAGGAAAACATATTATGGTTCGCATCTGCCGATAATTGGTGTTAATTTCCGTTCATCTGTGACGAATTGGAATAGATATCATCGATCGGCAAGAGACGATGGCTGTGTACCTGGCGGTTGTCGAGGAAGGTGACTTCTCGGCAGCTGCACGCCGGTTGCGGATGACCCCTTCGGCCGTCAGCAAAATCATCGGTCGGCTTGAGTCCCGCCTTGGCGTGCGCTTGCTGCAGCGCTCGACGCGGCGCATCAGCTTGACGGCGGAAGGCAGCACCTATGCCGATAGTGCTCGCCGCATCCTGAACGACATCAAAGAGGCTGAAATTGCGGTTCAACCCGGAGCAGAACCGCGCGGCCGGCTGCGCGTCAGCCTTCCGAGCGCCTTCGGCCATCGCTTGATCGTGCCGATGTTGCCGGCCTTCATCGATCGCTACCCGGCCGTTGAACTCGAGCTGATGTTCACAGATGCGATTGTCGACCTGTTGGCTGAGGCAACCGACGTCGCCGTGCGCGTTGCCGCCCACAACGATTCCAGGCTGGTGGTGCGGCGGCTGGCGCCCAATCGCCGTGTCATTTGCGCATCACCTCGATATCTCGAAAGACATGGCGTGCCGACAACGCCAAACGACCTTCAAGCTCATATCTGTCTTGGCGTCACAGCGCGTGGCGGTCTCAATATCTGGGAGTTCGATGGCCCGGACGGTCTGCAAAGCATGCGTATCCGCAGCCCGATAGAGGCCAACAGCACCGAAGCGCTACGCCGGCTTGCGCTCGCCGGCATAGGCATCATCCGCATGTCGGAAATATTGGTCGGGCCGGATATCAAGGCAGGCAGACTGACCGCGCTGCTCACCGGATACAATCATCCTGACGGAGCGCCAATCTGCGCTGTCTATCCGCCCGGCCGAATTCTGTCGCCACGTGTGCGCGTGTTCGTGGATTTCCTGGCCGAACAGTTCGCCAACCCTCCTTGGCTACACGGCGCGCCATAGGACGGGAGTACAGCTTGGAACAGCGTCAGCTGTTGCGGGCCGCCACGAATTCCGCTGCCTGCTTCAGAAGCACGGCGTCTTCACCATAGGGACAAAGCAAGGCGTGGGCCTGGTCGACGAGGCCTTGAAGCTGGTCGCGCGCCCAGGTGGCGCCGTGCAGCGCCACCAGCGTCGCCTTGCCGGCGGCTGCATCCTTGCCGGTCGCCTTGCCCATCTGGCGCGCATCCGCTGTCAGATCGAGCAGGTCGTCGGCAAGTTGAAAGGCAAGCCCGATCGCCGAGCCGAATTCCGCCAGTCTTTCACGGTCGGCCGCCGGCGCGCCGGCAAGGATTGCGCCCGCCTCGCAGGCGAAGCGGATCAACGCGCCGGTCTTCATCGCCTGAAGCCGGATGATGCCGGCTTCCTCCGGCCGGATACGCTCGGCTTCGAGATCGAGCATCTGGCCGCCGACCATGCCGCCGGCTCCGGCGGCGCGGGCCAGCGCCAGCACCAGCGCCGCCCGCCGTTCGGCCGGCAGCAGTGTCGCTTCGTCGGCAATGATGTCGAAGGCGAGCGCCAGCAAGGCGTCGCCGGCGAGGATGGCGGTCGCCTCGTCGAAGGCCTTGTGCACGGTCGGTTGGCCACGGCGCAGATCGTCGTCGTCCATGGCCGGCAGGTCGTCATGGATCAGCGAATAGCAATGCACGCATTCGAGCGCCGCCGCCACGCGTAGCGCCGCCTCGCCGTCGGCGGAAAACAGCGCGGCGCTTTCCATGACCAGGAAAGGGCGCAGGCGCTTGCCGCCGTTCAGCACGCCGTGGCGCATCGCCTCCATCAGACGCTGCGGCCGCGCGATCTCGCCTGAAAGCGGGCGGTCGTCGAGCAGCTGCCTGAGCAGCGCCTCGATCGGCCCTGTGCGTGCGAGAAGCGCTGCCTCGAACGGTATTTGATCGTCTTTCGCCATGCCGGGGACGGGTAGCCGACACTCAGACGTTGCGCAAGAAGCCAAGCGCCATTATGCCGGGGGCAGGGAGCAGCATGGATTGAGCGGCTTGGCGGAACCGATCGTCGATCACGAAACCGAAAGGCTTGATATGGCGAGGCCGACACGCGGCAACCGCATCGGTCTCAAACGCTGGCCCCGGCACTGGGTCCGGCGCGGCGTCAGCGTCGCGATCGTGCTGGCGCTGGTGCCGCTGGTGTTGACCTTTCTGTACCTGCCGCCGTTCGTGCATCCGGTATCGACACTGATGCTGAAGGATCTGGCGACGTTTTCCGGCTATGACCGGCGCTGGGTCTCGATCGACGATGTGGCGCCGGCGCTGGCGCATTCGGTCATCATGTCGGAGGACGGGCAGTTCTGTTTCCATCGCGGCATCGATCTTGGCGAGTTGAGGGGCGTCGTTGACGACGCGCTGGCCGGCGAGATGACGCGCGGCGCCTCGACCATCACCATGCAGAGCGTAAAAAACCTGTATCTGTGGTCGCGGCCGCTGGGCTCGGTCCGGAAAGTCGTCGAGCTGCCGCTGGCCGTCTATGTCGACATGGTGATGTCGAAACGGCGTATCATGGAGATCTATCTCAACATCGCCGAATGGGGGCCGGGCATCTATGGCATCGAGGCCGCCGCCCAGCACCATTTCGGGGTTTCGGCAAAACGATTGTCGCGTCGCCAGGCGGCGCTGCTTGCCGTCACCTTGCCGAACCCGATCACGCGCAACCCGGCCAAGCCCGGGCCGGGGCTGAGACGGCTGGCCTCGCTGATCGAGCGGCGCGCCGGCCGGTCCGGCGCCTATGTCGGTTGTCTGCGATAGCTTAAAAAAATTCGCGGCGGGCGCTGGCCAAAACGGCGCAGGGCGTGTATAGGCACCCGACTTTCTCAGATTCCGGCCCTGATGCGGCCCTTTCACGAGGGCAGCCGGGGCATTTTGACCATGTAGTGGAGCATATCCATGGCCGTACCGAAACGAAAAACCTCTCCGTCGAAGCGCGGCATGCGCCGTTCGGCCGATGCATTGAAGGCCCCGACCTATGTCGAGGACAAGAATTCCGGCGAGATGCGCCGGCCGCACCATATCGACCTGAAGACCGGCATGTATCGCGGTCGCCAGGTTCTGGAGCCGAAGGAAAGCTGAGAACGCTTTCGACGGTTTGTGACGATCGAAGGACCGGCCATCGCGCCGGTCTTTCTGCGTTTTGCGCAGATGATCACCCACCGAATTGTTTTCAAACATGCCAGAAGCCGTACCGGATGCAGCCGTACCGGCTGGTACTGTTATTTCGCACGGTCTCCGTCCGTGTTCGCGCTCGCGTGCGAAAATTCTTGACGGCGGACGCCGAGCGCATACTAGAGAAGGCTGTCCAACCGGAGCCTTCTGATGTTCGGTGCCATCCCGCTGCTGATCGTGCCCTTCATCCTCTATAATCTTGGGCTTCTGGGAATATTCGGCGGCGGCGACGATCCCTGGGCAAGCCAAATGTTCTCGATCCGCATGATGTCGGGCGGAGTGTTCTCGATGACGCTCGGCGATCTGATCGTGCTGATCGGGTTGCTTCTCTTCTTCGTCGAGATCGTGAAATCGACGCGCGCGACAAACGCCTCGATCATGGACCACCTGTTGTCGACCTTCGTCTTCGTGGCGTTCCTGGTCGAGTTTCTGCTGGTGAAGGGCGCGGCGCACTCGGTCTTCTTCATGCTGATGGTCATCGCACTGGTCGACGTCCTGGCCGGCTTCTCGGTTTCGATGCGAGCGGCCACCCGTGACATAAACATGGGCTAGAGGCTTGATGAATTAAAGGCTTGGCCTCAGCCTGGATCGGCGGTGAAACCAGCCGCTTCGATGCCGGCGATGGCGGCCGCCTCATCATTGTCCGATGTATCGCCGGAAATGCCGACGGCGCCGATGATGGCGCCGGCCTTGTCGCGGATCAGCACGCCGCCAACGACGGGCAGGATGCGTCCGCCCGACACGTCGGAGACGCCAGCGATAAGATGCGGACGTTCCTTGGCGAAGGCTTCCACGCGGCGTGAGCCCATGCCGATGGCAAGCGCGCCATAGGCTTTGCCGGCCGACATTTGCGGACGCAGCAACGAGGCGCCGTCCTGGCGCTGGAAAGCGACCAGATGAGCGCCGGCATCGAGGACCGAGACGCCAAGCGGCCTGAGTTCGAGCTCGGCGCCTTTGGCGAAAGCGGCGCCGATGATCTCAATAGCCTTGTCGAGCGTCAGTACGGTCATGGCAGTCTCCTGTTGAAACGTGATTCATTGATCCGGGGACGACAGATACAAAATCCCGGTTTCGGTTGAAATTGCTTCGCGTGAAGTGACGAAATGGCAGCGCCGTTGACCAGCACTGTCCTGATATGGCGCCGCCATCCGGACGCTTCCAGACCCGTTGTCGAGGATCAGAGCGCCGCGCCTCCCGTTGGACGCGCAAAGGACGCTCTACAGTTTGAAGCAGCGCATGATCCTTTCCGGACACCGATTCCGGTTTCCAGCGTCATGCGCAACGAACCGGTCCTATTTTTTCTTGGCGCGCGCCGGCTTCTTCACCGGAGCAGCCGGCGCATTGGCGAGGTCTTCCGCTTCCTTGGCAAGGCGGAGCGCCCTCAGCTTGTTGGTCTTTATCTGGCGGGCATCGCTCTCGGCGACATATTCAGCCATCGCCTTCTGACGAACCGTGGCTGCCTCTTCCTGCTTCTTGAAACGCAAATCGGCCCGCGCGCGGGCAGTATCCTTAGAGTTCTCAACCAAGGGCTTTTCCAATCCCGTAAATTATAGTTTTCAATAGCTTTAATAGCAGAGCCGACCTGCGATGGGGGAAATAAGTTGGTCAGGCGCCGGCATCGCAGCCGGCGCCCGGCGCCTTTCGGGCGACAACCGCCTCGTATCCGGCCTGCAACGTCGTACGCACGGTGGCATCCGGCGGCGTGTCGGAAGGCGTGCCCAGATGTTCGTGGCGCAGTTCGTCCATGAACTTTTCCCACATCGGCGGGCCGCCCTTTTCCAGAAGCTCGGCGCGGATCGAGAGCTCCTCGCTGACCGGCAGCCAGACGCGACCCCAGGCGCCGAGATGCGCCAGGATCGGCACCAGCCTTATCGCCATTTCGGTCAGGCTGTAGATCGCCTTTTGCTTGTGGGTGGGATCGTCGGCCCTGGTCAGCATGCCGAGCTCCATCAGCCGCTTCAGCCGATCGGCGAGGATGTTGGAAGCGATGCGTTCCAATGACCCGTTGAGCAGGTCGCGAAAGTGGCGTTTGCCGCCGAAAATCATGTCGCGGAGGATGATCAGGCTCCACCGGTCGCCGAACACTTCAAGCGACAGGTTGATCGGGCACCCAGACCGATGATCGATGCTCATGCGATTCTCCGATAGAAACCGGTTGCATTACTATATCAGTTTCATTATCGTGCAACTGATTGCGAAATGCAATTGGTTTTGCAGAGAGGAGACGGCTACCATGACCAAGGCAGCGGAACCGGAAATCGCGTCCCAGACGTTTGGCGATCCCGCGCATCCGCCGATGCTGCTGATTATGGGCGCGATGGCTTCAATGCTCTGGTGGCCCGAGGCGTTCTGCCGGAAACTGGCCGGCAAGGGCCTGTTCGTGATCCGCTATGACAATCGCGATACCGGCCGTTCGACCAAATATGCGCCGGGCGAACCGCCTTACACTTTCGACGACATGGTGGACGACGCCATCCGCGTCCTCGACAATTATGGCATCGCGAAAGCGCATGTCGTCGGCATGTCGATGGGCGGCATGATCGCGCAGCTTGTGGCGCTGAAATATCCATCGCGGGCCGTCTCGCTAACGGCGATCAGCACTTCGCCAATCGGGATCGACACGTCGCATCTGCCAGGGACGAGCGAAGCCTATATGAAGCATTCGGCCGAAGGCGCTGATGTCGACTGGTCGGACCGAGCCCAGGTGGTCGACTACATCGTCAAGGACGCGCACGCGATCGCCGGCACCGCGCATCCCTTCGACGAGAAGCGGACGAGGGCCTTCGTCGAACAGGACTACGACCGGTCCGGCGGTTTTCTAAGCGCGACCAATCATTTCATGCTCAAGACCGGTGAAGACCAGGGCGGCGAGGATTGGAAGGGTCGCCTGCACGACTTGAAGGTTCCGCTCCTCGTCATCCACGGCACCGCGGATCCGATCTTTCCGGTCGAGCATGGCGCCGCTCTGGCCGAAGCAGTTGCCGGCGCCAGGCTTGTCCGCATTGAAGGCGGCGGCCACGAACTCCATCCCGACGATTGGGCCGCGATCGTTCACGCTATCGTCGCCCATAGCCAAGCCAACTAGGCGCGAAGTCGGACCTTGAAACCATCGGGCTGGCTGGAATCAGATACTCGACAACCTGCGGGTGGAATGCGCGTGAGCGCCACAGCCTGAGCCAAAGATCAGCAGAATCGGGAGGATATGATGAAACTCTACTGCGGCATTGGTCCGAATTCCTACCGCGTTCGCATCTTCATGGCTGAGAAAGGCATCGACGTTCCGCGGGTTGATGTCGACCTGACAAAAGGCGAGCACAAGGCGCCGCAATTCCTTGAGCTCAACTCACTCGGCCAGATTCCCGTGCTCGTGCTCGATGACGGGACGGTGATCACCGAAAGCATCGCCATCTGCCGCTATCTGGAGGCGGTTCATCCGACGCCGGCACTGTTCGGCTCGGACGCGGTCAGCCAAGGCAAGGTCGAGATGTGGAACCGCCGCGCCGAGATCGAGATCTTCGGAACGATCGGCAGCATTGCCCTGCATTCCGACCCCATGTTTGCGGAACGGCTTGTGCAGTTCCCGGCTTTCGCCGAAACCCAGCGCGAAGCCGTTCCGGAAAAGTGGGCGTGGCTTGACCGCGAGATCGCCGATGGCCGCCCGTTCATCGCCGGCGACCAGTACTCCGTCGCCGACATCACCGCCGCCGTCGCAGCCTGGCTTGGCGCCTTCTTCGGAGCCGACATCCCGGACTCGCTCGTCAATGTCCATCATTGGCTCGAGCGTGTTCAGAAACGTCCAAGCTGGAACGCTTAGCCCGATGCCGGACACTGTTTCAATGGGACGCTCAACGCCAAGCACCTGAATCCTAAGGGGCTTTCGCCATGCCTGTCAAAAGCAGATCGGATCTAATCCGCAGTTACTTCGCCGCCTACCAGGCCAACGACCGCAGCGTCATCGAGGCGGTGCTGACAGGCGATTTCACCAGCCCCCATGACGACGACATCGACCGCACGACCTACTTCGCGCGCTGCTGGCCGAACAGCACGCTGTTCGGCGCTACCTGCAAGGACGGCGTTTTCGTCCCGCAATAACCATTGAGCTAGCTCATCGGCCTGTCGAGGAGGTATGACGGAGCAGTGTGCCTTTCTCGACAGCGATGATGATCTCGGCACCCGCAAGCAAGCATGGCTGCTCGACGCGCCTGGAGCGCTACTGGCAAAGACGGCGCACCTCAGCTTCCGGGCGAGCCAAGCTGCTCGGCCTCCCAGAACTGGTCGAGCCAGATATTGAGCTTCAGGAAGCCGGCACTGCTGACCGTATAGACGCGCCTTGTCCCTTCCGGCTTGGCATTGACCAGCCCGGCGTCGAGCAGCACCTTCAGATGCTGCGAAACCGCCGGTCGCGAGACCGGCAACCCGGCGGCCAGTTCGTTGACGGTCTTCGGGCCGCGCCGGAGCTCTTCCAAGAGATGGCGCCGGTTGGGATCGGCAATCGCCATAAAGGCGTCGGAAAACATCATGCCTTATTTGTGAGGCAAAGTTTTCCAAATCTCAACCGTTGGTTTCAGGCTTTCTGCGCGGATCGAGCCGCAAGGCTTCCGGCGTGATCGAGCGTTCGGCCGGCTGCGTCTTGAAGGCGTCGCGGTCTTCGATTGGCACCGGTGCGCGCCGGCTGATGCGCAGCAGCGTATAGAATGCCAGGCAAAGATGCGCGAGGGCCGTTGCAAGGAACAGGCTTTCCGGACGCATCCAGCCCATCAGGCCGGCGGCCAGCAGCGGCCCGATCATCGTGCCGAAACCATAGAGCAGCAGCAGGCCGCCGGACACTTTGACGAAATCCTCCGCCCGGGCGTGGTCGTTGGCATGGGCCACGGCGATCGAATAAAGCGTGTAGGCAAAGGCGCCGTAGGCGGCGGTGCAGACGATGACGAAGACGCCGGAGCGCGGCTCGAACAGGAACAGCGCGACGGCGAACAGCGCCGCGCCGAACGCCAGGCCCGCCAGCACGAAGCGGCGGTCGGTCTTGTCGGAGAGACGCCCGGCCGGAAGTTGCATGGCGGCGCCGGCGACGACCACCAGGCTCATCATCAGCGCGATCTCGGCCGTGGAAATGTCGATGCGGGCGCCATAGACGGCGCCAAGCGTGCCCCAGGCGCCGTTGGCGACGCCGATCAAAACGCAGGCGATCGCCGACACCGGCGAATTGACATAGAGCCCCTTGACGTCGAGCGAGACGTCCTGCAGCGGCTTGGGATGCGAAGCCGTCGACACTGCGGTCGGAATGAGCGACAGGCAGAACAGGATGCCGGTGATCATGAACAGCGAGGCCGACTTCACGTCACCGCCGGCAACGATCATCTGGCCGCCCATGATCGAGGCATAGGTGACCATCATGTAAAGCCCGAAGACGGCCCCGCGGTTCTCGTTGGTGGACTTCTCGTTCAGCCAGCTTTCGATGATCATGAAGGCGCCAGCCATGGTGAAGCCGGTGAAGGCGCGCAGCAGGATCCAGATATATTCGTCGATGATCAGGCCGGTGAGCAGTGCGACGATGGCTCCCGATGCCGCAAAGGCGCCAAAAGCGCGTACGTGACCGGCGCGGCGCACCAGGCGCGGCGCAAAGAAGCAGCCGGTGACGAAGCCGCCGGCCCAGGCCGTGCCCATCAGGCCGAGCGATGCGGTCGAGAAACCCTCCAACTGGCCGCGCAGCGGCAACAGCAGCCCGTGCAGCCCGGTCGCCGCCAGCAGGAAAGCGGTGCCGCGAAGCAGCGAAAGGATCGGTCGGTAGCTTGCAAACATTTAGCTTATCCGGCTGGGATTTGGGGAGGGTCTGGAGACAGTCGCATTCGAGCTTTTCGGCGGCGGGCGCTTCGGCTCTGGAAACTATCCGCGGCGGAACAGCGCTTCGGCCGCTGATTTGGTGGTGCTCTTGGTCTTGAGCTCGGCTTCGAGCCGGGCGATCTCGTCGCGCAAGATGCCGATCCGTTCGGACAGTTCATCGACGGAAAGCAGCGACAGATCCTGCCCGATCTCATGCGGGCGGGCTTTCTTTTTGGGTTCGTCGTCGAAGATCGCCATCGTCGCTCCTCGCTCATGCGCAAAAATTAAACGGCTACAGCGTCCTTTGCGCGTCCAATCGCACGCCCGGCGCTGCAGTGGCCATTTGCCTGATTTGGCAATCAGCATACATAGGGCATGGGCAAGGATGCAAACAGTCAGCAAGAAAACCGGCAGCCGGCAAGAAACTGGCGAAGCGAGACGGGAAAATTCATGGCGAGCGGACAGGACAAGATTCCGGCGAAGATGACGGCCATCGCGATCACCGAACCCGGCGGACCGCGGGTGCTGAAACCGGAAACGCGCGACGTGCCCGTGCCTGGTCCCGGCGAAATCCTGATCCGGGTGCGCGCCGCCGGCATCAACCGGCCGGATGTGCAGCAACGCAAGGGCGTCTACCCGCCGCCGCCTGGTGCGTCGGACCTGCCAGGCCTCGAAGCGTCGGGCGAAGTTGCAGCTCTCGGCGACGAGATATCCCGCTGGCGCGTCGGCGACCGGGTCTGCGCGCTGACGCCCGGCGGCGGCTATGCCGAATACGTCAAGGTCCATGCCGGCAGCGTGCTGCCGCTGCCGGCCGGCTTCACCCACACCGAGGCGGCGGCGGTACCGGAAAACTACTTCACCGTCTGGCACAATGTCTTCGAGCGCGGCGCCCTGAAGAGCGGCGAGACGCTGCTCGTTCATGGCGGCTCGTCCGGGATCGGCACCACGGCAATCCAACTCGCCTCGGCCTTCGGCGCCTATGTCATCACCACCGCCGGCAGCCAGGAGAAGTGCGACGCCTGTCTGAAGCTCGGCGCCGACCGGGCGATCAACTACCGCGAGGAGGATTTTGTCGCGGCGGTCAAGGACGCGACCGGCGGCAAGGGCGCCAACGTCATCCTCGACATGGTCGGCGGCGACTATGTGGCGCGAAACTACGAGGCCGCGGCGGTGGAAGGCCGCATCGTCCAGATCGCGACGCAGAGCGGGGCGGTGGCAAGCGCCGATTTCTCGAAGATCATGGTCAAGCGGCTCACCCACACCGGCTCGACGCTGCGGCCGCGCACCGTCGAATTCAAGGCGGCAATCGCCGCAGCGCTGGAGGCGCAGGTGTGGCCGCTGCTCGGCACCCGCAAGGTAGCACCGGTCATGGACATGATCTTCCCGCTCACGGAAGCGTGGCGGGCGCATGAGCGGATGGAGGACGGCGACCACATCGGCAAGATCGTGCTCGATGTCGGCTGACGGTCGGTAAGCAAGCTGAACAAAACCTTAATTGCGCAATGCAACAAACGCATTGCCGCCATGCAAAAGCGTCTGTTCAACTTTTCATCAACGGTGCCTATTTGAGCGGCATCGAAACGATGGAGGACTACCATGAACCCGATCCGTGCTTTCCGTAACTGGCGTATGTACAATGAAACCGTGCGCGAACTGAACCGCCTGAACGCTCGCGAGCTCAACGACCTCGGCATCAACCGGGGCGACATCGAGAGGATCGCCCGTAAGACGCTTTGATCTCGAGCGAGATCTCGCCCGAAAAGCATCAAGGCGCATTTTCGCGAAGTGGTGCTTGCGTCCGAGATCATGCTTTAGAAGCCAGAGCCGCAGCAGACGGGTTTGCCGTCGCCGGTTCCGAGCCCGCTGGACCCAGTCCGGCGGGTTTTGTCGTTTTGAAGTCCGTCAAGCAGCGGCTGCAATGATCGATCGGCGCCGCGAGGCGCCGGACCTCCCAAAAACGTTGCGGAACGGCTACGGAGAGGCTATATAAATCGCGATTTTCCCATTTTGGTGGCTCTAAAACCACCGCCCGCGCGGGAACGCGGGCGAACGAGAAGGATTTTTCGCAATGGCCAATACGCTGCTGATGCCCAAGGCGACCGCCGTCTGGCTGGTCGACAACACGGCGCTGTCCTTCGAGCAGATCGCGCAGTTCTGCGGGCTGCATCCGCTCGAGGTCAAGGCGATCGCCGACGGCGAATCGGCGCAAGGCATCAAGGGCATGGACCCGATCATGACCGGCCAGCTGAGCCGCGACGAGATCGCACGCGCCGAGAAGGATCCGAACCATCGGCTGAAGCTGTCCGACCCCAAGGTGCGGGTGCCGGAATCCAAGCGCAAGGGTCCGCGCTACACGCCGCTGTCGAAGCGCCAGGACCGGCCCAACGCTATCCTCTGGCTGGTGCGCAACCATCCCGAGCTGAAGGACGCGCAGATCGCGCGCCTCGTCGGTACCACCAAGTCGACGATCGACCAGATCCGTGACAGGAAGCACTGGAACTCGGCCAATCTGCAGCCGATGGATCCGGTGACGCTGGGCCTCACCTCGCAGATCGACCTCGACATGGAAGTCAACCGCGCCTCGCGTGGCCGCGAGCAGGCACAGCCGGCCGGCGACACGCTGCTGCCGGCGGCATTGACCGAGCGCCTGGTGCCGGCGCCGGAGAAGCCAAAGGACGAGGATGCGGAACTCGACGCCAACGCCGTCTTCGCCAAGCTCTCGGCGCTGAAATCGAAGGACGAGGACAAGGACGACGAGGAGGGGTGAGGCGCCTCTTCCTTCTCCCCTTGTGGGAGAAGGTGGCCGCGAAGCGGCCGGATGAGGGGTGCTCCAGCTTGGCACCAACAGCGCTCCGTCCAGCACCCCTCTTCGTCTTGGTGCTGCGCGCCAATCCACCGCCCGGGGCGAGTCACGGGCCTCGCCTGCCCTTCGGGCCCCACAAGGGGAGAAAGGTAAGAGCGCCTATGTTCGCGCGGCCCGGTCCGGCGCCATGCCGTAGTCCTCGCTGCGCTCCACCGCACGGTAAAAATCGGCGAGCTGCTTGCCGCGCTCCGGCTTGAAGATGCGGCCGGCTATGACCACTGAAGCGATGCGGTCGATGCGGAAAGCGCGAAAGTCGTCGCGCATCTCGCACCAGGCGACCAGCGTCCACACCTTGCCCCAGAACCACAGGCCCAATGGCCTGATGTCGCGCGCGGTGCTGCGGCCGGCTTCGTCGGAGTAGTCGATGGTCAGCACCTGGCGTTTTTCCACCGCGCGCTCGATCAGGTCGATTGCTTCGCGGGCGGCGTCGCTCACCACCCACATCGGCGTGTGGATCTCGGTGCGGGCGATGCGGTCCTTTTCGGCATCGGGCAGCACGGCGCCGATCTTGACCAGCGCCTCGTCGGCGGCCCGCGCCATCGCAGCGCCGCCAAACGCACGCACCATGCGGGCGCCGGCGACCAGCGCGACGATCTCGTCACGCGTGAACATCAGCGGCGGAAGGTCGAAACCCTCCCTCATCATGTAGCCGACGCCGGCCTCGCCGTCGATCGGCACACCGGTCGACTGCAGGTCGGCGATGTCGCGGTAGATGGTTCGCTCGGATACCTCGAGCCACGTGCCCAGCTTCTGGGCGGTGACCAGGCGGCCACCGCGCAGATGCTGCACGATCTGGAAGAGCCTGTCGGCGCGGCGCATCGTACGGTCCTCGATGTTGCTTTTATGCATGCCCAAAACCGGTTCCCACTTCTGGGCGACATGCATTATGATTTCAGCCCTTCGCGCTTGCGCTGCGCGGCGACGAATGCCGCGCTGAAGGACAACTTCCGTGTTGTCGGCGTCATTGCATCCAGCACCCGCCAGAACGGCGCGATGTCGCTCAGCGTCATGCCGCGTTCCAGATCCTCATTGGCGGCCTCGGCGACAGTGCGCAGATGATAGCCGATGGTGACCGGACATGTCACTTCGGCGCCATGCTCAATGGCGAGCGCGGTGCGCAACGCGCGGACATCCATGGCCACGCCCTTTGGAATGGAGCGGATGAAATCTTCAACCTGCCGTGCCGTCGGCACCAGCATCGGCTGGCCCTCGACGACGTCGCCAACAGTCCGCGGCGTCGGCTTGATGCCGTTGATGCCCGGCGTGTTCAGCTTGTCGTTCCAGCTCTTTACCATGCGTCACCTAGACGAAGAGCCCGAAGCTTTTTGCAGGGGGAAGGCCATGTCTGTCTCCTGATGCTTTCGAATTATTGCACGCCGCTCCTGACACCATACTGTCAGGAGGCTTCAGCAAACTCCCCTTCGGTATACTCCTTGGCGAACAGCGTGCGCATCTCAGCGAGATCGCTGATTCTCTGCGGATAGAGCGTCTTCAAATAGGCAAGAGCGAAGGTGCCGGGAGCCGAACCAGGCGCGGACACGATGCGACCGTCGGCGACGGCATAGGGCACGTCCTGATAGTTCTGGGCGCCCGGATAGCCCGGTTCCTTTTCGTTGATCCAGTCACGACCATTGCTGGTGTGTTTGGCCTTCTCGAACAGACCGGCCCGCGCCAGTGCCAGCGTGCCGGCGCAGATGCCGCCGACCACCCCGCCGCGCGCCGCAATCGCTGTCAGCAGTGCGGAGACGTCAGGCGGCGCATCGACCCACTGGTCGGAGCCGATGACCGCGACGGCGTCGAGATCGGTGTTTTCATCAACCGCGGTGGAGCGGTCGGGCGTCAGCATAAATCCGCTGGCCGAAGTCACCGGCTTGCCGTTCGGCGCCAGCGACACCGCGCGTGCGCCGAACCATTCGACCGCCGAAGCCGCCAGCAGCCCGTATTCCCAGTCGGCGAAGCGATCGATGAAAAGAACGCCGATAGTTTTCTGTTCGGACATGTCCTGCTCCGTCTTTCGGTCCGCCGGACCTGTTTATCTGGGCGCGGTGGCGTCCGCATCCAACCGCTGCTGCGAAAAAAATCGCCTCAATGGCCGCGGCCGTGGCGGCCGTCATAATTATCCGGCCACCCGATGTCCTTGCGGATGCTGTGCGGCAGCTCGTCCATGAAACGCCGGGTGCGGATCTCGTTGCGCATCGTCCGGATCTTGCCGACATAATGCTGTACGCTACGCAGAATGGTAAAACCGTTCATGGCTGGGTCTCCTCTCTTTCGATGGAGACACTATCGCACACCCCTCCTGACAGCAGTCTGTCAGGAGGCTGAGCGGTCTTTGGTGAGAGTGCCAGGTTTTGCCGGTCCCGATCCGTCTGCCCGAGAGAAGCAGGCTTTCTCGTCGCCGGGACCAAGTCTTTCATCTGCCAACGACGGACGTCGGAATCCGCAGCAGCGATAGGGCCGGGGTTCCGATATTGAAGGAGAAAAAGTTTTCCAGAGATCAGGGAGATGACAATGAGCCTGCAACTGACAGGAATCCACCATCTGACCGCAATCACGGCCAATGCACCCGGAAACCTTCGCTTCTACACCAGGTCCTTGGGCCTGCGACTGGTCAAGAAGACGGTCAATCAGGACGACACGTCGGCCTATCACCTTTTCTATGCCGACGCCGAGGCGACGCCTGGCACCGATCTTACCTTCTTCGATTGGCCGGTCGGACGCGAGCGGCGCGGCACCAACAGCATCGTGCGGACCAGCCTGAGGGTCGCCAGCCGTGAAAGCCTTGCCTGGTGGAAGCAGCACCTGTCCGGCGAGACCGTCGCGACGGAAGAGATCGGCGCGACGGGAGAGATCAGTGATATCGGCGGCTACCCGTCGCTGGACTTCGAAGACCCGGAAGGCCAGCGCCTGCGTCTCGTCAGCGATGGCGGCAAGGGCGACAGTCATCCCTGGGCTCAAAGCCCGATCCCCATCGAGCACCAGATACGCGGGCTCGGGCCTATCGTCATCAGCGTTCCCGACATCACCAACACTGAAACCGTGCTGACCAGGGTGATGAACATGCGCAAGGCGCGGGACTATGCCTCGCCGGATGGTCAGGGCCAGGTTCACGTCTTCGAGATGGGAGAAGGCGGCCCGGCGGCGGAGCTTCATGTCGCTGTGCAGCCGGGCCTTGCGCCGGCACGGCAGGGCGCCGGTGCGGTCCACCACGTCGCATTCAGGGCGCCGGACCAGGAGATTTTGCATCAATGGACGGCGCGGCTGGCCGAATTCCGGCTGCCGTCAAGCGGTGAGGTCGAGCGATACTATTTCCGTTCGCTCTATTTCCGGGAGCCGAACGGGATATTGTTCGAGATCGCCACCGACGGCCCGGGGTTCACGGCCGACGAGCCGCTGGAAACGCTGGGCGAAAGGCTGGCCTTGCCACCGTTCCTCGAACCGAAACGGGCCGCGATTGAGGCCGGCCTAAAGCCGCTGGCATAATATCTCTCAGCGTTATGCCGATCTGATGCCAGCGGAGCGCTTTGACAGCCGACCGCAACGCTGATCAAAAGCGGCATGTCGAAACTTCTTGCGCTCGTTATCGTCGCCATGATGGTCATTCAGCTGATCAAGCCGCTCGGCTGGCCCGGGCTGAAGCGGCGCAGCGATTTTTGGAAGCTGGCGGTATTGGCGATGGCGGCGATTTCGATAACAGCGGCGCTGGGCCATTGGACCTAAAGCGCGTCGCGTTCAACCGACCTCACGCGACGCGCTTTAAGTTGTTGTTTTATGCATGTCGTTATCGCAAAACCGCTGCACACCCTCGGGTCAGGCCCGAGGGCATGCTTTTGCGCGACATGCATTAGGGCTGGCGGCCGCTACGCAGGCGTGGTTTGTTGGCCAGCACCAAATCGACCAGATGTTCCGCCCAGGCCCGGTAGCCGGCTTCCGAGGCATGAAATCCGTCGGGGGCAAAACCGGCTTCGGCATCGGTGATCGGCAGGCGCGGCGCCGGCACAGCGCCGCGTTCGAGGCAAAGGCGCTCGCCCATCCGGTTCATCTCGGCGGCGCGGATTTCCAGGATCTTTCCGAGCAGCGGCGGCATTGCCGGTGCACGGGTGAATTCCAGCACCGGCGACCACACCACGCGCGCCTCCGGCCATTTGGCGCGCAGCGCGTAGAGCAGGCCGCCAAAATCGCTTTTGAAGCGTGGCACCGAGTGAAAGTTCTTGGTGTCGTTGGTGCCGATGGCGAGCACAATATGTGTCCACGGATCGGCCGACAGATTGGGCAGCACATGATCGCGGATCTGGCCTGAGGTCGCCGAGTTGAAGCCGGCTGCCCGCCAGCGCACTGCGCGGCCGGTGCGTTTCGAGATCAGCTCGGCCAGTTGCGCGGCCAGCCCGTATTCGGAATTGCCGATGCCGACCGATGCGGCGGAAGAATCGCCAAGCATCAGCAGCGAGATCGCCGGCGCCAAGCCCGAAATCTCGTGCATGACCGGACCTTGCGCCGGCAGCATGCGGCTGGTGCGGCGGCGCACGCCGAGCCCCTGCCAGACATAGACCGGAAAGGCGAGCCAGGTGAGGAGGGCAAGAAAGCGCTGCATCGCAAACCGTTAATGGGGGCGTTCGGGCTCAGCGCAAGCCGACACGGCGCCGCATTGTTTTGGAGCATTTTGGAGCAGATGGAACCCGGGCCCATGGCCCGGGTTCGGACGAAGCTAGAAAAAACCGGTCAGGCGGCCTGTTCCAGTTCCGGCTGCCATTTGCCAAGCGCTGCCAGGTGGTTCATGTGGGCGCGGTGGGCGAAGGCGGCCTGGGCAGCGGCGACGTTGGCCGCCTTGCCGCCCCAGGCCTTCTGCGGCGCCGCCTGCAAGGCGCGGCCATAGGAGAAGGTCAGCTTCCATGGATGCGGGCCGATGGCGTTGATGGCGTTGAGGTTGGCGGTCGCCTCCTCGTCCGATTGCCCGCCAGAGAGAAAGGCGATGCCGCCAATCGCTGCCGGGACCGTTTCGCGGAACAGTTTTATGGTCTTTTCGGCGACTTCCTCGGGGCTGCTGGTGCTGCCCGACTTCTTGCCGGCGAGAACCATGTTCGGCTTCAGGATGGTGCCTTCGAGGACGACGCGGGCGGCGTAGAGCTCGGTGTAGAGTTTCGTCAGCGTCGCCTTGCTGATCTCGTAGCAGGTGCCGATGTCATGAGCGCCGTCCATCAGTACCTCCGGCTCGACGATCGGCACGATGCCGGCCTCCTGGCAGAGCGCCGCATAGCGGGCGAGCGCATGGGCGTTCGAGCCGATCGACGTGGCGGAAGGCACGCCTTTGGCGACGTCGATGTCGATCACGGCACGCCATTTGGCGAAACGGGCGCCGAGCTTGTAATAGTCGGCGAGCCGCTCGCGCAGGCCGTCGAGGCCTTCGGTGATGGTGTCGCCGGTGTGCCCGGCCAGAGGCTTGGCGCCGGCATCGACCTTGATGCCTGGAATGGCGCCGGTCGACTTGATGATGTCGACCAGCGGCGTGCCGTCGGCGGCTTTCTGGCGAATGGTCTCGTCATAGAGGATGACGCCGGAGATGTATCTGGTCATCGCCTCCTTGGCGCGGAACATCATCTCGCGATAGTCGCGGCGGCTGTCGGCGGTCGATTCGACGCCGATCACGTCGAAGCGCTTCTTGATGGTGCCGGAGCTTTCGTCGGCGGCCAAAAGACCCTTGCCGTCGGCCACCATCGCCGCGGCAATGTCCTCAAGACGTTCGCTCATTGTGGATCCTCCTGAACCGGTTTGTCCCAACAGTGTGAAATAATCCGGGCTAGCAGACCACTAGAGCAAGGCAGGTTCAAGTCGAACCATTCCGAGTCAGGGCAACGAGTTCAGGTTAACGGCGAGTTGTAATTTGTGGCACGGCGTAGGTTGGCGTGATTCAAGAGGCTTCCA
>NZ_JBVVPX010000036.1:0-81443 GCF_055811375.1 Mesorhizobium sp. WSM4848
TGCTTCGAGACCTCGCACGCCACAACTCATGCCGACCCGACCTATGAGGTCGACGGCGTCGTTCACTATTGCGTCGCCAACATGCCGGGCGCGGTGCCGGTCACCTCGGCCCAGGCGTTGAACAACGCGACGCTGCATTACGGCCTGCAGCTTGCCGACAAGGGCCTGAAGGCGCTGGTCGACGATCATCATTTGCGCAACGGCCTCAATGTCCACAAGGGCAAGATCACCAACCGCGCGGTGGCCGAAGCACTCGGCTATGAGTTGGTCGAGCCGAAGGCCGTTCTCGCCGCCTGAACCCGCCGCCGATTTCCTCTCCCGACAGAGCCGCCGACGCCCCCGGCGGCTCTTTTTTCCACAAGAAAATTTCGCGGTTTGCGATCAGCTGACCGCCTTTACCCGTTTTGCTTGCAATGTGTCATTCCTGTGGCTTTTTTGTTACAGCCGCCAGCATGGGCAGGTGCTAGACGGCTGACGGGTCTTCAAAAGGCAGGGGCAATGATCAACAAACGATTCGCAAAATCTCTTCTTCTTGGCGCGGTTTCCGTTCTGGCGCTTGGATCGGCTTCTGATGCCGCCGATGCGCTTGTGCCGGTGGTCGAGACGTCGGCCTTCAACTGGAGTGGCATCTATGTCGGCTTCGGCGTTGGCGCCGGCGCCAATGTCCACGAGCTCAGCAGCGATTTCCTTCCGGGCTTCTCGTTGAACGGCATTGGTGGTGAAGGCGTATACGGTGAACTGACCGTTGGGTACGACTATATGGTGTCGCCGCGCTTCCTGATCGGCGGACTCTTGGACGCCCATATCGGCAACATTGAAACCACGCTCGATGTAGCTGGACTAGAGGCTTCGGTCCAAGAGACCTACGGCTTCGACGCTGGTCTGCGGGCCGGTTACCTGTTCACGCCGAACACTTTGGGCTATGTGCTCGGCGGCTATTCCTGGCAGAAATACAAACTCGACACCAACGCTGGTTTTGACCTGGATTGGGACCAGAGCGGCTACTTCGTCGGAGCCGGCGTTGAAACGGCCATCAACAGCAACTGGACCATCAAGACAGAGTACCGTTATACCCGCTTCGGCACAAACGATGATCTGCTTTCCGATCTCGGGGCGCCGGATGGCACCCTCAATCTCGACACGTCGCGGCATACGTTCCAGGTCGGGGCCAACTATCGCTTTGGCGCCCAGAATGGCGGCGTCGCCTCTTTTGAAGCGCCTGCCTACAACTGGACCGGCTTCTACGTCGGCGGCGCCGCCGGCGCGGGTGCGTCGGTGCATCAGATCGAGGTTCCGCCGCTTGGCGGGCTCGAGTTCAACGGGCTCGGCGGCGAAGGTGTGTTCGGCGAATTGAACGTCGGCTATGACCATGATTTCGGCAGCTGGGTCGCAGGTGTCATGGTGGATGCCCGCTACTCCGGCATGACTTCCGAGTTGGAAGTTCCAGGCGGATCGATCAATCTGGATACCGATTACGGCTTCGATGTGCTTGCCCGCGTCGGCATGAAAGTCAACGAATCGACACTTGCCTATGTGCTCGGCGGTTACAGCTGGCAGCATTTCGATCTGAATGCGTCTTCGCCCATCGGCGACATCCTCGATTGGGACTCCAGCGGATTCTCGGTGGGTGGTGGTCTGGAAACGGCCATGTCCAGCAACGTGACCGTCGGCCTCGAGTACCGCTACTCGCAGTTCTCGGAAAAAGATTTTTCGTCGGATCTTGGGCTGCCGGACGACACTCTCACCTCCACGCCTTCGTTCCACACCGTTCGCATCGGTGCGAAGTACAAGTTCAACTAATTTCGAGCCGTCCAGACAACAGTCAAAGCCCGTCGGTCATTCCGGCGGGCTTTTTCTTCGGGTGACGAAATGGGCGGGACAATACAGGCAGCAAAAAAGCGGAGCCAAAGCCCCGCTTCCTCTGATATCGAGATCTCCCGCCGGTTCATCCGCGGTCGGCAAATCGATCGACAATCATTCCATAACGCGACATTGCGACAGGCGTACGACAGCTGCGACCGATCCGGTCACGCGCGCTCGATCCGGCACTGATAGCAATTGTTGCGTGCCGAGCGGACATGCACGTAGGCGATATCGTCGCGCTTGAACAAACTCTCGGCCCGCGCCGCGATAGCGCCTGTCGGGATGACGCCGCCGCTGCCGTAGACGATGCGGTCGTCGCTGCCGTAGCCGCGCACGATGTAGTCGCTGCTTTCAAGAATTTCGGGAAGCGCCTCGGCCTCGGCAGCGCGCTCGCAGGGCTCGGCATGCAGGAAGATCGGACCGGTCTCGGCATAAGGCTGCAGTTTCGGGAATGGCCGATAAGCCAGGACAAAGTAGGCTTCTCCAGCGGCGACGTTCTTCAGGCAGTGGCGGCAAGGCACGCCGTCACCGTCGGATATTTTACGTTCTGGTATCAGGCCATAGGCGTCCGGCCCGCCGCGCTGCAAGGCTCTGACACCTTCCGTTGGCAAGGCCATGAACTGGATGGTCATGGTGAAATCTCCGATGTCGTCGACCGGAAATTACGTCGCTGCGCCAGCGCTTCCCACCCGATTCCTGCCAATTCGGATCAGTCCATCAGCGCGTCGAGACCGCGCACCAGCCCTGTGATCTCCTGTACCCGCCGGATGGCGAGCAGCGTCCCGGCCACGTAAGGGGCAGCGGACGAGCCGGCGTCGTGGCGGATGGTCAGCCGCTCGTCGGGCAGGCCGAACAGCGCTTCGCAGGACAGGATGTAGGAAGGCAGGCGCAGCGCATGCACCTGCACCCCCTCGCCCGTGCCGACCGCCGCACCGCGCGTTCCCGGCACACCGGAGACCTCCGAGACCGGCCGCGCGGTCGAAGCTCTGCGGACATCGGCCAGCGCTTCGGCAAGCTCGCGCGCCGTGCCGGACGGCGCGTCGGGTTTCCTGGCGCTGGCATAGTCGATGACCTCGACATCCGGCACGTATTTCGCCGCCATCAGGGCAAACCGCTTCATCAGCGTGGCGGTGATCGAAAAATTGCCGGCGGCAATGACGCCGACTCGATTGGCGCGGGCTGCAGCGTCGATCTCGCCGAACTCGGCCGCACCGAGCCCCGAGGTGCCGATCACCACGTGCCGTCCGTTTTCGATGGCCAACAGCGCATGGTCCTTCACGACATGCGGCTTGGTGTAGTCGACCAGCACGTCCGACGGCACCTCCATTGCCTCGGCCAGCGATGCGGAAACGATGATGCCATTAGCCGGCAGGCCGACCAGCAGGCCGGAATCCTGGCCAGCGCCGCTGCGTGACACGGCCGCGGCCAGCGCCATGTCGCCTTGCGCCCCGATCGCCGGAACCAGTGCCTTGCCGACCCAGCCGGTCGCACCGGCCATCACCACTCGAATCGTCATTTGATCCTCCCATCGCCATTTCGAGCGCCACGCGTTCCCTTGGATCGTGGCGAACGCTCCAACAGTTTGCCTCCAAGCTGAAGCATCGATGAAGGTTCAGCTTGCGGAGAAAATCATGGCCGCATGACGCTGGCCGCTCGCTCGGCGAAGGTCATTGGATGCACCATCTCCTTCTTTTGCGCGACCGGTTCAAAGCCGAGCTTCTGATAGAGCGGCAATGCCGCCGGATGGTCGAGCGTGCAGGTCTGCACCGTCACCCGCCTTGGTCCGTGCGACCACGCCGCGTCGATCGCCGCCCCCAGGAACCAGCGGCCGATGCCTTGGCCGGTTGCGTGCTCCATCATGCCGAAATAGGCAAGTTCCACTTCTCCCGGCAGATGCGGCTTCAGGTCGAAAAAGCCGGCCGGCGAGCCGTCGAGATACAGCACCCTGATGTCGCGGTCCTCGCGATGGATTCCGGCGGAAAGCTCCTCGTCGCTCAGCCTCAGCACGTTGACCCAGTGCCATTTGCGGCCCACCCGATCCATCAAATAGCGGTAGAAATGCAGCGGAATGTCCTTGGTCTTCAGCAGCGCGATCTGGCGGTTGTACGGCAGCGGCGGCGAATAGGCCGGCGGCGCATGCATTTCGAGAAACGTCACCGTGACCTCGATGTCTTCAAGCGCGCCGTTTTCCATCACAGTCAGTCCTTGCCCGTGACGACGGGCGTATCGCCAAGCCCACCCCATTCGGTCCATGAACCGTCGTAGAGCCTGTTGTCGGTGTGGCCTAGCGTCTCGAGCGCCAGCGTGATCGCCGCCGCCGTAACGCCTGAGCCGCAAGAGGTGACAACCGGCTTTGACAGGTCGATGCCGGCGTCCTTGATCACCTTGCGCAACCGGTCTTTCGACACCAGTTCGCCGTCCTCGGCAAGCACCGAAAACGGCACATTGCGCGCGCCGGGCATATGGCCCGAGCGGACGCCGGCGCGAGGCTCCGGCTCGGTACCGGCAAACCGGCCAGGCGAACGCGCGTCGGCGATCTGGCTTTCTCCGGTCTCGACGATCCGGCGCATGTCGGCCAGGCTGGCGACGCGAGCGGCATCGAAGTCGGCATGGAACACGCAAGGCGCGATTTTCGTCGGCTCCGCCGTCACTGGCCGTCCAGCCGCTTTCCAGCGATCGAAGCCGCCGTCCAATATGTAGACCTGGAACACCCCCATAACACGGAACATCCACCAGGCGCGCGGCGCCGAGAAGAAACCCGGACCGTCATAGACAACGATGGTGTCGTCGGCCGAAATGCCCATGGCGCCGACATATTGGGCGAAATGCTGCGGCGACGGCAGTGTGTGCGGCAGCGGTGAATCAGGATCCGAGATCGCATCCTGATCCAGGAAACGGGCGCCTGGAATGTGCGCTGCGTCATATTCGGCGCGCGCGTCCCGCTTCTGCGCCGGCAAATACCAGGACGCGTCGATGATGGTCAGGCCAGGCTCGCCAAGGCGCTTCTGCAACCAGTCCGCATCGACGGTGAAAGGGCTGTCTTCGGCCATTGTTCTTCTCCTGCCCGCCTTCGACAATCTGTTATCAGGCCGGCTGTTTATCAGGCCGGCGGCATTGGGCCAAAGCGTATTCGGAAGCGCCGGTTCTCGCGACCCTTCTTCTCGATCTTGCCGATATGGATCTCGCCGACTTCTCCAGTGCTCTTCACATGGGTGCCGCCGCAAGGCTGGCTGTCGATCGAGGCGTTCTCGCCAACGCCGACCAGGCGGATCTTGCCCGTGCCGACCGGCGGCCGAACATTTTTCGATTTCACCAGTCCCGGATTGGCCGCCAGTTCCTCGTCGGTGATCAGCCTGACAAAGACCGGGTGGTCGGCTCGCACCAATTCCATCAGCCGGGCCGTCACATCTTCCCTGGTGAAGCCGGCATCCGGAATATCAAAATCGATACGGCTGTCGTCCTCGGAAACCGAGGCGCCGGTGATCGGGAACGGGCAGACGACGGTAAGCAAATGGCAGGCTGTGTGCATGCGCATCAGCAGATGCCGCCTCTCCCAATTGAGGGCAAGCTTTACCGGCTCACCGACCTCAGGCACCGCCTGCTCAGGCGGCGGCACATGGATGATGTCATCCTTGGTCTCACCGGTGATGGTGGCGGCAACAGCGATCAGGCTGCCGTCGGCGCGTTCGAGCGTGCCCGTATCGCCAGGCTGGCCGCCCGACGTGGCATAGAAGATCGTCCGGTCCAGAATGATGCCGCCACGGTCGTTGACGGCGACAACCACGGCATCAGCCGTCCTGAGATAGGCGTCGTCGCGAAACAGGGCATCCGTCCTGTAAGCCATCACGCAACCTCTTCGAACGGCACCGAGATCGTGCTCCGCTGTTCCATCCAGCCCGGCACCGGCAGCTGCTTTTGACGCAGGAATTCCGGGTTGAACAATTTCGACTGATAGCGCGTGCCATAGTCGCAGAGCACAGTCACGATGGTGTGGCCGGGACCCATCTCACGTGCCAGCCGGATCGCGCCGGCAATGTTGATGCCGGTCGAGCCGCCGACACACAGGCCTTCCTCCTGGATCAGGTCGAAGACGATAGGCAGCGCGTCCTCATCCGGAATCTGGAAGGAGAAATCCGGTGTGAACCCTTCCAGATTGGCGGTGACCCGCCCCTGCCCGATGCCTTCGGTGATCGAGCTGCCTTCGGATTTCAGCTCACCGCTGGTGTAGAAGCTATAGAGCGCCGCACCGAGCGGATCGGCGAGCGCGATCTTGACGTCCTTGCTCCTGGCCTTGAGCCCGAAGGCGACCCCGGCCAGTGTTCCGCCGGAGCCGACCGCCGAGACGAAACCGTCGACCTTGCCGCCGGTCTGGGCCCAGATTTCTTCCGCCGTGGTGCGGGTATGGCCATCACGGTTGGCGACGTTGTCGAACTGGTTGGCCCAGATCGCACCGTTCGGCTCGGACCGGGCCATCTGCTCGGCCAGACGGCCCGACAGTTTCACATAATTGTTGGGGTTCTTGTAGGGAACGGCAGGCACCTCGATCAGCTCGGCGCCGAGCAATCTGATCGTGTCCTTCTTCTCCTGGCTTTGCGTCTCCGGGATGACGATTACGGTGCGGTAGCCAAGCGCCTTGGCAACCAGCGTCAATCCGATGCCGGTGTTGCCGGCCGTCCCCTCGACGATCACCCCGCCCGGCCTCAAAAGTCCGCGCTGCTCGGCGTCGCGGATGATGAACAGCGCGGCACGGTCCTTGACCGACTGGCCCGGATTCATGAATTCGGCCTTGCCCAGGATCTCGCAGCCGGTTTCTTCCGAGGCTTTGTTGAGGCGGATCAGAGGCGTATTGCCGATCGCTTCGATCACAGAACGGGGCATGGAGATTCCTTTATGCTTGCGGCCGAACCCTAGAAACCCGAAGCTTGGGTTTCAAGGCAAGAATTTGCCTGGTCCAGCGGCATTTCCGGGCTGCAATTTCCCAAAACAGACGTTGCGTTCCGCCAATCATTGAAGCTCACCATTGAAAAGCGCTCTTTTCATCCGATTTCTTCACCGCTAGAGCACAGGCTAAGAAAAAGTCGCAAGGCATAGCATGACACTTTATCGGGCTGACCCGAAGCACGGCGTCGCCTGGATTACCGGCGGCAGCAGCGGCATCGGCCGTTCACTGGCCAAGGACCTTGCGGCGCAAGGCTATGTCGTCGCGGTGACGGCGCTCGACGACGATCCGATCGATACGCTTGTTGTCGAGACGGCGCAGATGCCGGGCCACGTCACGGCCTATCCTTGCGACGTCACCGACGAAAAACGCATGGCAAGGACGGTCGCGGCGATCGAGAAGGATCTCGGCCCGATCGTCTTGGCCGTGTTCAATGCCGGGAGCTATATCGCGACCGCCGGCGAAGACCTCACTGTCCGTGGATTTCGCCAGTCCTTCGATGTCAATTATTTCGGCATCATCAACGGCCTCGTGCCGGTCATCGAGCGCATGCGCGTCCGCGCGCGCGGCCATATCGTCCTGGTCGGTTCGGTCACCGCCTATTTCGGCTGGCCGACCACGGCCGCCTATGGCGGCACCAAGGCGGCGATCAATATCCTCGCCGAGTCGCTGAAGTACGATTTCGACAAGATGAACGTCCGCATCCAGGTGATAAACCCGGGCTTCGTCGACACCCCGCTGACCGAGAAGAATCTGCTGCCGATGCCCGGGCTGATGCCCGTCAATCGCGCCTCGCGCCGCATGGCGCGCGGCATCAAGTCCGGCGGCTTCGAAGTCACCTTCCCGTGGCGCTTGTGCTGGGGCCTGAAGCTGCTCAGAATCCTGCCGAGACCGTTCTGCCGATGGGTCATCAGCACCGCGACCCGCTGGAAGGCGCGACCGCTTAATTTCGACCGAAAGCCGCCGAGTGATTAGACCGGCCATCAAGTTGGCGATCCCGCCGCCGTCGGGACGTCGTTGCCTGTTTGCCATCGTGGCCATAGCTTGAGATTTATTGCATGGAGTCTGCGATGGGGCGACGGATCGTGCTTGCGGTATTGGGTCTCGCCGTCATTCTCGTCCTTGCCTACGTCTTTGGCCCGCGCGTCCCAGCCGACACCACGATCCGCTTCGATCCTTCCGTGATCGGCGATGACCCGCAAGCCTATCTGGCACGCAAGGAGGCGGCCGTACCTGATATCCACGACGGGCTGGAAAAGGAAATCATCTGGGCCAATCCGATGGTTCACGCCAGGACGCCGCTGTCGATCGTCTATATCCACGGCTTTTCGGCGTCGAAGGGCGAGGTTCGTCCGCTTCCCGACGAGGTGGCCGACCAGCTCGACGCCAATCTTTACTACACCCGTCTCACCGGCCACGGACAGGGCGGTGCCGCAATGGTGGACGGCAGCGTCAACGCCTGGATCAACGATTATGAGGAATCGCTCGCCATCGGCCGAGCGATCGGCGACAAGGTGATCGTCATCGCCACCTCGACCGGCGGCTCGCTGGCAGCCTGGGCCGCGACGCAGCCGGGCGCATCGGACGGGGTGGCGGCAATAGCGTTCATCTCGCCGAATTTCGGCGTCAAGGCTTCCGGCGCCGAACTTCTGACCATGCCGTGGGGCCGAAAGATCGCCGAGCTGGTCGCCGGTAAGCAGCGCAGCTTCGTGCCACGCAATGCGCTGCACGAGAAATTCTGGACCTACCGCTATCCGATCACGGCGACCCTGCCGATGGTGGCGGTGACCGAGCTGGCCTATGGCGCGCCGGTGGAGAAGGCGGCCATCCCTGCCCTCTTCATCTTTTCCGATTCGGACAGGATCGTGCGGCCGGACCGCACCCGTGACATCGCCGGGCGCTGGGGCGCGGCGCACGAACTGGTGCCGGTCGACGATACCGGCGATCGCGACAATCATGTCATTGCCGGAGACGCGCTGTCGCCAGCAACCACAGCTTTCCTCGCGCAGCGCATTGTCGTGTGGGTACAGGCGGTGGTGAAGTAGATCTCAGGCGAAAGGCGACCGAAGCATCGCTCCGATCGCCTTTTCAATTGTGAGCAGCCGAGCCGGCCCGACAGGCGCGGGCCGGATGCACTATCTGATTACGCAGCCCGCGCTGCTGGCCGCTTGCCGCCGAAACGACGCTTGTTGTTGCCCTTGAAGGGCTTGGCGCCTTCCGGCTTGCGCTCGCCGGCAAAGGCCGGCTTGTCGCCGAAGCGTTTGTTGCCGTTGTTGTGGCCGCCCGGTCGCCTGCCGTCGCGACGACCATTGCGGTCGTTGGCCGGCTCGAAGCTGCGCTCGTTCTTTTCGGCAGGATTGCGCTGCGGGTCGGGACTGCCGAGATGGTCGGCAACGATCGGCAGCTTGGTGCGGATGATCCGCTCGACCTGGCGCAGCTTGCTGTTCTCGGACGGGTCGCAAAGCGTGATGGCGATGCCGTCCATGCCGTTACGGCCGGTGCGGCCGATGCGGTGGACATAGCTCTCCGCCTCGTCCGGCAGGTCGAAATTCACCACATGGCTGATGCCGGGCACGTCGATGCCGCGCGCCGCGATATCGGTCGCCACAAGAATGCGCACCGAACCCTCGCGGAAATCGTTCAGCGCCTTCTGGCGGGCGTTCTGCGACTTGTTGCCGTGGATGACGGCGGCCTTGAAGCCATCGCGATCGAGATCCTTGGTCACCCTGTCGGCGCCATGCTTGGTGCGCGAAAAGATGATGACGGACTTCATCGCCTCGTCGGCGAGCATCGTCGCCAGCACCTGGCGCTTTTGTTTGGTGCGGGCAAAGACAACGCCCTGTACGATCTCGGCCGCCGCAGTGCTGTGCGGCGCCACTTCGACGCGGATCGGGTTCTTCAGCAGGCCCTTGGCCAATTCGGCGATTTCGGCCGGCATGGTCGCCGAGAACAGCACCGTCTGACGGTCCGGCGCGGTCGCCCTGGCGATGCGCTTGACATCGTTGATGAAGCCCATGTCGAGCATGCGGTCGCCCTCGTCGAGCACCAGCCACTTGGTGTCGGCAAGCACGAGGTCGCCCTCACGCACCAGATCGGTCAGCCGGCCGGGGGTGGCGATCAAAATGTCGACGCCGGGAGCAATCTTCTTCACCTGGCTGAAGCGCGAGACGCCGCCAAGCACGAGTGCTGTCGAGACATGGGCGCCCTTGGCGAGCAGCTTGATCATCTCTTCGATCTGCACGGCAAGCTCACGCGTCGGCGCCAAAATCAGCGCACGAGCGGTCTTCGGCCGGCGCTTGGTGCCGAGCGCGATGATCTTCGAAAGGATCGGCAGCGCGAACGCAGCGGTCTTGCCCGAACCGGTCTGGGCGATGCCGAAAATGTCACGGCCTTCCAGCTGCGGCGGGATCGCCTGGGCCTGGATCGGCTTCGGATCGGTGAAGCCTGCGCCATGGGTGGCCTTGAGCAGCGCGCCCGTAATTCCAAGTGCTGCGAAACCCGAAAGTTCCCCAGTGTCATTACCGGTCAAAGTGTTTTCGTTATTCAAAATATTCTTCTTTCACGCGGCTCCTGGCCGCAAACATCAATGGCGGCAGGGCGCAACCTGCCGTCGAAAAACTGTCATGAAACGACAAGGCGGCGGACGTTATCGTCCGCACGGCTGCGCTGTCGTGCCCGCAGGCATCATGCCACGGGGCTTTTTCGCCGCCTTGCCGATATGTCGGAAAGAGGGAAAACAGACGCAACCAGTCTCATTCGTCGAGAAGGCCGGATAGGTCCCGGCCCAAGCGCCTATGCCGCCGCATATGGCCCAGCTCGCCGCGAAATGCAAGGGCCGTCATGTTGCTGCGCAGCGAAAACAGTCAAGACGGCAGCCGTGAAGGTCTGCTCAAACTTCTCCCGGCCATTCCCTCGCCCCATGCTGGACGAACAGAACTTCTATTTGAGTGTCTTTCACCCGATACGCGACGACGTAGGGTGTGCCGGAAATCACCAGTTCACGAGTGCCGCTGATCTCGCCGACACGTCCGATAAACGGATTGGCGGACAACAGCCAAGCAGTCTTTGAATGAATGTCATTGACGAGGCGGGCGGCAGCACGCGGGTTATGCTGGCCGATGTAGTCGCCGATTGATGCAAGCTCGATCAGATAGTGTCGGGTCCAGACAGTTCGCACCGACCGCTATGCCTGACCATATTTGTTGAGAACCGCCGCGATCTCTTCTTCGTTTGCGAAGTCTCCACGGTCGGCGGCCTCGATCCCCGCCTGAACACCAGCTATCCACTTTTCCTGCCACGCCAGAGAACGGCCATGGGACAGCGCGTCCTCAATGATCTGATCGCGAGTCAGGGTTGAGCGCGAGGCCAACATGTCGATCCGGCGGTTCAAATCCTCGGATATTTCTATGCTGTTCTTCATAAGTTCAGTTTGCCATATCCGGCGAATGCCTGCCAAGAAGTTTCGCTGTTGAAGGCTGTTTGTTCCCTGTTCGATCCGCGCCAGAGGCAGGTCGTGTCCGCAAGGGGGAACTTGCTATTCCTCGTTCCGCGCCGTGGAGTCGAAGCGAGGGCGGTTGGTAAGCCGCACCTAACAGACGGCCAGCTATGCCCGCCAGCATATCGAGACCAGCGGCGAAAGCACGGCCAGCGTTGCGAAAACAAGGCAGGCCGAAAAGCGGCGCTTGCGCTCGCTTACCGCCATGATTACCACAAATCAGCTTCTCTTTGGGGACCGAGCGATGAAGGACGTGCTGAAGGAACTCGAGCGCCGCCGCGCCATGGCGCGCATGGGCGGCGGCAAGGCCCGAATCGACGCTCAGCACAAGAAAGGCAAACTCACCGCGCGCGAACGCATCGACGTCTTTCTCGACGAGGGCTCGTTCGAGGAGTTCGACATGTATGTCGAGCATCGCTCGACCGATTTCGGCATGGAGAAGACCAAGATCGCCGGCGACGGCGTCGTCACCGGCTGGGGCACCGTCAACGGCCGGCCGGTCTATGTCTTCGCCAAGGACTTTACCGTGTTCGGCGGGTCGCTGTCCGAAGCCCACGCCGAAAAAGTGGTCAAGGTGCAGGAGATGGCGCTACGCAACCGGGCGCCGATCATCGGCCTCTACGACGCCGGCGGCGCCCGCATCCAGGAAGGCGTGGCAGCACTTGGCGGCTATGCCGAGATATTCCAGCGCAATGTGCTCGCCTCCGGCGTCATCCCGCAGATTTCAGTGATCATGGGCCCGTGCGCCGGCGGCGACGTCTATTCGCCGGCAATGACCGACTTCATCTTCATGGTGCGCGGCACCTCCTACATGTTCGTCACCGGCCCGGACGTGGTGAAGACCGTCACCAACGAGACGGTAACCGCCGAGAGCCTCGGCGGCGCCTTCGTTCACACGACGAAGTCGTCGATCGCCGATGGCGCTTACGACAATGACGTCGAGGCGCTGCTGCAGATGCGCCGGCTGGTCGATCTGCTGCCTGCCTCCAACACGGCTGAAATCCCCGAGATCGAATGCTACCAGTCGGTCGCCGATGACGATCTGTCGCTCGACCGACTGATCCCCGACAACGCCAATAAACCCTACGACATCAAGGAGTTGATCCTTAAAGTTGCCGATGAGGGTGATTTCTTCGAAATCCAGCAGGATTTTGCAAAAAACATCGTCACCGGTTTCGGGCGCGTCGAAGGGCGGACGGTCGGCTTCGTCGCCAACCAGCCGATGGTGCTGGCCGGCGTGCTTGATTCGGACGCCAGCCGCAAGGCGGCGCGGTTCGTGCGCTTCTGCGACTGTTTTTCGATTCCGATCGTCACCTTCGTCGACGTTCCAGGCTTCCTGCCCGGCACTGCGCAGGAATATGGCGGGCTGATCAAGCACGGCGCCAAGCTCTTGTTCGCCTATGCCGAGGCGACCGTCCCGAAGATCACCGTGATCACCCGAAAAGCCTATGGCGGCGCTTATGACGTGATGGCGTCAAAGCATCTGCGCGGCGACATGAATTATGCCTGGCCGACGGCGCAGATCGCAGTGATGGGCGCCAGGGGCGCGGTCGAGATCATCTATCGCAAGGACATCGGCGATGCGGAGAAGATCGCAGCACATACAAAGGCTTACGAGGATCGCTTCCTGTCGCCCTTCGTCGCCGCCGAGCGCGGCTATGTCGACGAGGTGATCATGCCGCATTCGACCCGCCGCCGCATCGCGCGTGCGCTGCGCATGCTACGCAACAAGGATATGCAGAACCCCTGGAAGAAGCACGACAACATTCCGTTGTGAGGCGCTGATGTCGCGAAAGCGACCACAGCAAAGCTCACTCCGGTTCCGCCGCGCCGAACCCCGCGCCCATCGTCGCGCGGACGGCGCCCGACCACGGCGTGGCATGATTGTCGATGCGCATCTGGAAGATAAAATAGGTCGGCGAGCAGAAGCCGACACCTCTCACCTTGCCGATACCAGGCGTATCGGGCGGCAGCGATTGGCACATGTAATCCTCGCGGCAGAAATGGTCGGCCGAGCAAGCCGGCCGGTTGCCGCGATTGACGGCGCCGCCCAAGCACTGGTCGAAATTGTTGGTCGCCACGCAGATGTCGAATTTTTTGCCGCCGACGAGCCCGCAGATCTCGTTCGGCATCGGCTTGCCCGGCTTGAAGCCGGCAAAGGCACGGTCCTTGTCATTGCATCCGCGATAAGCGATGCCGGCCGGCACGCCGATCTTCGGCGGCCGGCAGGTGTAGGCGGTGCGCGAAATGTCGGTGGCGAAGGCCGCGAACTGGCCTGTAATGCTGTAGCGGTCATTGAAAGGCTGCGTGCCGTTGCTGGCGATCGAGCCGGTCAGGCATGGATGGCCGGAGAACATCTTTTCGCTGTCCTTGGGCAGCAGGCATTGCGCCAGTTTCGTCCGCACCCCCGATGCGGTCGCCAGCGCCGTGCAGACGGTGCCGCCACCGCATTGCCAGGACGTACCGAAGCGGGCCGCATCCTCCGGCATCAAACATGGCATCGCCATCTCGGCCGGTGCATAAGCCACCTCGCCGGCGTCTTTCCATGCGGCCGGCGGCGCGAAGGACAACGGGCGGAGGCGGTTCGGCTCCTTGCCATCGGCGGCCGCACGCAGCCAGGCTTCGCGCCGCGGCATCTCGGCATGAAGATGCGGCGAGATGCCGACCTCGATGCGGTTCAGCGGCGATGTCGTCTTGTCGTCGAGGCCGATGAAATGGAAACCGGCGGTCGAACCAGCCTGATGACAACCCTGGCAGGCGCCATTGTCGAGCCGCTCGACCAGCGCTTCCGGCGTGCGCAGCAGCTTCAGCGCGGAATAGTCCAGCCCGGAAAAATCCGCGGGCTGGAACAGCGGCGTGAACGGGTGATTGGCCTGCCTTGCGCTGCCGAAAGTCGACCACGAGACGACTTTTTTGGCCAGGAATTCATCCGGGATTTCGTAGACGCCGAGGTCGACCGCCGCGAGATCGGCGCTGATATAGTCGGCAAGTTTTGCTTTCAGCGCGGCGTCGTCGGTAAGCCCCGCCAGGTCGGGCGTGTTTTCCAGCGGCTTTTCGCTGACCGTCTCTCCATCGATGCCAAAAATCCGCATGAGGTAGGCAGCCTGGCCACCAAATTCGGTCTCTTGGCCGGAGGGAAAGCGCACAACCTGGGCGTTGAGCTCGAGCTGCTTGAGACTCAGCCCGGCCTTTTCAAGCGGCCCGCCGATGAGCCAGCCGATATCGACGGTCTCATCGAGCTGCGGCGTCCAGCGTCCGGCAACGCCGACGCAGCCGCCATCGGCGTCCGGCGCGGCGCTATAGATGGCATTGAAATTGAACGGCAAGCGCGAGGCCAGAACCTTGCCGTTTTTCTTGAAGCTGTAGGCAAGACGGTAGATCAAACGGACCTCGCCGCAGCCCCCATCGCCTCGTATTTCGGCGAAATCACGCCGATCGAGTCGGTTGACGACACCGACCAGCCGGAAGCGCGCGGCGTCGGTCTTCAGCCAGCGCATGTCGATGATGCGGCCGACATTGCCGTCGGTGACTTCGTAGAGCGGCCGCCCGCCGGCCTTCATCTCGGCGCGCAGCGCGGCGACGTCGCCGGCAATCGTTTCGACGATCTGATGATAGGCCGGCGCCTTGTCATAGAGCGACTTCAGGTCGCCCTTGCCGTCGACATCGAAAATGCCGGCGAAATCAAAACCCCTGGCATCGAGAGCGGCGAGCACGGCCGGATCGTCGACGATCATCACCGGACCTTCGGCACGCGCGGTGTTCACCTTGAAAGCGGCGACGAAGATTGCGGCGATCAGCGCGAATCCGCGGTTCATCAAGCAGTTACCTCGTTGCGGTTTTCGGCAAGCTCGCGCAGCACCGGCACCAGCGCCAGCGGCAAGTCTTCAGCGATCAGCCCAGGTCCGAAACGGCTGCCGGCCTCGGCATGAATCCAGACCGCCGCGCAGGCGGCTTCGAAAACCGGCATGCCTTGCGCCAGGAAGCCGGCAAGGACCCCCGACAGCACGTCGCCCGAACCGGCTGTGGCCAGCCATGGCGCGCCGTTGCCGTTGATCGCCGCCCTGCCATCGGGCGCCGCGATTACCGTGTCGGCGCCCTTGTAGACGACGATCGCGCCGGCGCGCTCGGCGGCAGCGCGCGCCTTGGCCAGCTTGGACAGGTTCTTGTCTCCGGCGATGTCCGGAAACAGCCTGGCGAATTCGCCCTCATGCGGCGTCAGCACCAGCGCTGGCGCGTCCAGACGATGGGCGGCTTCGAACAGAACGTTCGGGGTATCGCGAAACGCGGTGATGCCATCGGCATCGAGCACCAGCCCGTCGACCCTGCCGTCTTGCCGCTCTCCGTTGGCCAGCACGCCAAGGGCAAAATCGCGGGTTTTTTCGCCGACGCCAAATCCGGGTCCGAGGACGAACGCCGACGGCCGGCGGTCGCCAATGAATTCCTGCACGTCCGCGATGCTGTCGGCCTTTTTCAGCATGATCGAAGTCAGATGCGCGGCATTCACCTGCACGGCGTTCGCCGGCGACAGCACGGTCACCGCCCCTGCCCCGCTTCTGGCCGCGGCAAGCGCCGATAGCCGTGCCGCACCCGTCGCCGACGGCCCGCCGGAAAAGACGCCGACATGGCCGCGCCTGTATTTATGTGCGTCGACGGCTGGGGCCGGGAAATTTTCGAGCCAAATCTGCGGGATGTTCTCGAAGGTTTGCGGTTCAAGCTGCGCAACGATATCGTCGCTAATGCCGATGTCGGCAAGCACCAACTCGCCGCACATCCCGCGCCCCGGCAACAGCAGATGGCCGGGCTTTTTTCGCGCGAATGTTACCGTGAATCGGGCGCGGAATGCCTGGCCGAGAATCTGGCCGCTTTCGCCTGACACGCCTGAGGGCAGATCGACCGCGACGACAGGCAGGTTCAGTTCTGTCGCAACCTCGACCGCCCTGGCGGCATCACCGGACAGCGGCTTGGACAGCCCTGCCCCATAAAGCGCATCGACCAGGATCGAACCTTTATCGGCAGCAAATTCCGAAAGCGGCCGGGGCCTGAGCGGGCATTCCGCCGCGGCGAACGCCGCGTCGCTGCCGGCTTTGGGCGAGCCGGATGCCCACAGCAAGACGTCGACGGCGCTATCCCCAAGAATGCGGGCGACGACATATCCATCGCCGCCATTGTTGCCGGGTCCGCACAGCACGTGGACGCGCCTGGCAGCCGGAAAATTGGCGAGCACCTCCACAGCGACTGCGGCACCCGCATTGCGCATCAGGCCAATGCCGTCGAATGGTCCGGCGGAAATCGTCAGCCGGTCGGCCTCAGCCATTTGGGCCGGAGACAGAATTTCATTGCTCATGGATGCCGATCCGCATTGGCTCAAGCCCGATCCCTGTGGTCAAACCCCGATCCCTGTGGTCAAACATTGTCCAGTTTTCGGTTCGAAGCAAACGGCGATGAGACGGCACGATCTGTAGGCACATCGTTAGGGACAATGGCGTCGTCGAAGCACAATTGCCCGCGAAATGCTCTATCTGCCCAATTATTGTGCGGACGCTAGCACCGACAATGTGTAGGTTCCCAGTATCCATGACGCATCCAACGCAGCGAATGACGCGAATTTAGCCCTCAACGCGGCATGGCATCGAAATCGCGTGATACCGCTTCGAATCCCCTCAAATTGGCACAGTTCGTGCTTGAAAGAGGCGCAAGCGGGGCTCACAACCCGTCTTTTTTGACAGTGGAGGCCACTTTTTACATGAAAAAGATCGAAGCGATCATCAAGCCGTTCAAGCTAGACGAAGTGAAGGAAGCGCTTCAGGAGGCCGGGCTGCAAGGCATAACCGTAACGGAAGCCAAGGGTTTTGGCCGGCAGAAGGGCCATACCGAACTCTATCGCGGCGCTGAATATGTCGTGGATTTTCTGCCCAAGGTGAAGATCGAGGTCGTGCTCGGCGACGACGCGGTCGAAGGCGCGATCGAAGCCATTCGCAAGGCGGCCCAGACCGGCCGCATCGGCGACGGCAAGATCTTCGTCTCCAACATCGAGGAAGTCGTGCGCATCCGCACCGGCGAAACAGGGATGGACGCGGTCTGAGGATTCTGATTTCAGATCATCTCCTCGAAACGTCATCAGACAGGGAAACATGACATGACGACAGCCAAAGACATCATGAAGCAGATCAAGGACAACGACTTGAAATTCGTTGACCTGCGCTTCACAGATCCGAAGGGCAAGCTGCAGCACGTGACGATGGATGTCGTTGAGGTCGAGGAAGACATGTTTGCCGATGGCGTCATGTTCGACGGATCCTCCATCGCCGGCTGGAAGGCGATCAACGAGTCCGACATGGTGCTGATGCCCGACACCGAGACCGTGCACATGGACCCGTTCTTCGCGCAGTCGACCATGGTCATCCTGTGCGATATCCTCGATCCGATCTCCGGAGAATCCTACAACCGCGACCCGCGCGGCACCGCCAAGAAGGCTGAAGCCTATATGAAAGCGGAAGGCATCGGCGATCAGATCTTCGTCGGCCCGGAAGCCGAGTTCTTCGTGTTCGACGACGTCAAGTACAAGGCCGACCCGTACAACACCGGCTTCAAGCTCGACTCCACCGAATTGCCGTCCAACGACGACACCGACTACGAGACCGGCAATCTCGGCCACCGCCCGCGCATCAAGGGCGGCTATTTCCCGGTGCCGCCGATCGACTCGGCGCAGGACATGCGCTCTGAAATGCTGACCGTGCTCGCCGAAATGGGCGTGCGGGTCGAAAAGCACCACCACGAAGTGGCAGCTGCGCAGCACGAACTCGGCATCAAGTTCGACACGCTGGTCCGCAACGCCGACAAGATGCTGATCTACAAATATGTCGTACATCAGGTTGCTAACGCCTACGGCAAGACGGCCACCTTCATGCCGAAGCCGGTCTTCGGAGACAATGGTTCGGGCATGCATGTCCACCAGTCGATCTGGAAGGAGGGCAAGCCGACCTTCGCCGGCAATGAATATGCCGGTCTCTCGGAGAGCTGCCTGTTTTACATCGGCGGCGTCATCAAGCACGCCAAGGCGATCAACGCTTTCACCAACCCGCTGACCAACTCCTACAAGCGTCTGGTGCCGGGCTATGAAGCGCCGGTGCTGCTGGCCTATTCGGCCCGCAACCGCTCTGCCTCCTGCCGCATCCCGTTCGGCTCGTCGCCGAAGTCCAAGCGCGTCGAGGTCCGCTTCCCCGATCCGGGCGCGAACCCCTACCTCGCCTTTGCCGCCATGCTGATGGCCGGGCTCGACGGCATCAAGAACAAGATCCATCCGGGACAGCCGATGGACAAGGATCTCTATGACCTGCCGCCGAAGGAACTGAAGAAGATCCCGACCGTCTGCGGTTCGCTGCGCGAAGCGTTGCAGAGCCTCGACAAGGACCGCGGCTTCCTGAAGGCAGGCGGCGTCTTCGACGACGACCAGATCGACAGCTACATCGAGCTCAAGATGGCCGAAGTGATGCGCTTCGAAATGACCCCGCATCCGGTCGAGTACGACATGTATTATTCGGTCTGAGCGGACGAGCTAACGACAAACAAAACCCCGCCGGAGCGATCCGGCGGGGTTTTTGTTTGGGATGGCGAACAATCAATTTAGCAGTTGGTGTTGCCGCTTGGCAAAAACGCCGACGCGATGGAGAGCAGTCACGGCGCAGACAGAAAGGTCTGCGCCGTGACGCGTGCTCAGGCAGCGGCTTTCTTCTCAGCCGTGTCCACGGAGGCGATAGTCTTCAGGATCTGGGAAGCGATCTGGTAGGGGTCGCCCTGCGAGTTCGGGCGGCGATCCTCGAGATAGCCCTTGTAGCCGTTGTTGATGAAGGAATGCGGCACGCGGATAGAGGCGCCGCGATCGGCGATGCCATAGCTGAACCTGTTCCAGGGCGCGGTCTCGTGCTTGCCGGTCAAACGCTTGTCGTTGTCCGGCCCGTAGACGGCGATGTGATCCATCAGGTTCTTGTCGAAGGCGGCCATCAGCGCCTCGAAATAGTCCTTGCCGCCGACTTCGCGCATATAAGCAGTCGAGAAGTTGGCGTGCATGCCGGAACCATTCCAGTCGGTGTCGCCGAGCGGCTTGCAGTGGTATTCGATATCGATGCCGTATTTCTCGGTGAGGCGCTGCATCAGGTAGCGGGCCATCCACATCTGGTCGGCGGCCTTCTTGGAGCCCTTGCCAAAAATCTGGAATTCCCACTGCCCCTTGGCCACCTCGGCGTTGATGCCTTCATGGTTGATGCCGGCGGCAAGGCAGAGGTCGAGATGCTCGTCGACGATCTGCCTGGCGACGCTGCCGACGTTGCTGTAGCCGACGCCGGTGTAGTACGGGCCTTGCGGCGCGGGGTAGCCGCTCTCGGGGAAGCCGAGCGGGCGGCCGTCCTTGTAGAAGAAATACTCCTGCTCGAAGCCGAACCAGGCGCCCTCATCGTCGAGGATGGTGGCGCGCTTGTTGGATGCATGCGGCGTCACGCCGTCCGGCATCATCACTTCGCACATGACGAGCACGCCATTGGTGCGCGCGGGATCCGGATAGATGGCGACCGGCTTCAGCACGCAGTCGGACGAGTGGCCTTCGGCCTGCATGGTCGAGGAACCGTCGAAGCCCCACAGCGGAAGCTGGTCGAGCGTCGGGAACTCGGCATATTCCTTGATCTGCGTCTTTCCACGAAGGTTGGGAACCGGAGTGTATCCATCGAGCCAAATGTACTCGAGCTTGTATTTCGTCATTCTAGCCTCTCGTTGCTTTGATCACCGAACCTTGGACGGCGCCGGCATGCCAGCCACCCTGCAGTCGACCTGCCGGATTAGTAAAAAGCAAATCGTGTGCCATTTTCACCGGCCAAGGATGCGGCAAAAGTGACGCCGCATCCCGACAAATCCGGTGCCGCGTAATCGCAACGCGTCCGGATCAATCACAAGCATGTTCTGCATAAATAACAGGCAGATACTGATCTTTTTATAATCATATTGCCTAACTGGATTGCAGAACCTATCTTTGGGAAAGATTGAATCGGCAAGGCTCTGGAGAAGAAGGGAGACCGACTATGGAAATCACTCCTGCCCGTCAGTCGGCCAAAATCCTGATGTTCCCGGCGGCAGCGCGCGCTTCTGCCTCAAATTTAAGCGGAAAGGCTAAGTTCGCGGCAGAGCTTGCTTCATTGCGCAACCATACGGATTTCGGAAGCGGCTGGTATCACGAAGCGGCCATCGAGGAAGAGAAACAGGACCGGAACAGCTAACCTTTCCTCCGCATCGCTTTTGACGAATTGCAAAACCCGGCGCGATCACTCACGCCGGGCTTTTCATTTTTTGCTGTCAGGCGAGGATCAGGTCTTGGCGTGCAAGTCCGTTCCCAGCGTATCCCTGACGAAGATCGTGCCGACGACCAGCGACATCGCCGCGATCACCACCGGATACCAGAGGCCGTAATAGATATCGCCGCTGTAGGCGCTGAGCGCGAACACCGTCGCCGGCAGCAGGCCGCCGAACCAGCCATTGCCGATGTGATAGGGCAACGACATGCCGGTATAGCGGATGCGGGTCGGGAACATCTCGACCAGGATCGCGGCGATCGGTCCGTAGACCATGGTCACGTAAAGGACCAGGACGAACAGGATGCCGATGACCTTTGCCCAGTTGACCTGTTCAGGGTCGGCAAACATCGCAAAGGCGCCTGCTGCCGGGACGCTGTAGACGGTGACCTCAGGCGCTCCCGCCTTGGCCTCTTCGGCCGTCAGCAGCTTGTCCTTGATCGCCCGGTCGGCCGCAACCGTCGTCTTGTCGCCGGCGCGGATTGCGGCGGCGTCGAGCTTCAGTTCCGGATTGGCCGCGACGAAGGCGTCAAGCTTCTGGTCGGCGACCTTGGCCGCAGCACGCTTCAGCGGATAGCCGCCGTCCCGCAAGGCAATGTTGATTGCCTTCTTGAACGCGGCGTCGCTTGAAGTGGCTTTGTCTGCGGCTGCCACGGCATCATAGGATGCCACCGTTGCGGTGCCGATCTTGACACTGGCCGCGGTGCCCGCTGCCGCTGTGGTGACGATGTCATAGGGCACCGAGCTCTTGGCGAGGAAGTCTGTCGCAATGTCGCACGACGTCAGAGGCTTGCGCGTTCCGGTCGGATTGAACTGGAACTTGCAGTCGCCAGGCGCAGCGGTAATCGTGGCACGGGTGTTTTGCTGTGCGGTGGCGAGCGCCGGGTTGGCTGCCCAGGTCAGCGCCTTGAACAGCGGGAAGGTGGTGACGATCGCCAGCGCCAGGCCCGCCATGATGATCGGCTTGCGGCCGATCTTGTCGGAGAGCCAGCCGAACACGACGAAGAAGATCGTGCCGAGCGCCAGCGCGATGGCGATCATGATGTTGACCGACTGGCCGTCGACCTTGAGCACGTTCTGCAGGAAGAACAGCGCGTAGAATTGCCCGTTGTACCAAACCACGGCCTGGCCGGCAGTAAGGCCGAGAAGTGCCAAAATGGCGATCTTGGCATTCTTCCACTGTCCGAAAGCTTCAGTCAGCGGCGCCTTGGAGCCCTTACCCTCGTCCTTCATGCGCTGGAAGGTCGGCGATTCGGCAAGCGACAGTCGAATCCAGACTGATATGCCGAGCAGAATGGCTGAGAGCAGGAATGGAACACGCCAGCCCCAGGCCTCGAAATCCTCCTTGCTCAGCGAATTCTGCACGATAAGGATGACGACCAGCGACAGGAACAGGCCGAGCGTCGCCGTCGTCTGGATCCACGATGTATAGAAGCCGCGACGGTCGTCGGGCGCATGCTCGGCCACATAGGTCGCCGCACCACCATATTCACCACCGAGCGCCAGGCCCTGCAGCATGCGCAGTGCAATCAGGATAATGGGCGCTGCAATGCCCCAGCTTGCCGAACCAGGCAGCAGGCCGACCAGGAAAGTCGACAGGCCCATGATCATGATGGTGACAAGAAAGGTGTATTTGCGACCAACGAGATCGCCGATGCGGCCGAACACCAGCGCGCCGAACGGGCGCACGAGGAAGCCGGCGGCGAAAACCAGCAGCGTAAAGATGTTGCGCGTCGCTTCCGGATACGAATTGAAGAATGTCGAGCCGATCGCGGCCGCCAATGCGCCGTAGAGATAGAAATCGTACCATTCGAAAACGGTGCCGAGCGAGGAAGCGAAGATGACTTTCTTCTCTTCCCGCGTCATTCCGCGGCTTGCTCTGCCGGCGGTCACTGCCATTGCCATGAATTCATCCTCCCGTGACATCTCGCTGTGCTTGATGCTGCACGGTGTCGCCTCTGGACACGAACTCGGGCAGCTATCGCCGCGAGAAGTGACAGAAAGCGCCGCCTAGAGGCAGCCCGTCTTTGGGATTATGACTTTGGTCCAATGCATCGGCCCGAAGATCGGAATTCGATCCTCGGAAAGCACACTATGCATAGATTCAAAGTGTTAGAGCGTACTTTGCACGTCCAACTGGAACGCACGTCGCTCCAATGGGGCAAGGCGAAACGAATGAGCGCGGCGATTTGCGGTCAGCCCTTGAGCGCCTCGAGGAGACCGACGGCGGCCATCATGTCGCGCTTGCGGTGGGCACGGCGGGCGACAGCTTCCGCGTCATGGCCCCAGTGCTCGGCCTGCCAGTCCTCGTCGACATGACCGGCGGCCCAGGCTGCCTCGCCGTCGATCTCGCCGAAATCGACGGCCAGCGCCAGCAACGCCGATCCGGTCAGCGAGGTCATGACGTGGATGGCGGCAAGGCGGAGCGGGTCGGCACGCTGGGCAAGATGAACGCCGAGCACCGCAATGCTCTCGCGCGGCTGCTCGACATGGATCACCCCTTCGGCGAGGTGAAACCGGGCGCCGAGCGCGCTCCGCGCCCAATCGATGACGGGATCCCAATATTCGTTCTGCCGATCGACCAGCCCCTGCGGGGCGTCGGCGCGATAGCAGAGCAGGTCGGACGAGGCAAAGCGCAGGATGTCCTCCAAAACCGCCTGCGGGTCGTTGGCGACGCCGTCGATGGCTGTGTTGACCAGACGCATGACCGGCATCGTCATCGGGTCGATGGTCTCGCCTTGCGCAGCGAACTCGCCGGCGACCAGAGCGGCGGCTTTTTCGGTCGGCAGGATCAGGACCGCCTTGCCCGGCGTGCGGACCGGCTTGCCATCGAGATGAACGGCAAAACCAGCTTCGGCCGATACGACCGAGACGGCTTTGTAGAAGCGTTTCGGCAGCTGCGTCTTCATCTGGATCTGGGCACGGTGTACCGGATCCGGATCGGACAGCTGCTTTCCCGCTTCGAGGTCGTTGAGAGTATCGCGCATGCCGGAGCCTTTCATCCGGGGATCTGTTTTCGGGCCGGCCGATTCACGATGATCAGACCGGCTGCGATGAGGCCGAGTGCCAGGAAAATACGGATGGTCAGCGGCTCGTTCAAGAAGATGGCGTCGCACAGCACGCCGAACACCGGCGACAGGAAGGTAAAACTCGACAGGCCCGATGCCGGATAGCGCCGCAGCAGCCAGAACCAAAGCACATAGGTGAAGGCGACGATGTAGACCGCCTGGAAAAGCAGGGCCAAGGTCGGTAAAGCGGCGAAGTCGCGGACGGGCGGCCCGGCGAAAGGCAGCACCAACGCGCCGACCATCGCAGCGCCGGCCAGTTGGTAGAGCAACAACTTCTCGGCGCTGGTTTCCGCCAATTTCGTGCGCTTGATGACGATGTAGGTCAAGGCCCACAGAATGCCGGCGCCGAGACTGAGCAGATCACCAATCAGAGTCGCACCATTATCGGCGCTCAACTGATCGGAGAACACCGCGACCAGGCCGGCGAAAGCGAGCAGAAGGCCGACGAGCCGGCGCGCGGTAATGCGTTCGTTCAGCAGGAAATGCCCGCCGACCAGCACCCAGAACGGCATGGTGTTGACCAGCAAGGTGTTGCGCGCCACGGTCGTCTGTTCGAGCCCGACATAGAGAAACAGGAACTCGAGACCAAAAAGCGCGCCCGCCAGAATGCCGGCGACAAGCGTTCCGTCGCGGCTGAAAAGCGCAATGCCGCGCCATCGACACCAGGCGAGGACGCACAGCCCGCCAATGACCGACCGTGCGATCGACAGGAAAACAGGGTCGTAGCCGGCATAGGAGATCTTGGCGGCGACGTAGTTCAGCCCCCAGGAAAAGGTCAGTCCGACCATGATGGCGGCGGCGGCCATGTCGACCCTGTCGCGGCGGTCGAGCGTATCGGTGGCCATACCCACTGGAACTAGTCCTCCGCGCTGGCGTCGTCGAAGCCGATCAGGTTCCAGCTCTGGCGCATGTGCGGCGGCATCGGTGCGGTGACGTCGATAAAACCCTTGTCGGGATGCGGGATGACGATGCGGCGCGCGTGCAGATGCAGGCGGTTCTGCATGCCGCCGGGAAAATCCCAATTGGTGTCGGCCTCGAAATATTTGGGATCGCCGATGATCGGACAGCCGATGTGAGCGGCATGGACGCGAAGCTGGTGGGTGCGGCCGGTATAAGGCTCCATCTCCAGCCAGGACAGGGTCTGCGCCGCCTGCTCGACGATCCTGTAGTAGGACACCGCATGGTCGGCGCCCTTTTCGCCATGCTTGGCGACGCGCACCCGGTCGCCGTCGGGCGTCGGCTCCTTGATCAGCCAGGTCGAGATCTTGTCCTCGCGCTTCGGCGGCACGCCCTTGACCAGCGCCCAGTAAGTCTTCTTGGTCTCACGCGCCCGGAACGCTTCGGCAAGCTTCATGGCGGCGAGCCTGGTGCGGGCGACGACGAGCACGCCTGACGTGTCGCGGTCGAGCCGATGCACCAGACGCGGTTTCTCGCCCTTCTGGCTGCGCCAGGCTTCCAGCATGTCGTCGACATTGCGGGTGACACCTGAGCCACCCTGGACGGCGAGGCCGGCCGGCTTGTTGAAGACAAACACTTTCGGATCTTCATGGATGAGCATCTTGGCCAGAACGTCGGCGTCGCCCTGGTTGCGGATCGAGTGACCGGTGAGCGGGCTCTCGCCCTTCTTGTCCACTTCGAGCGGTGGGATGCGAACCGTCTGGCCCGGCTCGACGCGGGTATCGGCCTTAACCCTGCCGCCATCGACACGGATCTGGCCGGAGCGCAGCAGTTTTTGCAGATGGCCGAAGCCAAGACCCGGAAAATGGGTCTTGAACCAGCGGTCGAGCCGCATGCCCGCCTCGCCGGCCTCCACCGTGATCTGTTCTACGCCTGCCATTGTCTCGTTTTTACCCGTTTCTAGCGCATGACCTGAAATCGATTTTCGGAAAGGGTGACGCGCAAAATCAAAAAGCTGCAGCGTCCTTGGCGCGTCCTGAGGGACACGCGGTGCTGTAAGCGGGGGCAATAGCATTAAGGCAGGCTTCTTGCGAGCCAAAGACCCAGAAACAGGGCAATGATCGCGCCAATCAGGCTGGCAAGGGCATATCCGAACGCCGGCAGCGTCGCGCCGCGCTCCCACAGCGTCGCAAAGTCGAGCGAAAAGGCGGAGAAAGTGGTGAAGCCGCCGAGGATGCCGGTGGCAACGAACAGCCGAAGCTCGTTCGATCCGCCGTAGCGCCGTGCCAGGGTCGTGATGAACAGGCCCATGGCAAAGGAGCCGACAATGTTGATCGCCATCGTGCCCCAGGGAAAACTCGGGCCGACAAGACGCAGCGCAATGAAATTGACGACGTGCCGGAGCCCGGCACCAATAGCGCCGCCCGCGGCAACGAGGAGGAGATTGATCATCGCCGTTTACTGCCCTTACAGGGCACTCCCGGTCAATCCCTGCCATTTGCGCTTGGCGTCGGGGAGACTGCACAGATTGTTGAACGCGTCAGAAATCGCTTCTCACGCCCATTGTCGAGCGAGAACATTCCACCCCTGCCCGGCACTACGTCGATAATCAAATCAGTATGTTTCCACACCTGATACTGCGAAGCACTGATATAGACCGGTGTTTCGCCGATATCGCCGAGCCAAACGTCATTCTCGCCAACGATGAAATCGCCTTGCGGATAACACATGGGCGATGAACCGTCGCAGCAACCGCCGGACTGATGAAAGAGAACCGGACCGTGATCGGCAATGATTTCCGCCAGGAAGGTTTTGGCTCCCGGCGTGGCGGAGACTTTCCCCAAGGAAACTTTGTCAGGCATGCTGATATCCTCAAATGATCGGGGCGCGGCGATGCCAACCGCGCCCTTTCAAAGATCGCGCATGATCTGCCTGAAGGAGCCTCGCCCAGCGTGGGAAGCGATCAGAAGAAACCGAGCTTCTTCGGGCTGTAGCTGACCAGCATGTTCTTCGTCTGCTGATAGTGATCGAGCATCATCTTGTGGGTCTCGCGGCCAATCCCGGACTGCTTGTATCCGCCAAACGCCGCATGTGCCGGATAGGCGTGGTAGCAGTTGGTCCACACACGGCCCGCCTGGATCGCGCGGCCGAAGCGATAGCAACGGTTCGCGTCGCGGCTCCAGATGCCGGCCCCCAGCCCATAAAGCGTGTCATTAGCGATCGATAGCGCCTCATCATCATCCTTGAAGGTGGTGACCGAAACTACTGGCCCGAAGATCTCCTCCTGGAAGACACGCATCTTGTTGTGGCCCTTGAACACCGTCGGCTTAACGTAGTAGCCGCCTGCCAAGTCGCCGGGCAGATGGTTCTGTGAACCGCCGGCCAGGACCTCGGCACCTTCCTGCCGCCCGATGTCGAAATAGGACAGGATCTTCGCCAGTTGTTCAGACGATGCCTGCGCGCCGATCATGGTCGCCGGATTGCGCGGGTCGCCCTGGACAATCGCCTCGACGCGCTTCAACGCGCGTTCCATGAACTGGTCGTAGATTTTCTCATGTACCAGCGCACGGCTCGGGCAGGTACAGACCTCGCCCTGGTTGAGCGCGAACATGACGAAGCCTTCTATCGCCTTGTCGAAGAAGTCGTCGTCCTCGGCTGTCACGTCCTTGAAGAAGATGTTGGGAGATTTGCCGCCGAGTTCCAGCGTAACCGGGATCAGATTCTGGCTTGCGTACTGCATGATCAGCCGGCCCGTCGTCGTCTCGCCGGTGAAGGCGATCTTGGCGATGCGCGGCGATGACGCGAGTGGCTTGCCGGCCTCGAGGCCAAAGCCGTTGACGATGTTGAGCGCGCCGGCTGGCAGCAGATCGCCGATCAGGTCAATCCACAGCAGGATCGAGGCAGGCGTCTGCTCGGCCGGCTTCAGCACCACACAGTTGCCGGCGGCGAGCGCCGGCGCCAGCTTCCAGCAGGCCATCAGCAACGGGAAGTTCCAGGGGATGATCTGGCCGACGACGCCCAGCGGCTCATGAAAATGATAGGCGACCGTGTCGTCATCGATCTGGGACAGGCTGCCCTCCTGGCCGCGAAGCGCCCCGGCAAAATAGCGGAAATGATCGATGGCGAGCGGCAGGTCAGCGGCTGTCGTTTCGCGGATCGGCTTGCCATTGTCCCAGGTCTCGGCGAGCGCGAGAAGATCGAGATTCTCCTCCATGCGGTCGGCGATGCGGTTCAGGATCAGCGCGCGCTCCGCTACGCTGGTGCGGCCCCAGGCATCTTTTGCCTTGTGCGCGGCATCGAGCGCAGCCTCAACGTCGGCAGCGTCGGAGCGGGCAATTTCGCCCAGCGGTTGACCGTTCACCGGTGAGATGTTCTCGAAATATCTTCCGGATTTCGGAGCAACCCATGTGCCGCCGATGTAGTTGTCATAGCGCTTGGCAAAGGGGGCCTTGGCCGTGCGGAAAAATTCAACCTTGTTCATTGTTTTCCTCCCAGGAACCGGCGCCACGGAATGTGTCGCGTCACGAGGGAGAGTTGCCGCATGACCCGGGGCTTGTCAGCCCCTGCCAATCGGTCGCTGGCGCCGACTGTCGCAGTTCTGCGACAGGTTCGCGTCTGAAAAACTCAGTGCGGTCGCCGGATGCCGAACCGGGCAAGCTTGCGATGGAGCGTGGCACGCGAAATACCAAGAGTTTGTGCTGCGGCAGAAACATTGCCGTCGGCACGCGTGATCGCCCGCTGGATCACGCCGCGCTCTGCCTCGCCCAGTTCTTCGGCGGCGTTGGCGGAGTCGCCGAGGATGTCGGCGGCTGGCAGTCCTTTGGTCAAGCCCTGTTGAGTGATGCCGAGAGCCAATCGCGCCGAACGCGTCGCGCCGACCACCAGATCATCGGCATCGACAGCCAGCAGCGTGCTGGCACTGCACTCGGTCGCTGGCGCCAGCAGGACGCGGGCATTCGAAAAGGCCCGGCGAAAATTGTCCGCTTCGATGCGACGTGCAGCATCGCCCACTGCCACGGAGATCAGGTTGACGAAGTCTTCGGTCAGATCTGACCTGCATGACGACACATCGAGCGCAGCCGTCAGCTTGCCTTCGTGATCATAGACCGGCGCAGTCGTACAACTGAGCAGCGTGTGCGCGAGAAGAAGTGCTGGTCGCGGTGAATGGTAAGGGGACGCTGATCGGCAAGGCAAGTACCGATGCCGTTGGTGTGCCTTCGCTGTCCTCACTCCACACCGTGCCTGTCCACAGACCCCATTCGTCGAACGTGTCGTCATCGGCGGAAGCACCTCGGCGTTCGATCGGAATACCGTCGCGATCGGCGAGCATCACGCAGCAACCGATGCCGCCGACTGCCAAATACAGGCGATCAAGGCTTGCATCCGCAGCACGAAGCAGTGGCTCCATTCGTTGCCGCGCCTGCCTGAGTTCACCCTCAGTCAGACGCCTCGGCGCCTTTCGTTCTGCGGGATCGAGCCCATGCAATGTAAGCGAGCGCCTCCAGGAGGCGATCAGCGCGGAACGGGCTGCATCGCTGGTGGCGATGGCTGCCTGGACAACATCCGCATGATGGGCCGGCTGTCCGCTCACCTCTTTCTCCCGGAGCGAGATGCCGCTTCAACCTCCCGGCAGCATCGCTCGCATTGCGTTCTATGGGATCGCGGGCCGATGCCGCTATAAGACGATGGTTCAACACTGGCGCCCGAGGACATCTCGTGCCGAAGCGTGAGAGTTGCAGAGCTCGGCAGCCCTACTTTTGCCGCTCGCGGCGCAGCTTCGCCCAATAATCGAGCCGCTTCTTGATATCACGCTCGAAGCCGCGCTCGGGCGGATCATAGAATGTGCGGCGGCCCATCTTTTCCGGAAAATAATCCTGTCCGGAAAAAGCGTCCGGCTCGTCGTGGTCGTAACGGTAGCCGGCGCCGTAATCTTCTTCCTTCATCAGCTTGGTCGGCGCGTTGAGGATGTGTTTGGGCGGCAGCAGCGAGCCGAACTCCTTCGCCGCCTGAGTGGCGGCCTTGAAGGCGGTGTAGACGGCATTGGATTTGGGCGCGATGGCGAGATAGACCGTGGCCTCGGCGAAGGCGAGCTCACCCTCCGGCGAGCCCAGATAGTCGTAGGCGTCCTTGGCGGCGTTGGCGATGACCAGCGCCTGCGGGTCTGCCAGCCCGATATCCTCCATCGCCATGCGCACCAGGCGGCGGCCGAGATAGAGCGGATCCTCGCCGGCGTCGAACATGCGGGCGAGATAATAGAGGGCGGCATCCGGGTCGGAGCCGCGCACCGATTTGTGCAGCGCCGAGATCAGATTGTAGTGGCCGTCCTGGCCCTTGTCGTAGATCGGCGCGCGGCGCTGGACGATGCGCTGCAGGCCCTCGCCGCCGAACACCTCGGCTGACTTGGCGGCGCGCCAGACCTCTTCTGCCAGCGTCAGCGCCGCACGGCCATCGCCATCGCTCATGCGGACGAGCATCGCCCTCGCCTCATTGTCGAGCGGCAGCGCCCTGCCCTCGCTCTCTTCGGCCCGGGCCAGCAGTTTTGCGATGCTGTCCTCACCGAGCGAATGGAAGACCAGCACGCGCGCGCGAGACAGAAGCGCCGCGTTCAGCTCGAAGGACGGGTTCTCCGTCGTGGCGCCAACCAGCACGACGGTGCCGTCTTCCATCACAGGCAGAAAACTGTCCTGCTGGGCCCGGTTGAAGCGATGGATCTCGTCGACGAAGAGCAGCGTCTGACGGCCGTTGGTGCGGCGCAGCTTCGCCGCCTCGAACACTTTCTTCAGGTCGGCGACACCGGAAAACACCGCCGATATCTGCTGGAACGCAAGGCTGGTTTCGCCGGCAAGCAGCCGCGCGACCGTGGTCTTGCCCGTCCCAGGCGGCCCCCAGAAGATCATCGAGCCGAGCGAGCCGGAGCCGATCAGCCGAGTCAGCGCGCCGTCGGGTCCGGTCAGATGTTCCTGGCCGACGACCTCGCTGAGGTTCTGCGGGCGCAGCCTGTCGGCCAGCGGCCTGCCGGGCGGCGCCTTTTCCGGTTCATCGACACTGAACAGATCGGCCATGCACTTCTTTTCGTTGGAGCGCGATCTCGTCCGAAGGATCGACGCTCGGGCTCAGTAACGCAACACCTGGCGCAGTATCTGCCCGCCGCGCTCGACGGTAAAGCGCCACCAGCGCGTCTCCTGCATGGCTGCCTGTTCCAGGGTCGCGGCGGTATCGATGGTCAAGCCGTTGACCTCGCGAACGATGTCGCCCGGCTGGAAGCCGAAACCAGCTGCCGGCGAACCGCGATTGATGTCGATCACCGTAACACCCTTGACGTCCGTGCGGATGCCGAGCCGCTGGGCGAGCCGCGGCGACAGTTCCGCAACCTTGGCACCGGAGAACGGGCTGCGACCGCGCAGCGTCACTTCCGCGAGTTTTGCACCTTCCGGCGCACGCTCCAGCGCGATGTCCATCGCCGCTTGCTGGCCTTTGCTCAGAACGGCGAAGCTGGCGTTGGTGCCGATCGACAGCGTCGCCATCCGGTAATCCAGCGCCTCGATACTCTCGACCGGCGTGCCATTGAGCGACAGCACGACGTCACCGGCCTTGAGCCCCGCCTTGGCCGCCGGCCCGGCTTCGTCGACGGACGAAACCAGCGCCCCGGTCGGCGTCTCGAGACCGAGCGATTCGGCGATTTGCGGCGTCACGCGCTCGAATTCGGCGCCGATATACGGCCGCTCGAAGAAGTCGCGCCCGGCCTTGGCCGCATCGGCAAAAGCGCGAACCATATTGGAGGGAATAGCAAAGCCGATGCCGATCGAGCCGCCGCTGCGGCTGTAGATCGCCGTGTTTATGCCGACCAGTTGGCCACCCATGTTGATCAGCGCACCACCGGAATTGCCGGGGTTGATCGCGGCGTCGGTCTGGATGAAGAAACTGGAATCGGAAACGCCGATGTGGCTGCGGGCAAGCGCGGAAACGATGCCGCTGGTGGTGGTCTGGCCGACACCGAAAGGGTTGCCGATGGCCAACAACAGGTCGCCAACCTCGAGCGCGTCGGAATCGCCGATGGCGACGACCGGAAATGGCTTGTCGGCGGAGATCTTGAGCACGGCGAGGTCAAGCGTCTCGTCCTTGAGCAGCACTTTGCTGTCGAACTCACGCCCGTCCGCGGTGGCGACCTTGACCTGATCGGCGTCCTTGATGACGTGGAAATTGGTGACCACTATGCCTGTCGGGTCGACCAGCACGCCGGAGCCGAGCGAGGACTGCGCACGCGGCTGCGAACGGCCGAAGAACTCTTCGAAGAACGGATCGCCGTCGAAGGGCGACCTCAGCCTGGCCGTTTGCGAGGCATAGACATTGACCACGGCCGGCGCCGTCTGCTTGACCAGCGGCGCAAACGACAGTTGCATCTCCTCGCGGCCGAATGGCACGCGCTTGTCTGGGCCGGAGGTGGCATTTTCGCCTTCGGCGCCGCGCAACATGTCGGTCAGCACGTCGGACAGACCGGGATCGGCCTTGGTGTCCTGAGCCAGCGCCTGCCTGGCCGCCGGCACGACTGCCGCCGCCATCAAGGCGCAGAGTAGAACAAGGGACATCCGTTTTACGCGCATTCCGAATCCTCCGGGGTCGGGCGCCATTGTCCCGACGATTGTGCAAAATGAAAGGCTAAGTCGATGTAATTGAATTATTCTCGAGGAAAAGACATGGGCTTAAGTCAAGGCAATCCCCGCAATGCTCCCTACCGCTTCCAGAATGCACAAAAGGGCCCGCAGGCCCTTTTGAACTCTTTCAGGAAAACCGAAGCTTATGCGGCCGCGGCTTCCTCTTCGGTGCCTTCTGCCTCGATGCGGGCACGGTCGCCGGCCCCCTTGGCCGAGGTGTCGCGATCGACGAACTCGATGACCGCCATGGCGGCATTGTCGCCGTGGCGGAAGCCCGCCTTCATGATCCGCAGATAGCCGCCGTTGCGGGTGGCGTAGCGCGGCGCGATCGTGTCGAACAGGCGCTTGACGACGCCTTCATTGCCGATCTGCGCAATCACCTGGCGGCGGGCGTGCAGGTCGCCGCGCTTGCCGAGCGTCACCAGCTTCTCGACGATCGGACGCAGATCCTTCGCCTTCGGCAAGGTGGTGAGGATCTGCTCATGCTCGATGAGCGACACGGCAAGATTGGCAAACATCGACTTGCGGTGGCTGATGCTGCGGGCGAACCGGCGGCCTTTAAATCCGTGGCGCATGGCTCTTCTCCTGGTGTTGTGGGCGGTTGGCCCGGCTGTTTCGTTTTGTGAATGGTCAATAGTGAATGGTGAATGGAAGGGCTCTACCTCTCCGAAGTCGCCGACCGGCGACCATTCACCATTTCACCATTCTCAATTCACCGGTCAGTATTGATCTTCGTAACGCTTGGCGAGGTCTTCGATGTTTTCCGGCGGCCAATCCGGCACTTCCATGCCGAGGTGCAGGCCCATCGCCGCCAAAACTTCCTTGATCTCGTTCAGCGACTTGCGGCCGAAGTTCGGGGTGCGCAGCATCTCGGCTTCGGTCTTCTGGATCAGGTCGCCGATATAGACGATGTTGTCGTTCTTCAGGCAGTTGGCCGAACGCACCGAAAGCTCGAGCTCGTCGACCTTCTTGAGCAGCGCCGGGTTGAAGGCAAGCTCGGTCACCTGCTCGGCGGCGACTTCCTTCTGCGGCTCGTCGAAATTGACGAACAGGCCAAGCTGGTCCTGCAGGATGCGGGCGGCGAAAGCCACCGCGTCCTCGCCCGAGATCGAACCGTCGGTGTCGATCGTCATGGTCAGCTTGTCATAGTCGAGAACCTGGCCCTCGCGGGTGTTCTCTACCTTGTAGGAGACCTTCTTCACCGGCGAGTAGAGGCTGTCGACCGGGATGAGGCCGATCGGCGCGTCTTCGGCGCGATTGCGGTCGGCCGGCACGTAGCCCTTGCCGGTATCGACGGTGAACTCCATGCGGATTTCAGCGCCCTCGTCCAGCGTGCAGATGACGTGGTCGGGATTGAGGATCTCGACGTCGCCAACCGTCTGGATGTCGCCGGCCAGAACAGCACCCGGTCCCTGCTTGCGCACGACCATGCGCTTGGGGCCGTCACCTTCCATGCGGATGGCGATTTCCTTGACGTTCAAGACGATGTCGGTCACGTCCTCGCGCACGCCGGCGATGGACGAGAATTCATGCAGAACGCCATCGATCTGCACGGCGGTCACAGCCGCGCCACGCAGCGAAGACAGAAGCACGCGACGCAGCGCATTGCCGAGGGTCAGACCAAAGCCGCGCTCGAGCGGTTCGGCGACCAGCGTGGTCAGCGTCTTCTTCTTCGACGAAAACTCGATCTTGTTCGGCTTGATCAGTTCCTGCCAATTTTTCTGGATCATGATGCTTTCCTTCCGTTGACCCGCCACCATCCAATCGTGGCGGGCGCCCTGGAATGCCGTGGAGGAACGCTCCTGGCGTTCGCGCGGCGTTCGGTAATTTTTTCCTAAAGCGCGTAGCGCTTCAGGTCTGTGGTTTTATGCTGTCGTTGCCCAAAATCGCTGCGCGTTTGGGCGACAAGCATTAGACGCGGCGCTTCTTGCGCGGGCGGCAGCCATTGTGCGGGATCGGCGTCACATCACGGATCGAGGTGATGGTGAAGCCGGCTGCCTGCAAGGCGCGCAGCGCCGATTCACGACCGGAGCCGGGTCCGCAGACCTCGACCTCAAGCATGCGCATGCCGTGTTCCTGGGCCTTCTTGGCAACGTCCTCGGCAGCCATCTGGGCAGCGAACGGGGTCGACTTGCGAGATCCCTTGAAGCCCTGGGCTCCCGCCGACGACCAGGCAATCGAATTGCCCTGCGCGTCGGTGATGGTGATCATCGTGTTGTTGAAGGTCGAGTTGACGTGGGCAACGCCCGACGAGATATTCTTGCGTTCGCGACGGCGAACACGTGTGGCTTCCTTGGCCATGATGGTCCTTTCAGTTGATCTCTACACCGCCGTAATGCCAGCGGCTCCACCAGGGAGAAGGCAGTAGGGGAATACGGCAGTAGGGCAGTATGTCTGCCGATCCTATTGCCCTACTGCCCTACTCCCGTACTGCCCTAAATTACTTCTTCTTGCCGGCGATCGACTTGGCCGGGCCCTTGCGGGTGCGCGCATTGGTATGCGTGCGCTGGCCGCGAACCGGCAGCGAGCGGCGATGACGCAGGCCGCGGTAGCAGCCGAGGTCCATGAGCCGCTTGATGTTCATCGACACTTCGCGGCGCAGATCGCCCTCGACCTGGTAGTCACGGTCGATCGTCTCGCGGATCTGCAGCACTTCCGCGTCGGTCAGCTGGTTGACGCGGCGCTCGGCCGGGATGCCGACCTTGTCGACGATCTCCTGGGCGAAGCTCTTGCCAATGCCGTGAATGTACTGAAGCGCGATGACGACGCGCTTGTTGGTCGGAATGTTGACGCCGGCTATACGAGCCATGTTCTTCATCTTCTCCATGTGGGCCGGACAAGCCGGCGCTGTCAAAGTTGCCCCGCGTCCGGTGGAGGCCGGCCCATGCGGGAGTTTCCAGTTCAAAGCGGCTGCCTTGCCCTTGCGGGCAAGCAAGCCTCATGCCTGATAGGAAGACGGGCCGCCATACCCCAGCGAACCGCTCCAGTCAAGCGTAATCGTTTATTTTCCGTACGCAGCCGCTTGGGCCGCCGCCGGGGTCGCAGCCGTGAGCACCGCTTCAATCTGCCGCGTCACCGCATCGATGTCGGCCATGCCGTCGACACCTCTGAGCTTGCCCTTGGCATAGTAGTAGCCGATCAGTGGCGACGTCTTCTTGTAGTACTCCTTCAGGCGCTCTTCGAAAACCGCCGGATTGTCGTCCTTGCGCACCGGCAGGCCCGCGGCCTTGGCCTCTTCGGCGCGCTTGCCGATTCGACCAACCAGCGCCTTGTCGTCGACGACAAGTTCGATGACGGCGTCGAGAGTGAGGCTGCGCGCCGAGAGCATCGATTCAACCGCGTCCGCCTGCACCAGGGTTCGCGGATATCCGTCAAGGATGAATCCCCCGGCGCAATCGGCCTGATCGATGCGCTCGGCGACAATGGCGTTGACGATGGCATCGGAAACCAGTTCGCCAGCGTCCATCACCGCCTTGGCGCGTTTGCCGACTTCGGTGCCGGCCTGGACAGCAGCGCGCAGCATATCGCCCGTCGAGAGTTGGGGAATGCCGTATTTTTCTACCAGTCTCTGTGCTTGTGTCCCCTTGCCCGCCCCTGGCGGCCCAAGCAATATCAACCTCATCTGGCCTTCTTCCCCCCGCGCAGCTTCGACTTCTTGATCAGGCCCTCATATTGGTGCGCGATCAGGTGACCCTGAATCTGCGCCACCGTGTCGAGCGTTACACTGACCACGATCAGAAGCGATGTGCCACCGAGGTAGAATGGTACGCCAGTCGCTGAAATCAGGAACTCGGGCAGCAGACACACCAGCACCAGATAAATGGCGCCGACGACAGTTATGCGGGTAAGGACATAATCGATGTAATCGGCGGTGCGCTCGCCCGGACGGTAGCCCGGAATGAAACCCGAATGCTTCTTGAGCTGGTCGGCGGTGTCCTTCGGGTTGAAGACGATCGCCGTATAGAAGAAGGCGAAAAACACGATCATAGCCGCATAGAACGCCATGTAGAGCGGCTGGCCATGACCGAGCGCCGCCAGGACGGTGCTGGCCCAAGCTGGCATGCTGGTCGTCTGCGAGAAGCCGGCGACCGTGGCTGGCAGCAACAGCAGCGAAGAGGCGAAGATCGGCGGAATGACACCGGCGGTGTTGAGCTTGAGCGGCAGGTGCGAGGTGTCGCCCTGGAACATGCGGTTGCCGACCTGGCGCTTGGGATACTGGATCAGCAAGCGCCGCTGAGCGCGCTCGAAGAACACGATCAGCGCGATGACGACGACGGCAAGAACGATGATCGCCAGGATCAGGCCGGTCGACAGCGCGCCGGTGCGGCCAAGTTCCAGTGTACCGGAAATGGCTTGCGGCAGGCCGGCGACGATGCCGGCAAAGATGATCAGCGAAATGCCGTTGCCAATGCCGCGGGCGGTGATCTGCTCGCCGAGCCACATCAGGAACATGGTGCCGCCGACCAGCGTGATGACGGTCGAGATGCGGAAGAATATGCCGGGATCGCTGACGATGCCGCTACCGCCTTCCAGTCCGACCGCAATGCCGTAGGCCTGGACCAGCGCCAAAAGCACGGTGCCGTAGCGGGTATACTGGTTGATGACCTTGCGGCCCGGCTCGCCTTCCTTCTTCAGCGCCTCCAGTGACGGGATGACGGAGGTCATCAGCTGCATGATGATGGAAGCGGAGATATAGGGCATGATGCCAAGGGCAAAGATCGCCATGCGCTCGACGGCGCCACCGGCGAACATGTTGAACATGCCAAGCACGCCCTTGCTCTGCGACGAGAAGGCCTGGGCGAAAGCGTCGGGATTGATGCCGGGCAGCGGGATATAGGTGCCGAGGCGGTAGACGAGCAGCGCGCCAACGGTGAACCAGATGCGCTTCTTCAGATCCTCCGCCTTGGCGAAGGCCGAGAAATTCAGATTCGAGGCTAGTTGTTCAGCAGCCGAAGCCATGCCTGATTCTCCGCTTGGTCACGCTCGATGGCCCGCAACTCAGGCGGCGCGTGTCACCGAAGCTCTCGAGATAAGCTCCGGACTACAAACATGCAAGCGGCCGCGTTGACGCGGCCGCAATATTGAGCGGATCAAAACGCAATCGAAAGCGAAACGTGTCTCACTCTTGCCGATCGCGCTTCAAATCGCCGTTACTCGGCGGCGGCCTTTTCCGGCAGCTTCACCGAACCGCCGGCCTTTTCGATCTTCTCGATGGCAGCCTTGGACGCGCCGGCCACGTCGAAGGCAAGCTTCGACTTGATCTCGCCATCGGAGAGGATGCGCACGCCGTCCTTGACGCGGCGGATGACGCCGGCCGCGACCAGCGCTTCGGCGGTCACGATCGTCTTGGCGTCGAGCTTCTTGGCGTCGAGCGCGGCCTGGATGCGGGCCAGCGACACGACGGTGAAGCTCTTGGCGAAGATGTTGTTGAAGCCACGCTTCGGCAAGCGCCGGTAGAGCGGCATCTGGCCACCCTCGAAGCCGTTGACGGCGACGCCGGAGCGCGCCTTCTGGCCCTTGACGCCGCGACCGGCGGTCTTGCCCGAGCCGGAACCGATGCCGCGGCCGAGACGCTTCCTGGAATGCGTCGCGCCGTCCTTGTCACGCAGATCGTTGAGTTTCATCTGAGTTCTCCTGCGCTCTGGTTCAGCCCTCGTCCACGACGCGGACGAGATGCTGGACGGCAGCGATCATGCCGCGCACGGAGGGGGTGTCCTCCAGCGTGCGCTGCTTGTGCATCTTGTTGAGGCCGAGGCCGACCAGCGTCGCGCGCTGCTCCTTCGGCCGGCGGATCGGCGAACCGATCTGCTCGACGGTGATGGTCTTGGTTGCTTTCTTGGCCATGGTCAATATCCCTGGTCAGCGTCGACTATTCTTCGGCCGCAACGGCGGTGCCGCGGCGGGCCTGAAGGGTCGAATACTTGATGCCGCGCGCGGCAGCCACATCCTTGGGATGCATCTGGCTCTTCAGCGCGTCGAAGGTGGCGCGAACCATGTTGTAGGGGTTCGACGAACCCATCGACTTGGCGACCACGTCATGCATGCCGAGCGTCTCGAAGACGGCGCGCATCGGGCCGCCGGCGATGATGCCGGTACCCTGCTTGGCAGCGCGCAGCAGAACGCGTCCGGCGCCCCAGCGTCCTTCGACGTCGTGATGCAGCGTACGGCCCGAGCGAAGCGGCACGAAGATCATGTCGCGCTTGGCCGATTCGGTCGCCTTGCGGATCGCCTCTGGCACTTCACGTGCCTTGCCGTGGCCGAAGCCGACGCGGCCCTTCTGGTCGCCGACGACGACGAGTGCTGCAAAGCCGAAGCGCCGGCCGCCCTTGACGACCTTGGCGACGCGGTTGATGTGGACGAGCTTGTCCACCATGCCGTCGTCGCGCTCTTCGCGATCACGGCCGCGGCCGCCATCCCTACGTTCCTGTGCCATATCCTGTTCCTTGTTTTTTTCCGGAAGCACGGTTGATGATGATATCCGGTTCCCTCTCTGGGTTGCCGGGGGCGAAACTCATTTTTTCCTTCGCATGATCTTATCCGAAAAGTCTGCAACTTTTTGCTGCGCTGACCTCCGGTTCGGGATCATGCTTTAGAAGCTCAAGCCGCCTTCACGGGCGGCCTCGGCCAGCGCCTTGACGCGGCCGTGATAGATGTACGGTCCACGGTCGAAGACGACTTCCTTGACGCCGGCCTTCGAAGCGCGCTCGGCAATCAGCTTGCCGATTGCCACAGCGGCGGCAGTGTCGGCACCGGTCTTGAGCGAACCCTTGAGGTCCTTCTCGAGCGTCGAGGCGGCAGCGATGGTGTGGCCCTTGGCGTCGTCGATGACCTGGACGTAGATGTTCTTCGACGTGCGGTGGACCGACAGGCGCGGACGCTCGCCGGCGACCTTCTTGATCTGGCGGCGGACGCGCTGAGCGCGGCGTTGGGTGGAGTCTTTCGAGCCCATGATATCAGTTCCTTGCCTTCAAAAAACGGGGGCAACCCTGTGCGGTAGGACAAACCTCCCGCGACCGCTCCCCGCGGCGTTGATTTGCAGTGAATGGTGAATGGAAAAATGGTGAATGGAAGAAACCAGGTGCCACCCGGCCCCTGCTCTATCCTACTGCCATTTTACCATTCACCATTCACATCGACGAAATTACTTCTTCTTGCCTTCCTTGCGGACGATCTTCTCGCCAGCGTAACGAACGCCCTTGCCCTTGTACGGCTCAGGACCACGATATTCGCGGATCTCGGCAGCAACCTGGCCGACCTTCTGCTTGTCGATGCCGGTCACGGTGATTTCCGTCGGCTTCGGAACGGTGATCGTGATGTCCTGCGGCGTTTCGTAGACGACGTCATGGCTGAAGCCGAGCGCCAGTTGCAGGTTCTTGCCCTGCATGGCGGCGCGATAGCCGACGCCGGTGATCTCGAGCTTCTTTTCGAAACCGTCCTTGACGCCCTGCAGGATGTTGACGATCTGCGTGCGCGACATGCCCCATTTGGAACGGGCGGTCTTGGTCTGGTCGCGTGGCTGGACAGCGATCTCGCTGCCTTCCATCTTGACCAGCACTTCGTCGTTGACCACGAACTTCAGCTCACCCTTGGGGCCCTTCGCCGTGACGGTCTGGCCGTCTACGGTCGCGGTCACGCCCTGCGGCAGCGAAACGGGTTTCTTTCCAATACGAGACATTTTGTTGTCCTCGTCACTTCTCTTGTTTCAGGTCTCTGTTTTCGAACATGTGCCCGAAAACCGGATTCCACGTTCCGGGATCGCGCTGCAGATCAGAAGATCTGGCAGAGGATTTCCCCGCCGACATTCTGTTCACGCGCTTCGTGGTCGGCCATCACGCCCTTCGGTGTCGAAAGGATGGCGATGCCGAGGCCGTTGGCGACGTGCGGGATCGACTTCGCCGAAACGTAAACGCGACGGCCCGGCTTCGAGACGCGGGCGATTTCGCGCACCACCGGCGCACCGTCGAAGTACTTCAGCTCGATCTCGATTTCGGACTTGCCGTTGTCGAAGTCGGTCTGGCTGTAGTCGCGGATATAGCCTTCCGCCTTCAGCACGTCGAGGACGCGGGTACGCAGGCGCGAGGCCGGCGTCGAAACGCTCGACTTCTTGCGGCCGTAGGCGTTGCGGATGCGGGTCAGCATATCGCCGAGAGGATCGCTCAATGACATGTTATGTCCTCCTTACCAGCTCGACTTGACCAGGCCCGGGATCTGGCCGTTGTTGCCGAGATCACGAAGCGCGATGCGCGATACTTTGAGCTTGCGATAGTAGGCACGCGGACGTCCGGTGACTTCGCAGCGGTTGCGGATGCGGGTCTTGGCCGAGTTGCGCGGCAGTGCCGCAAGCTTCAGCTGAGCGCGGAAGCGCTCTTCCATCGGCTTGGACTGATCCATGATGATCGCCTTGAGGACCTTACGCTTGGCAGCGTACTGGTCCACAAGCTTGCGGCGCCTGTTGTTCTTCTCGACTGAGCTGGTCTTTGCCATTTCAGATTTTTCCTTTTCTCGCTGCCGTTACTGGCGGAAGGGGAAGTTGAAGGCCTTGAGCAATGCCCTGGCTTCGTCGTCCGTCTTCGCAGTCGTACAAACGATGACGTCCATGCCCCAGATCTGATCAACCTTGTCGTAGTTGATCTCCGGGAACACGATGTGTTCCTTGATGCCCATGGCATAGTTGCCACGGCCATCGAAGCTCTTCGGATTGAGCCCGCGGAAGTCGCGGACGCGCGGCAGCGCGATGTTCACGAGGCGGTCGAGGAACTCGTACATGCGTTCCTTGCGCAGCGTGACCTTGGCGCCGATCGGCATCTTTTCGCGGACCTTGAAGCCGGCGATCGAGTTGCGCGCATGGGTGACGACGGCCTTCTGGCCGGCGATCAGCGCAAGATCTTCGGCCGCGATCGAAGGCTTCTTCGAATCGCCGGTCGCCTCGCCGACGCCCATGTTCAGCACGATCTTGTCGATGCGCGGAACCTGCATCTCGTTCTCGTAGCCGAACTGCTCCTGCAGCGCCTTGCGGATGGTCTCGTTGTAGACCTGCTTGAGGCGCGGCGTGTTCTGGGCAGTCGCCTGCTTGGTTTGAGCCTTAGCCATTGATGACTTCTCCCGAGCGCTTGGCGACGCGCACCTTCTTGCCGTCCTTCTGGAAGATGAAACCGACGCGGGTCGGCTTGCCATCCTTGGGGTCGGCCAGCGCGATGTTCGACAGCTGGATCGGCGCTTCCTTGGTGATGATCCCGCCCTCTTGGGACTGGGACTGCTTCTGGTGACGACGGATCATGTTGACGCCGCGCACCAGCGCGGTGTCTTCCTTCGGCTGTACCGAGAGGACTTCGCCCGAACGGCCCTTGTCCTTGCCGGCCAGCACGACGACCTTGTCGCCTTTTCTAATCTTCTGCATTGGTCCGGCTCCTTACAGCACTTCAGGCGCGAGCGAGATGATCTTCATGTGGTTCTTGGCGCGGAGTTCGCGCGGAACCGGTCCGAAGATACGCGTGCCGATCGGCTCTTTCTTGTTGTCGACGAGAACGGCCGCGTTCTTGTCGAAACGGATCACGCTGCCGTCCGGGCGGCGGATGTCCTTGGCCGTGCGAACCACGACCGCCTTCATCACATCGCCCTTCTTGACGCGGCCGCGCGGGATGGCTTCCTTGATCGACACCACGATGATGTCGCCCACGGAAGCGTATTTCCGCTTCGAGCCGCCCAGCACCTTGATGCACATGACACGACGGGCGCCGGAATTATCCGCGACGTCGAGGTTTGTTTGCATCTGAATCATGACTGGCCGCCTTCTTCTCTTCTAACGGGACGGGCTCAAAGCCCCTCCCCGGTCTGTCCAAAATTCGTTGTTTACGCCTGGTCCGAAGACACGACGGTCCAGCGCTTGTCCTTGGAAATCGGCTTCGATTCCTGGATGAACACCTGATCGCCGACCTTGTGGGCGTTGTTCTCGTCGTGCGCCTTGTACTTCTTGGTCATGCGCACGGTCTTCTTCATCACGGGATGCGTGAAGCGCCGTTCGACTTTGACGACAACCGTCTTCTCGTTTTTGTCGCTGACGACGGTGCCCTGCAGAATGCGCTTTGGCATGGTTTTCGTCCTTAAGCCTTCTTAGCCGCGGACTTTTCCGCAGCGATGGTCTTGATACGCGCAATGTCCTTGCGGACCTGCCTCACGCGCGCGGTCTTCTCGAGCTGGCCGGTGGCCTTCTGGAAGCGCAGGTTGAACTGCTCCTTCTTCAGGCTGGCCAATTCGTCGGTCAGCTGGTCCTGGGTCTTGGTCCGGATGTCTTCGGCTTTCATGATCAGCCCGTCCTTATTCTGCGATGCGCTGTACGAAGCGCGTCCTGACCGAGAGCTTGGCCGCGCCGAGACGCAGCGCCTCACGGGCGGTTTCCTCATTGACGCCGTCGATCTCGAACATGATGCGGCCAGGCTTGACGCGCGCCGCCCAGTAATCGACCGCGCCCTTGCCCTTGCCCATGCGGACTTCGGTCGGCTTCGACGTCACCGGCACGTCCGGGAAGATACGGATCCAGACGCGGCCGGCGCGCTTCATCTCGCGGGTGATCGCGCGGCGGGCCGCCTCGATCTCACGCGCGGTGACGCGGTTCGGCTCAAGCGCCTTCAGCCCGAAACCGCCGAAATCCAGATTGGTGCCACCCTTGGCGGCACCATGGATACGACCCTTGAACTGCTTGCGGAACTTTGTGCGCTTTGGCTGCAGCATCGTTCTAACTCCAAATTCTCAACTGTCTCAGGCGTTTTCGCGACGGCGACCGCGTTCGCGCTCACCACCACCGCCATGCGCATGATCGCCCTCGGTGGCGCGGCGCTCCGAAGCCATCGGGTCGTGCTCGAGGATTTCGCCCTTGAACACCCAGACCTTGACACCGCAGATGCCGTAGGCGGTGTGTGCTTCGGCCGTGCCGTAGTCGACGTCGGCGCGCAGCGTATGCAGCGGCACGCGACCTTCGCGATACCATTCCATGCGCGCGATCTCGGCGCCGCCGAGACGGCCGGCGCAGTTGATGCGGATGCCTTCGGCACCGAGGCGCATCGCAGACTGCACGGCGCGCTTCATGGCGCGGCGGAACGCGATGCGGCGCTCGAGCTGCTGGGCGATAGACTGGGCGACCAGCGTCGCGTCGATCTCCGGCTTACGCACTTCGACGATGTTCAAATGCGTCTCGGACTTCGTCATCTCCATCAGCTTCTTGCGAAGCTTCTCGATGTCGGCGCCCTTCTTGCCGATAATCAGGCCCGGACGCGCCGCATGGATGGTGACGCGGCACTTCTTGTGCGGACGCTCGATCACGACCTTCGAAATCGCAGCCTGCTTGAGTTCCTTCTCAAGATACTTGCGGATCTTGATGTCCTCGTGCAGCAGCTTGCCGTACTCGCCGGTGTTGGCGAACCAGCGCGAATCCCAGGTCCGGTTGATGCCGAGACGCAGACCGATCGGATTGATTTTCTGGCCCATTATGCGGCCTCCACTTTTTCTTCGACTTCACGAACGACGATCGTGAGGTGCGAGAACGGCTTCTCGATACGGCTGGCGCGGCCACGGCCACGGGCATGGAACCGCTTCATGACAATCGACTTGCCGACATAGGCTTCCGCCACGATCAGCGCATCGACGTCGAGGTCGTGGTTGTTTTCCGCGTTGGCGATCGCCGATTCCAGCGTCTTCTTGACCGTGCCGGAAATCCGCTTGGCCGAGAATTCGAGATCGGAAAGCGCTGTCGCGACCTTCTTGCCGCGGATCAGCGCGGCAACCAGGTTCAGCTTCTGCGGGCTGATACGGATCGTGCGCAACACGGCGCGCGCTTCGTTGTCAGCAAGCCTGCGCGGAGCTTTGGCCTTGCCCATGATTATTTCCTCTTCGCCTTCTTATCCGCGCCGTGACCGTAATAGGTCCGGGTCGGAGCGAATTCACCGAACTTGTGGCCGACCATGTCCTCGTTCACCGAAACGGGAACGTGCTTCTGGCCGTTGTAGACACCGAAGGTGAAGCCGACGAACTGCGGCAGGATGGTGGAGCGACGGCTCCACATCTTGATCACCTCATTGCGACCACCTTCACGAACCTTGTCCACCTTCTTGAGAAGGTAGCCGTCGATGAAGGGGCCTTTCCAAATCGAACGAGTCACTTGGCGTTACCTCTTCTTAGCTCTTGCGCTGATGGCGCGAGCGCAGGATGAACTTGTCGGTCGCCTTATTGGACCGCGTCTTCTTGCCCTTGGTCGGCTTGCCCCAAGGCGAAACCGGATGGCGGCCACCAGAGGTGCGGCCTTCGCCGCCGCCGTGCGGATGGTCGACCGGGTTCATGGTCACGCCGCGGTTGTGCGGACGTTTTCCCCGCCACACCGTGCGGCCTGCCTTGCCGTCATTGATGTTGCCGTGGTCCGGGTTGGACACGGCGCCGACGGTGGCCATGCACGAGCCGTGGACGACACGCTGCTCGCCGGAGTTCAGGCGCAGGATCGCCATGCCCTGGTCGCGGCCGACGAGCTGGGCATAACCGCCAGCCGAACGGGCAACCTGGGCGCCCTTGCCCGGCTTCAGCTCGATGTTGTGAACGATCGTGCCGACCGGCATCGAGGCCAGCGGCATCGCATTGCCCGGCTTCACGTCGACTGCTTCGCCGGCCACGATCTTGTCGCCGGCAGCAAGGCGCTGCGGAGCGATGATGTAGGACAGCTCGCCATCGTCATACTTGATCAGCGCGATGAAGGCGCTGCGGTTCGGATCGTATTCGATACGCTCGACTGTGCCGACAATGTCGAACTTGCGGCGCTTGAAGTCGATGATGCGGTACGTACGCTTGTGACCGCCGCCGATGAAGCGGGCCGTGATGCGGCCGTAATTGTTGCGGCCGCCCGATTTGGTCAGGCCCTGGGTCAGGCCCTTGACGGGCTTGCCCTTGTAGAGGCCCGAGCGGTCGACGATGACCAGCTGGCGGGTGCTCGGCGTTATCGGGTTGAATTTTTTCAGTGCCATGTCTGTTGTCCTCGCGGTCTTGCTCAGAGACCCGTCGCGACGTCGATCGACTGGCCGTCGGCCAGCGTCACGATCGCCTTCTTGACGTCGCTCTGGCGGCCGATCGTGCCGCGGAAGCGCTTGATCTTGCCCTTGCGGACAAGCGTGTTCACGGCCATCACCTTGACGCCGAACAACGCTTCGACGGCAGCCTTGATTTCCGGCTTCGACGCCTTCTTGGCGACGTTGAAGACGACCTGGTTCTGCTCGGAAGCCATGGTCGACTTTTCGGTGATCGCCGGCGAGACGATCACGTCGTAGTGACGAAGGTCGGTCATTTGAAGCGCTCCTCGAGAGCCTCGACGGCGGCCTTCGAAAGGACCAGCGTGCCGCGGCGCAGAATGTCGTAGACGTTGATGCCCTGGATCGGCAGCACGTCGATGTTCGGGATGTTCGTCGCCGCCAGCTTGAAATTCTTGTCGAGCTCGGCGCCGCCGATCAGCAGGGCGTTGGACAGGCCCAGCGTCGCGAAATTCGCGATCAGCGCCTTGGTCTTGGCCTCGGTCAGCATCAGCTCATCAATGATGATGAGCGAGGCGCTCTTGGCCTTGGCCGAGAGAGCATGCTTGAGGCCCAGCGCACGCACCTTCTTCGGCAAATCGTGCTCGTGGCTGCGGACGACCGGGCCGTGGGCCTTGCCGCCGCCGCGGAACTGCGGAGCGCGTGCCGAATGGTGACGGGCGCGGCCCGTACCCTTCTGCTTGTACATCTTGGCGCCGGTGCGGGCGATCTCGGCGCGACCCTTGGTCTTGTGCGTGCCCTGCTGCTTCTTGGCAAGCTGCCAGCGCACGACGCGCTGCAGGATGTCCTCGCGCGGATCAAGGCCGAAAATCTCCTCGGAGAGTTTCACCTTGCCGGCGTCCTTGCCGCCAAGCGTTGTGATCTTGATGTCCATTATTCCGCTCCCTCTGTGGCCGGGGCATCTGCTGTGGCCGGGGCATCGTTCTTGGCGCCACCATTGGTTGCAATGGCGCGGATTGCGGCGGGCTTCGGCGCATTGGCCGGCAGCGCAACCTTGGCCGCGTCACGGACCAGGATCCAGGCGCCCTTCGAACCGGGAACCGCCCCGCGGATCAGGATCAGACCGCGATCGGCATCGGTCGAGACGACCTCGACATTCTGCGTGGTGACGCGGGTGTCACCCATGTGGCCGGCCATATGCTTGCCCTTGAACACCTTGCCCGGGTCCTGGCGCTGGCCGGTCGAGCCGTGCGTACGGTGCGAGACCGAGTTGCCGTGGGTCGCGCGGCCACCGCCCATGTGGTGACGCTTGATGACGCCCTGAAAGCCCTTGCCGATCGTGGTTCCCGTCACATCGACCTTCTGGCCGACGACGAAATGATCGACGGTGATCTCGGCGCCGACATCGATCATGTTGTCGGCGGAGACGCGGAACTCGGCAACCTTGGCCTTCGGCTCGACGGAAGCGGTCGCGAAATGGCCGCGCATCGCCTTCGACGTGTTCTTCACCTTGGCCAGGCCAACGCCGAGCTGGACGGCGGTATAGCCGTTCTTCTCCTGCGTGCGCTGCGCCACGACCTGGCAGTTCTCCATCTGGAGAACGGTGACGGGAACATGTTCCCCGGCATCGTTGTAGATGCGGGTCATTCCCACCTTCTTTGCAATCACACCTGAACGCATCGGTTCATTCCTTTAGAGTTCCCTGTCGGGGCTGTCGCCCCTCCACGCCTCTTGTTCCTTCAGAGTTCCCTGTCGGGGCTTGTCGCCCCTCCACGCCTCTTGTTCCTTCAGAGTTCCGGGTCGCCCCGCCGCCCTGGTTCCTTAGAGCTTGATCTCGACGTCGACACCGGCGGCAAGATCGAGCTTCATCAGAGCGTCGACCGTCTGCGGGGTCGGATCGACGATGTCGAGCAGACGCTTGTGCGTGCGCATCTCGAACTGCTCGCGGCTCTTCTTGTCGACGTGAGGCGACCGGTTGACCGTGAACTTTTCGATCCGCGTCGGCAGCGGAATGGGGCCGCGGACGTTGGCGCCGGTGCGCTTGGCCGTCGACACGATTTCCCGCGTCGAGGCGTCAAGCACCCGGTGATCAAACGCCTTCAGGCGGATGCGGATATTCTGTCCGTTCATGCGTCACTTCCTTGTTCTGGCGCGGCGCGGGCAGCGCCCGCGACAGATCGGTTTAAGTCCAAATTACTCTTTGATGGTGACGACGATGCCGGCACCGACGGTGCGGCCGCCTTCACGGATGGCGAAGCGCAGCTTCTCTTCCATGGCGATCGGCACGATCAGCTCGACATCGACGGTGATGTTGTCGCCCGGCATCACCATCTCGGTGCCTTCCGGCAGCGACACGATGCCGGTCACGTCGGTGGTGCGGAAGTAGAACTGCGGCCGGTAGTTGGTGAAGAACGGCGTATGACGGCCGCCCTCGTCCTTGGTCAGGATGTAGGCTTCGGCGACGAACTTCTTGTGCGGCTTGACCGTGCCCGGCTTGGCCAGAACCTGGCCGCGCTCGACACCTTCGCGGTCGACACCGCGCAGCAGCGCGCCGATGTTGTCGCCGGCCTGGCCCTGGTCGAGCAGCTTGCGGAACATCTCGACGCCGGTGCAGGTCGTCTTGGTGGTCGGACGGATGCCGACGATCTCCAACTCCTCGCCGACCTTGACCACGCCGCGCTCGACGCGGCCGGTCACCACCGTGCCGCGGCCCGAGATCGAGAACACGTCCTCGATCGGCATCAGGAACGGCTTGTCGAGCGGACGAACCGGCGTCGGGATGTAGTCGTCGACCGCAGCCATCAATTCGCGGATCGAATCCTCGCCGATCTTCTTGTCGGAATCTTCCAAAGCCGCAAGTGCCGAACCCTTGACGATCGGAATGTCGTCGCCGGGGAACTCATTCTTGGTCAACAGCTCGCGCACCTCGAGCTCGACCAGCTCGAGCAGCTCGGCGTCGTCGACCTGGTCGACCTTGTTCAAAAACACCACGATCGACGGCACGCCGACCTGGCGGGCCAGCAGGATGTGCTCGCGGGTCTGCGGCATCGGGCCGTCGGCGGCCGACACCACCAGGATCGCGCCGTCCATCTGCGCAGCACCGGTGATCATGTTCTTGACATAGTCGGCGTGGCCGGGGCAGTCGACATGGGCGTAGTGGCGGTTGGCCGTCTCGTATTCGACATGCGCCGTCGAGATGGTGATGCCGCGCGCCTTCTCCTCGGGCGCAGCATCGATCTGGTCGTAGCGCTTGTATTCGCCAAAATACTTGGTGATCGCCGCCGTCAGCGACGTCTTGCCATGATCGACATGGCCAATCGTGCCGATGTTCACATGAGGCTTTGTACGCTCGAATTTACCTTTTGCCATGTGATCTCTCCATTCCTGCTCGCCCGTGCGGGCTTTGAATTAAGTTAGCGCTGCAACCCGTCGGGGTTACGCGTATTTCTTCTGGACTTCCTGGGCGACCGCGGTGGGGACCGGCTCGTAGTGATCGAACTGCATCGTGTAGGCCGCGCGGCCCTGGCTCATCGAGCGCAAATTGTCGACGTATTTGAACATGTTGGCGAGCGGCACCATGGCGTTGACAACCACCGCCACGCCGCGCGATTCCTGGCCCTGAATCTGGCCGCGACGGCCGTTCAGATCACCGATGACGCTGCCGACATAATCTTCCGGCGTCACCACTTCGACCTTCATGATCGGCTCGAGCAACTGCACGCCAAGCTTGGGCGCCGCTTCACGGAAGCAGGCACGGCCGGCGATTTCGAAGGCGAGCACCGAGGAGTCGACATCATGGTAGGCGCCGTCGATCAGCGTCGCCTTGACGCCGATCATCGGGAAGCCGGCGAACGGGCCAGAGGTCATGACGCTGTTGATGCCCTTTTCGACACCGGGGATGTATTCCTTCGGCACAGCGCCGCCGACGATCTTGGATTCGAACAGGAATTCGCTGCTTTCCGGATTTGGCTCGAAGAGGATCTTGACACGGGCGAACTGGCCGGTGCCGCCGGTCTGCTTCTTGTGGGTGTAGTCCTGCTCGTGCCTGCGGGTGATCGTCTCGCGATAGGCCACCTGCGGCGCGCCGACATTGGCCTCGACCTTGAACTCACGACGCATGCGGTCGACGATGATGTCGAGGTGAAGTTCGCCCATACCGGAGATGATGGTCTGGCCGCTTTCCTCGTCGGTCTTGACGCGGAAGGACGGATCCTCGGCGGCCAGGCGATGCAGCGCAAGGCCCATCTTCTCCTGGTCGTTTTTGGTCTTCGGCTCGATGGCGATCTGGATGACCGGATCGGGGAATTCCATGCGCTCGAGGATGACCGGATGCAGCGGATCGCAGAGCGTGTCGCCAGTCGTCGTGTCCTTGAGGCCGGCCAAGGCGACGATGTCGCCGGCGAAAGCCTCTTCGACGTCAGCGCGCGAATTCGCATGCATCTGCAGCATGCGGCCGATGCGCTCCTTCTTGGCCTTCACCGTATTGTCGACCGAGATGCCCTTGGTGAGCTTGCCCGAATAGATGCGGGCAAAGGTGAGCGAGCCGACGAACGGGTCGTTCATGATCTTGAAGGCGAGCATCGACAGCGGCTCGCTGTCGTCGGCGTGACGCTCGATCTCGGCGTCGGTCTTGGCGTCGACGCCCTTGATGGCCGGAACGTCGGCCGGCGACGGCAGATATTCGACGACTGCGTCGAGCAGCGGCTGCACGCCCTTGTTCTTGAAGGCCGAGCCGCAGAACATCGGGTAGAACTTCACCGCGATGGTGCCCTTGCGGATCAGAGCGCGGATCTCGTCATTGCTGGGCATCTTGCCTTCGAGGTAATTCTCGAGCGCCGTCTCGTCCATTTCGACGGCGGCCTCGATCATCTTCTCGCGATATTCTTCCGCACGAGCCTTGAGGTCGTCCGGTATCTCGACAACGTCCCAGGCGGCGCCCAGCGTCTCGTCGCGCCAGACCAGCGCGTTCATCTCGACGAGATCGACGACACCCTTGAACTCGGTCTCGGCACCGATCGGCAGCTGCATGACGACGGCCTGCGCACCGAGGCGCGAACCGATCATTTCGACCGAGCGATAAAAATCCGCGCCGATCTTGTCCATCTTGTTGCAGAAGATCATGCGCGGCACGCGGTACTTGTCGGCCTGGCGCCAGACGGTCTCCGTCTGCGGCTCGACACCGGCGTTGGCGTCGAGCAGCGCAATGGCGCCGTCGAGCACGCGCAGCGAACGCTCGACCTCGATGGTGAAGTCGACGTGGCCGGGAGTGTCGATGATGTTGAAGCGGTGCATCTTGCCGTCACGAGCCTTCCAGAAGGTCGTGGTCGCGGCAGACGTGATGGTGATGCCGCGTTCCTGCTCCTGCTCCATCCAGTCCATGGTGGCAGCGCCGTCATGGACTTCGCCGATCTTGTGCGACTTGCCCGTGTAGTAGAGGACGCGCTCGGTGGTCGTCGTCTTGCCGGCGTCGATATGCGCCATGATACCGAAATTGCGGTAGTCTTCGATTTTATATTCGCGGGCCATGGGAGGTGCCTCTTCAGTCTCGTTCGCGCTTTACCAGCGGTAATGCGCGAAGGCGCGGTTGGCTTCCGCCATCTTGTGGGTGTCTTCACGCTTCTTGACGGCGGTGCCGCGGTTGTTGGCCGCGTCCATCAGCTCGCCGGAGAGGCGGTCGACCATCGTGGTCTCGTTGCGGTTGCGGGCGGCGGCGATCAGCCAGCGGATGGCCAGCGCCTGACGGCGCTCGGGGCGCACGTCGACCGGAACCTGGTAGGTGGCGCCGCCGACGCGGCGCGAACGCACTTCCACATGCGGCGCGACATTGTCGAGCGCCTGATGGAAGACGGTGACCGGCTCCTGCTTGGTCTTGGACTGGACCTGGTCGAGCGCGCCGTAGACGATGGTCTCGGCAACCGACTTCTTGCCGTCATACATGACGGCGTTCATGAACTTGGTGACGATCAGATCGCCGAACTTCGGGTCCGGGTTGATCTCACGCTTTTCTGCACTGTGACGACGGGACATTTTTTCTCTGCCTCAATTCTGCGTGGTGGCCTGGATCCCGGATCGTCGCCTGGCGCCGTCCGGGATGACCTTGGCTACGCTTCGGTCACTTCGGGCGCTTGGCGCCGTATTTCGAACGGCGCTGCTTGCGGTTCTTCACACCCTGCGTGTCGAGCACGCCGCGGATGATATGGTAGCGGACGCCCGGAAGATCCTTGACGCGGCCGCCGCGGATCATCACCACCGAGTGCTCCTGAAGGTTGTGGCCTTCGCCGGGGATGTAGCCGATCACTTCAAAACCATTGGTCAGGCGGATCTTGGCCACCTTGCGCAGCGCCGAGTTCGGCTTCTTCGGCGTCGTTGTGTAGACGCGCGTGCAGACGCCCCGCTTCTGCGGGTTCTGCTGCATGGCCGGGACCTTGTTGCGCTTCACCGGCGCAATGCGCGGCTTGCGGATCAGCTGGTTGACGGTAGGCATTAAACCCTCTTGTCTCTCAATTCCGTGTCTCGCCCGGTCAGGGCCGCTCAAAGCGTCATTTCCATACGCAAAGTCGGGCCACAAACCGCGCCTCGCGGTCTTGCCCGAACAAATGGCAGAGGAAGCGGAAACCGCTTCATGCACGCCGGAAATGTCTTTTCGCTCGTAAAACGAACCCTGTTTGAGGCAAACTCCAAAGCGTGTCGCTTCGGAAGGGAGAGCCTCACATCGGTTCTGACTGGGCGGCTTCTACTCGCAAGCCCGTTGCCCGTCAACCCCGGAGCGCCAAATATTACGCCGAAACCGAGGCTTGGCAGCCATGCGAAAAGCGCATGTAATTTTGTTTCGCCATTTTGCAAGGGGAAGGAAGAAAGTGACCGGCCTTCGGCTGTTGCATAGCCACGCTTCATGCGAAAAAGCGACATGAACAGCGCAAATCCCCTCGCCCGGAGGAATCGGCCCGTGAACGACAATGATGAGCGCCCGGTCACCATCATCACCGGCCGGGCGTGGAAAAGAAAGGGCGGCAAGCCGGAAGGCGTCCACCTCATGCTGGTCGCGCCCGACGACGATTCGGCGGTGCGCCGGGCGCTCGAATCACTGGCGGCCGAAGGCTACGCCGAGGCGGAGCTCGACCAGATCGGCGACCTGGACGGCGTGCCCGACGAAGAGCCGCACCTTTCGGCCTATCAGGGCGCGCTCGAAGGCGAAGTGTCGATCGTCACCTTCGACGTGCCGCTCTGACCAGCCATGTCCCTGGCCGTCGCGGTTTGGGGCCGTCGCGGTCTGGCACTGCTTGCCCGGCATCGGTTCTCTGCTAAGAACCAAGCGCAATATCAATCTGCGGAGTTCCCATGTCCCTGAATAGCGGTCCCATCAAGCTCGGCATCGTCGGCGTGGGAAAGATTGTTCGTGACCAGCACCTGCCGGCCCTGGCCAAGGACCGCGACTACCTGCTCACCGCCGCCGCCAGCCGGCACGGCAAGGTGGACGGCATCGCGAATTTTCCTGATATCGAGGCGATGCTCGACGCCGTGCCGGAGCTCGAGGCCGTATCGCTCTGCATGCCGCCGCAGTTCCGCTACGACGCCGCGCGGACAGCGCTGGCGGCGAAAAAGCATGTTTTTCTGGAAAAGCCACCCGGCGCCACGGTCAGCGAGGTCGAGGATTTGAAAGCGCTGGCGGCGGCAAACGGCGTCTCGCTGTTTGCCAGCTGGCATTCGCGCTATGCGCCGGCGGTTGAAGCGGCTCGCGCATTTTTAGGCTCGACCCAGATCAGGTCGGCCGCCATCAACTGGAAGGAGGACGTGCGCCGCTGGCACCCGAACCAGGACTGGATCTGGGCTCCAGGCGGCTTCGGCGTCTTCGATCCCGGCATCAACGCGCTGTCGATCGCGACCCACATATTGCCGGCGATGTTCATCAGCTCGGCGATCCTCGATTTCCCCGAAAACCGCGCCGCCCCGATCGCCGCGCATATCGCCTTCCGCACCTCGAACGGCTTGCCGGTGGCGATGGAACTCGACTGGCGCCAGACCGGCCCGCAAAGCTGGGACATCCTGGCCGAGACGGACAAGGGCGCGATGGTGCTTTCGGGCGGCGGCGCAAAACTCGCGGTCGACGGCCGCGTCGTTCACGACGAGCCGGAAGCCGAATATCCGATGCTCTACAAGCGCTTCGCCGAGATCGTGCGCGCCGGCGTCTCCGACGTCGATCTTGCCCCGCTCCAGCATGTCGCCGACGCCTTCATGCTCGGCAAGCGGAATGTGGTGGAAGCGTTTTTCGATTAAGCCGTGGAGCTGCAAGGAGTGGTCTTCGCTCCGGTCCTGACCATCTTGCAAACGTCGCGCCGCCCCTCATCTGGCTGCCGCCATCTTCTCCCCGTGAACGGGGAGAAGGACGCCTTCGCATGGGATTTCGCCAATCACAGGCGTTGCAGAAAGGGTGCCAAGGTTGCGGCCAAGCCCTTTCTCCCCGTCACTATACGGGGAGAAATGCCCGGCAGGGCAATGAGGGGCAGCGCCGGACGATCGAAATAAGTCGCAACACTCGACGACGCCTCCTCCCAGTCCGTCGCCAAACTCAACACGCAAAAAAGCCGCCGGGTTGCCCCGACGGCTTTGTTGCCTGAGATCTTTACCCGCCGCGGTTACTGCGCGGCGGAAGCCATGTCGGTCAGCATCGGATCGGCGACCTCGACGCCCGACGCCTTGCGGCGCTCGTCGATGATCAGCTCGTCGCGCGAGGTGGCGATGCGCCGGATCTGGCTCATCGTGCCGCCGGTGCCGGCCGGGATCAGACGGCCGACGATGACGTTTTCCTTCAGCCCCTGCAGCATGTCGGTCTTGCCGGCAACCGCCGCTTCGGTCAGCACCCGGGTCGTCTCCTGGAAGGAGGCGGCCGAGATGAAGGACGGCGTCTGCAGCGAGGCCTTGGTGATGCCCAACAGCACCGGCTGGCCTTCGGCCGGCTTCTTGCCGTCTTCGACCAGGCGCTCGTTGACCTCTTCCAGCTCGATCACGTCGACGTGGTCGCCCGGAATGTAGGTCGAGTCGCCCTGCGCAGTGATCTCGACCTTCTGCAGCATCTGGCGAACGATCACCTCGATGTGCTTGTCGTTGATCGACACACCCTGCAGACGGTAGACCTCCTGGATCTCGTTGACGAGGTAGGACGCAAGTGCCTCCACGCCCTTGATCGCCAGGATGTCGTGTGGCGCCGGATTGCCGTCGAGGATGTAGTCGCCCTTCTCGATGACGTCGCCGTCCTGGAGATGGAACGGCTTGCCCTTCGGGATCAGGTATTCGACCGGCTCAAGCGTCGAGTCATGTGGCTCGATGATGATGCGACGCTTGTTCTTGTAGTCGCGGCCGAAGCGGATCGTGCCATCGATCTCGGCGATGATGGCGTGATCCTTCGGACGGCGTGCCTCGAACAGCTCGGCAACACGCGGCAGACCACCGGTGATGTCCTTGGTCTTGGCGCTTTCCATCGGGATACGCGCCAGCACGTCGCCGGGGCGAACCTGTGCACCCGGCTCGACCGAAAGAATGGCCTCGACCGAGAGCAGGAAGCGAGCGTCGCCACCCTTCGACAGTTTGCCGACCTTGCCCTTGGCGTCCTGGACGACGATCGCCGGCTTGAGGTCGTTGCCGCGTGGCGTCGAACGCCAGTCGATGACCTCGCGCTTGGTGATGCCGGTCGATTCGTCGGCCGTTTCCTGGACGGAAATGCCGTCCACCAGATCTTCGAACGCCACCTTGCCCTCGATCTCGGTGAGGACCGGGCGGGTATAGGGATCCCACTCGGCGATGCGCTGGCCCCGCTTCACCTTGTCGCCATCGTCCACGAAGATGCGCGAACCATAGGTGAGGCGGTGCGTGGCGCGCTCCTTGCCGGCCTCGTCGAGGATCAGCACCGCCATGTTGCGGCCCATGACCATCTGCTGGCCGTCGGAGTTGCGCACCACGTTGCGGTTGCGGATCTCGACCTTGCCCTCATACGAGGCTTCAAGGAACGACGAGTCCACCACCTGCGCCGTACCGCCCATGTGGAAGGTACGCATGGTGAGCTGGGTGCCCGGCTCGCCGATCGACTGCGCCGCGATGACGCCGACAGCCTCGCCCTGGTTGACCGGGGTGCCGCGGGCCAGATCGCGTCCGTAGCAGACCGCGCAGACACCGACCCTGACGTCGCAAGTCAGCGCCGAGCGGATGCGGACCGACTGGACGCCGGCCTTTTCGATCTGCTCGACGTCGCGTTCGTCCATCAGCGTTCCGGCCTTGACCAGAACCTCACCCGTCACCGGATGCGTGATGTCGTCGAGCGCCGTGCGGCCGAGAACCCGCTGGCCGACGGAAGCGACGATCTGGCCGGCATCGACGATCGGCTGCATGGTGAGGCCCTTGTCGGTGCCGCAGTCGACGGAGTTGACGATGCAGTCCTGCGCCACGTCGACCAGACGACGGGTGAGATAACCCGAGTTCGCCGTCTTCAAGGCGGTGTCGGCCAGACCCTTGCGGGCGCCGTGGGTCGAGTTGAAGTACTCGAGCACCGTCAGGCCTTCCTTGAAGTTCGAGATGATCGGCGTCTCGATGATTTCACCGCTCGGCTTGGCCATCAGGCCGCGCATACCGGCAAGCTGGCGCATCTGGGTGGGCGAGCCGCGCGCACCGGAGTGCGACATCATGTAGATCGAGTTCATCGGCTTTTGACGGCCATTGTCCTCGAACTCGACCGCCTTGATGCGGGCCATCATCTCGTCGGCGACCTTTTCCGAGCACTTGGCCCAGGCGTCGACGACCTTATTGTACTTCTCGCCCTGCGTGATGAGGCCGTCATTGTACTGCTGCTCGTATTCCTTGGCCAAGGCCTCGGTGTCGGAAACCAGCTTGATCTTGGCATCCGGGATCAGCATGTCGTCCTTGCCGAACGAAATGCCGGCGCGGCAAGCGTGGCTGAAGCCGAGGGCCATGATGCGATCGCAGAAAATGACCGTCTCCTTCTGACCGCAATGGCGGTAGACCGTGTCGATCATCTTGGAGATGTTCTTCTTGGTCATCTCCTGGTTGGCGGTCTCGTACGGCACGTTGACGTTCTTCGGCAGAAGCTCGCCGATGATCATGCGGCCAGGCGTGGTGTCGTAGATTTTCGACACGACCTTGCCGTCCGCATCGACCGTGCGGAAGCGGCCCTTGATCTTGGAGTGCAGCGTCACCGCCTTGGTCTCGAGCGCGTGCTGGAGTTCGCCCATGTCGGCAAACACCATGCCCTCGCCCGGCTCGTTCTGGTTGACGATCGAGAGATAGTAGAGACCCAGAACCATGTCCTGCGACGGCACGATGATCGGCGCGCCGGAAGCCGGGTGCAGGATGTTGTTGGTCGACATCATCAGCACGCGGGCTTCAAGCTGGGCTTCCAGCGACAGCGGCACGTGAACCGCCATCTGGTCGCCGTCGAAGTCGGCGTTGAAGGCCGTGCAGACCAGCGGGTGAAGCTGGATCGCCTTGCCTTCGATCAGGATCGGCTCGAACGCCTGGATGCCGAGGCGGTGCAGTGTCGGCGCACGGTTCAGAAGCACCGGATGCTCGCGGATGACCTCGTCGAGGATATCCCAGACCTCCGGACGCTCCTTCTCGACCAGCTTCTTCGCCTGCTTGACGGTCGAGGAATAACCCTTGGCGTCGAGACGGGCATAGATGAAGGGCTTGAACAGTTCGAGCGCCATCTTCTTCGGCAGGCCGCACTGGTGCAGCTTGAGCTCCGGACCGGTCACGATGACCGAGCGTCCGGAATAGTCGACGCGCTTGCCGAGCAGGTTCTGGCGGAACCGGCCCTGCTTGCCCTTCAGCATGTCGGAAAGCGACTTCAGCGGACGCTTGTTGGCGCCGGTGATGACGCGGCCGCGACGGCCGTTGTCGAACAGCGCGTCGACGGCTTCCTGCAGCATGCGCTTTTCATTGCGCACGATGATGCCGGGCGCGCGCAGCTCGATCAGCCGCTTCAGGCGGTTGTTGCGGTTGATGACGCGGCGATAGAGATCGTTGAGATCGGACGTGGCGAAGCGGCCGCCGTCCAGGGGAACCAGCGGGCGCAGGTCCGGCGGGATCACCGGGACCACCTTCATGATCATCCATTCCGGACGGTTGCCGGACTCCATGAAGTTCTCGACGACCTTGAGCCGCTTCAAATACTTCTTCTGCTTGAGCTCGGACGTGGTCGAAGCCAGCTCCGAACGCAGGTCGCCGGCGATCTTCTCCAGGTCCATGCCGGCCAGAAGGTCGTGGATGGCCTCGGCGCCGATCATGGCGGTGAAGCTATCCTCGCCATATTCGTCGACGGCCATCATGTACTCTTCCTCGCTGAGGAGTTGGTGCTCCTTCAGCGCGGTGAGCCCGGGCTCGGTGACGATGTAGTTCTCGAAGTAGAGAACGCGCTCGATGTCCTTCAGCGTCATGTCGAGCAGCGTGCCGATACGCGACGGCAGCGACTTCAGGAACCAGATATGGGCGACCGGCGCGGCCAGCTCGATATGGCCCATGCGCTCGCGACGGACGCGCGACAGCGTGACTTCGACGCCGCACTTCTCGCAGATGACGCCCTTGTACTTCATGCGCTTGTACTTGCCGCACAGGCATTCGTAGTCCTTGATCGGACCGAAAATGCGCGCGCAGAACAGGCCGTCGCGCTCCGGCTTGAAGGTGCGGTAGTTGATGGTCTCCGGCTTCTTGATCTCGCCGAACGACCAGGACAGAATCTTCTCAGGGCTGGCGAGCGAAATCCGGATGGAATCGAACACCTGTGCAGGCGCCTGAGGATTGAAGAGATTCATGACCTCTTGGTTCATGCCGTTCTCCTTTTCGGGGTCATCGAAAACCCCTTGCATCTAGCGCGGGCCAAACGCCCGCCGACTTGGTCGACCATCGGTCGAAGAAACTTTCTTGTTTGAGCATGATCTTGGCCGAAAACCGGTAACCACTTTTCGGGATCATGCTCGGCGTCCGGCCGCGGGGAACCGCGACCGGACGTCTTGCTTATTCGGCCGCGTCGGGCAGCCGGATCGGATTGTCGTCGAGCTTGGTGTTCTCCAGCTCGACATTGAGGCCCAGAGACCGCATTTCCTTGACGAGAACGTTGAAGCTCTCGGGGATGCCGGCCTCGAAGGTGTCGTCGCCTCTGACGATCGCCTCATAGACCTTGGTGCGGCCGGCGACGTCGTCCGACTTCACCGTCAGCATCTCCTGCAGCGTGTAGGCGGCGCCGTACGCTTCGAGCGCCCAGACCTCCATCTCGCCGAAGCGCTGGCCACCGAACTGCGCCTTGCCGCCCAGCGGCTGCTGGGTAACGAGCGAGTACGGCCCGATCGAACGCGCGTGGATCTTGTCGTCCACAAGATGGTGAAGCTTGAGCATATATATGTAGCCCATCGTCACTTTGCGATCGAACGGCTCGCCGGTGCGTCCGTCATAGAGCTGCGACTGACCGCTGGTGTGCAGGCCCGCCTGCTCCAGCATGATGTTGATGTCGGCCTCGTGCGCGCCGTCGAACACCGGTGTCGCGATAGAGACGCCGCGGCGCATCTGCTCGCTGAGGCGAACGACACTCTCGTCGTCATAGTCGCGGACCGGCTCGTTGCGGTCGTTGGCCGGCATGAAGCTCTCGAGCGTCTTGCGCAGCGGCTTGATGTCGCCGCCTGTCTTGTACGCGTCGATCAGCTCGCCGATCTTCCTGCCCATTCCGGCGCAAGCCCAGCCCAGATGCGTCTCCAGGATCTGGCCGACATTCATGCGGCTCGGCACACCCAGCGGGTTGAGCACGATATCGGCATGCGTGCCGTCCTCGAGGAACGGCATGTCCTCGACCGGAACGATCCGCGACACGACACCCTTGTTGCCGTGCCGGCCGGCCATCTTGTCGCCGGGCTGCATCTTGCGCTTCACGGCCACGAAGACCTTAACCATCTTCATGACGCCGGGAGGCATCTCGTCGCCGCGCTGCACCTTCTCGACCTTGTCCATGAAGCGCTGTTCGAGCGCCTTCTTGGAATCGTCGTACTGGCCGCGCAGGGCTTCCAGTTCGCTCTGGAGCTTTTCGTTCTCCACCGCAAACTGCCACCACTGCGAACGCGGATACTCGTCGAGCGTATCCTTCGACAGCTTCGAGCCCTTCTTGAAACCCTTCGGCCCGGCAATCGCATCCTTGCCGACGAGAACGTCGGACAGGCGCGAATAGACGTTGCGGTCGAGGATCGCCTGCTCGTCGTCGCGGTCCTTGGCGAGGCGTTCGATCTCCTCGCGCTCGATCGCCATGGCGCGCTCGTCCTTCTCCACACCGTGGCGGTTGAAGACGCGCACTTCGACGACGGTGCCGAAGGTCCCGGGCGGCATGCGCATGGAGGTGTCACGCACGTCCGATGCCTTTTCGCCAAAAATGGCGCGCAGAAGCTTTTCTTCCGGCGTCATCGGGCTTTCGCCCTTCGGCGTGATCTTGCCAACCAGGATGTCGCCCGGCTGCACTTCGGCACCGATATAGACGATGCCAGCCTCGTCGAGGTTCTTCAGCGCTTCTTCCGAGACATTGGGAATGTCGCGGGTGATTTCCTCCGGCCCGAGCTTGGTATCGCGCGCCATGACCTCGAACTCCTCGATGTGGATCGAGGTGAAGACGTCGTCGGCGACGATGCGCTCGGACAAGAGGATCGAGTCCTCGTAGTTGTAACCGTTCCACGGCATGAACGCGACCAGCACATTGCGGCCGAGCGCCAGATCGCCAAGCTCGGTCGACGGACCGTCGGCGATGATGTCGCCCTTGTTGACCAGGTCGCCCATGCGCACCAGCGGACGCTGGTTGATGCAGGTGTTCTGGTTCGAACGCTGGAACTTCATCAGCCGGTAGATGTCGACGCCCGACTTGCCGGGATCGAGATCTTCGGTGGCGCGGATGACGATACGCGTCGCGTCGACCTGGTCGACGATGCCGCCGCGGCGGGCGCCGATGGCGGCGCCGGAGTCACGGGCGACGATCGGCTCCATGCCGGTGCCGACGAACGGCGCTTCGGCGCGCACCAGCGGCACGGCCTGACGCTGCATGTTCGAGCCCATCAGCGCGCGGTTGGCGTCGTCGTTCTCGAGGAACGGGATCAGGGCCGCGGCCACCGACACCATCTGCTTCGGCGACACGTCCATCAGATCGACGTTTTCGCGCGGCGCCATCATCACTTCGCCGGCATTGCGGCAAATGACGAATTCGTCGACGAAACCACCATTCTTGTCGAGCTCGGCATTGGCCTGGGCGACGTGGTGCTTGGCCTCTTCCATCGCGGAGAGATAGACGACCTCATTGGTCAGCTTGCCGTTGACGATCTTGCGGTACGGGCTCTCGATGAAGCCATACTTGTTGACGCGCGCAAATGTGGCCAGCGAGTTGATCAGACCGATGTTCGGGCCTTCCGGCGTCTCGATCGGGCAGATGCGGCCGTAATGCGTCGGATGCACGTCGCGCACCTCGAAGCCGGCGCGCTCGCGGGTCAGACCACCGGGTCCAAGCGCCGAGAGACGGCGCTTGTGGGTGATCTCCGACAGCGGGTTGGTCTGGTCCATGAACTGCGACAGCTGCGAGGAACCGAAGAACTCGCGCACGGCGGCAGCCGCCGGCTTGGCGTTGATCAGGTCCTGCGGCATCACCGTATCGATCTCGATCGAGGACATGCGTTCCTTGATCGCGCGCTCCATGCGCAAGAGGCCGACGCGGTACTGGTTCTCCATCAGCTCGCCGACCGAGCGCACGCGGCGATTGCCGAGATTGTCGATGTCGTCGATCTCGCCCTTGCCGTCGCGCAGTTCGACCAGCGTCTTGACCACGGCCAGGATGTCGTCCTTGCGCAGCACACGCACGGTGTCCTCGGCCTTGAGCTCGAGGCGCATGTTCATCTTGACGCGGCCGACGGCCGACAGATCATAGCGCTCGCTGTCGAAGAACAGCGAGTTGAACATGGCTTCGGCGGTTTCCAGCGTCGGCGGCTCGCCGGGGCGCATCACGCGGTAGATGTCGAACAGCGCGTCCTGGCGGCTCTCGTTCTTGTCGACGTTGAGCGTGTTGCGGATATAGGCGCCGACATTGACGTGGTCGATGTCGAGGACCTTGATCTCGTCGTCGCCGGCGGCGAGAAGCACTTTTAGCGTCTTTTCGTCGATCTCGTCGCCGGCTTCGAGGAAAATCTCGCCGGTCGCATAGTTGACGATGTCCTCGGCAAGGTAGTTGCCGAGCAGATCTTCGTCGGTCGCCTTGATCGCCTTGAGACCCTTTTCGCCGAGCTGACGGGCCTGGCGTGCGGTGATCTTCTTGCCGGCCTCGACGACGACCTCGTTGGTGTCTGCATCGACCAGGTCTCCGACAGCCTTGAGGCCGCGGAAACGCTCGACGTTGAACGGGATGCGCCAGTGGTCGCCGGCGCGCTTGTAGGTGATCTTGTTGTAGAAGGTCGACAGGATCTCCTCGGCGTCCATGCCGAGTGCCATCAGCAGCGACGTCACCGGAATCTTGCGGCGACGGTCGATACGGGCGTGCACGACGTCCTTCGAGTCGAACTCGATGTCGAGCCACGATCCGCGATAGGGGATGACGCGCGCGGCAAACAGCAGCTTGCCCGACGAGTGCGACTTGCCCTTGTCATGGTCGAAGAAGACGCCCGGCGAACGGTGCATCTGCGAGACGATGACGCGCTCGGTGCCATTGACAATGAAGGTGCCGTTCAAGGTCATGAGCGGCATGTCGCCCATATAGACGTCCTGCTCCTTGATGTCCTTGATCGACTTGGCGCCGGTATCCTCGTCGATATCGAACACGATGAGGCGCAGCGTCACCTTGAGTGGCGCGGCATAGGTCAGGTCGCGCTGACGGCATTCGTCAACGTCGAATTTCGGCGCTTCGAACTCGTACTTCACGAATTCCAGCATCGAGGAGCCGGAAAAGTCGGAGATCGGGAACACCGATTTGAAAACCGCCTGCAGTCCCTCGTCAGGACGCCCGCCCTTGGGCTCCTCGACCATCAGGAACTGGTCATAGGATGCCTTCTGAACCTCGATCAGGTTCGGCATCTCCGCAACTTCCGGAATCTTTCCGAAGAATTTGCGTACGCGTCTGCGGCCATTGAAAGTCTGTGTCTGGGCCATCGTCGCTCCTTAGCTCGATTCTCGGGGCGAGCCTCGCCGCGGCTCGCCTTGCATTCTCGGCCACCTTCGGCGGCGGCCTTTTATTGGTTCACCCGCCACCTGTCGGTGGCCGGCCAAAACGGGAGAAAACCCGTTTCCTGAAGGCCGGTTTACGGCCCTCAGGAAAGAGGTTTTCGTACTCTTCGCGTTACGCAGCCTCCCTTCGCGCCAAGGGAGCGGCGGACGGCGCGAAGCCGCCCGCCGATATCAAACGCTTACTTCAGTTCGACCTTGGCGCCGGCTGCTTCCAGCTGGGCCTTGAACTTGTCCGCGTCGGCCTTGGAAACAGCTTCCTTGACCGGCTTCGGAGCCGCCTCGACCAGGTCCTTGGCTTCCTTGAGGCCAAGACCGGTAATGGCGCGAACTTCCTTGATGACGTTGATCTTCTGAGCGCCCGCCTCGGTGAGGACGACGTCGAATTCCGTCTTTTCCTCGACCGGAGCAGCAGCCGCCGCAGCACCGCCGGCGGCAGCAACCGCCACCGGAGCAGCAGCGGAAACGCCCCACTTTTCTTCCAGAAGCTTCGACAACTCGGCCGCCTCGAGGACGGTCAGCTTCGAAAGGTCGTCTACGATCTTTGCCAGATCAGCCATTGCAATATTCCTTCATAAGGTTCGAACGTGTGTTTGTGATAGCGAGGAACGGCCTCATGCCGCCTCGTCCTTCCGGGCGTAAGCGCCGATGACGCGCGCGACCGAAGCCGCAGGCGCATTGACGATCTGGGCGATCCGGGTTGCCGGCGTGGCGATCATGCCAACCAGCCTGCCGCGCAGCTCATCGAGCGACGGAAGTGTGGCGAGTGCCTTCACACCGTCGGCGTTGAGCGAGGTGGTGCCCATTGCGCCGCCGAGAATGACGAGCTTGTCATTTCCCTTGGCGAAATCGGACGCGACCTTCGGCGCCGCAATCGGATCCTCCGAATAGGCGATCAGCGTCTGTCCCTTGAACAGGTCGATGATCGATGCGGAGTCCGTGCCCTGAAGAGCGATTTTGGCGAGACGGTTCTTCGCGACTTTGACGGTGCCACCGGCGACACGCATTTTCGACCGAAGGTCGTTCATTTGCGCGACGGTAATACCGGCGTAGTGGGCCACGACGACTGAACCAGCGCCCGAAAACGCTTCATTCAGGCCCGTGACGAGTTCGCGTTTTTCCGCTCTGTCCACTGCCTATCTCCAGTTGACCCCAGTCCTGTTAACGGGAACATTCCCATTACGAGGACAGGCGTCGGGTTGCCTTTTGCCGGCCGGGCCATCCAGTAACGGATCTCCCGAACGACGCTCGAGGATCCTGCCCCCTTTCGCCACACCAGCCGGCAAGCCGAATGGTGCGCAGACAAAAGGCAAACACGGTTCGAACCTTTCATTGGAGCTGTCGCTCCGTTGTCCGGTCTTCACCCGTCTCATGCAGGCCCACATGAATTAAGGCCCCCCTTGAACCAAGGCTTGGGGCCGCCCGCAATCTCGGACAGGATGTCCGGAAGCCTTCCGACTTCCGGTACCGGGCCGCCAAGATAAATCGGAGGCCCGGAATTCTGTTTGCGGATCAGCCTTTTAGCGGCAGATCCAAATGGTTCGTATCAGGACGCTGCCAGCGTCGAGACGTCGAGCTTGAGGCCAGGGCCCATCGTCGAGGTGACCGACACCTTCTTGACGTAGTTGCCCTTGGCGCCAGCCGGCTTCGCCTTGTTCACCGCGTCGGCGAAGGCGCGGACGTTCTCTTCCAGCGCCTTGACGTCGAACGAGATCTTGCCGACGCCGCCATGAACGATGCCGGCCTTCTCGACGCGGAACTCGACCGCGCCGCCCTTCGACGCCTTGACGGCGGCGGTAACGTCGGTGGTGACAGTGCCGACCTTCGGGTTCGGCATCATGCCACGCGGGCCGAGCACCTTGCCCAGACGGCCGACCAGCGGCATCATGTCCGGCGTGGCGATGCAGCGGTCGAAGTCGATCGTGCCCTTCTGGACGATGTCGACCAGATCCTCGGCGCCAACGATATCGGCGCCGGCCGCCTTGGCTTCCTCGGCCTTGTCGCCACGCGCGAAAACCGCGACGCGGACGGTACGGCCGGTGCCGTTCGGCAGGTTGACCACGCCGCGGACCATCTGGTCGGCATGGCGCGGGTCGACACCCAGGTTCATCGCGATTTCAACGGTCTCGTCGAACTTCACCGAGGACCGGTCCTTGAGCAGCTTCAGCGCATCACCCAAGGCATAGGCCTTGTTGGGATCGATGCCTTCGCGGGTCTTCGATACACGCTTTGCAATCTTTGCCATGATCTCAGCCCACCACTTCCAGACCCATCGAGCGGGCGGAGCCCTCGACCATGCGCATGGCCCCCTCGATATCGGTTGCGTTCAGATCCTTCATCTTCTGCTCGGCGATGGCGCGCACCTTGTCGCGGCCGATCGTGCCGGCCTTGACCTTGCCCGGCTCCTTCGAGCCCGACTTCAGGTTTGCGGCCTTCTTCAGGAAGTAGCTCACCGGCGGCGTCTTCATGACGAAGGTGAACGACTTGTCCTGGTAGTAGGTGATCACGACCGGAACCGGCGATCCCTTTTCCATTTCCTGGGTCTGCGCGTTGAACGCCTTGCAGAACTCCATGATGTTGATGCCGCGCTGACCAAGCGCCGGTCCGATCGGGGGCGACGGCGTCGCCGAGCCCGCGGAAACCTGGAGCTTGAGCTGGCCTGCAATTTTCTTAGCCATCTCTTTCCTGCCTTTGTCTCATGCCGGCCCCAAATCTGGGCAACACCGGCGGTTGCAGTCTGGTGGTGCGGTTCCTGCGGCCGGCTAAAGCTGCATTTGCCTCCCACCCCGTTTTGGCGGCGATTTCCACGCCGCCTCCCTCACCGCCGAATTGGCGACAAGGATTTCGGATCAGCCCTTTTCGACCTGTCCGAATTCGAGATCGACCGGCACGGCGCGCCCGAAGATCGAAACTTCCACCTTGAGCCGCGCCCGCTCCTCGTCCACTTCCTGGACGAAACCGTTGAACGAGGCGAACGGACCGTCCGAGACGCGGATCGCCTCGCCGATCTCGAAAGTGACCGACGGCTTCGGCCGCTCGACGCCTTCCTGCACCTGGTTCAGGATGCGCTGGGCCTCGGCCTCGGTGATCGGCACCGGCTTCGAATCGCCCAGGAAGCCGGTGACCTTCGGCGTGTTCTTCACCAGCGAGAACACTGCGTCGGTCAGGTTGGCCTTCAGCAGCACGTAGCCCGGGAAGAACTTGCGCTCGGCATCGACCTTGCGGCCGCGGCGTATCTCGACGACCTTCTCGGTCGGCACCACGATCTGCTCGATGTCAGCGGACAGGCCTTTCTGCTTGGCCTTGTTCTCGATGTCATCAGCGACCTTTTTTTCAAAGTTCGAATAGGCGTGGACGATGTACCACCGCGCAGTCATCTCAAGACTTCTCCGTAATCGCCGGACTTAGCGTCCAATGCCCAGAATCTGCTCGACCGCGAGGCCCATGAGCTGATCGGCAGTAAAGAAAAAGATCATCGCGATCACAGCGAACGCCAGAACCATCACCGTCGAGATCATCGTTTCGCGACGCGACGGCCAAGTCACCTTGGCGGTCTCCGCGCGAACCTGCTGGAGAAAGACGAAAGGATTTGTGGTTTTCGAAGCCATGTGCCGCCTGTCTGCGAGACCCGTTGACCGGATCTCCTGGATGATCCCGCTGGCCGGGATGTGCCGCCTGAGCCCGTGTTCGCGCCGAATCAGCGCAATCATTCCGCCCATGCAAATCGGACGCGTAAAGCCGGATTCCCAGCTCCACGCGTCGCGTGTCTGTTTCGTCTACATAAAACCGATTCTTGATCCACGCAAGTGGCAAGTGTCCGCTTTATGACAAACGCCGCATCGGAACCATCCAGTCGTCCCGTCCCGGCTATAGCGCTCTTATGCCTCAAGACAGCCTATATGGCAAGCCGCGCGATGTTCAAAGGCCGACGCCTGGAAGACCAGACAAATTTTCATGAATTGGCCATTTCGAAAAATAGCAGGGTTTCATGAATTGGCCATTTCGAAAAATGGCACGGGCAGCAGGGCTCGAACCTACGACCTGCGGTTTTGGAGACCGCCGCTCTACCAACTGAGCTATGCCCGTATCGCGCGCTGCTATTTCATAAAGCGGACAAGAACTCAAGTCGAGTTTTTAGGCGTGGCCGCACCGGGCTGCGTTGGTCGAATTCCGAGGGCCAGCGCCCAGGTACATATGAGAAGTTCGAGGGCAGAAGTCCAATGCAGCATGAAGCTCATGACCCAGTTGCGATATATCGCCGGAACCGTGACGAGTTCGAGCGCTCGCCGGTCGAATGGCATTAGCCACATTATAGGCGACGCCACTGAGTCCAGGATCATGTGTATCATTGCGGCGGCAAAGAAGGCGCCGACGGGGCCAGAAATCGTGGATCCCGCCATTTCGCGGCCGACAGTGCCACAAAGCCAACCGCCGCCCAGAAGAGCGGCCAGTGCGTGATGTAGGCGTGGTGATGGGTTCGGCCGCCATCGACAAAATGGAAATAGACCATGTCGAGGTCCGGGACGACGCTGCCGAGCATAGCCGCCGCCATGATCCCCGATCTGCCGGGCCAACGGTTTCGTGCGAGAGTACCGAGTATGTAGCCAGCCGGAAGATGAGCGATCAGCATCGCCAAACCTTGTTCATTGCCGAATCGGTCGAACGTCGCGGCGTATTGTGGCGCATTCAGGAAGGGACTACCCGGCTTCGCCCCAAGCGAGCGAAAGAGACGGTTATTTTTCGCTCGGCCGCGGTGTGCCTGCGCCTTACAGCTTGACCGCCGCTGCCGCTTGAACCTCGGACGTCGAAACTTCGCGGCAATTCTCCGGCATTGGCTGCGACTTGCAGATGGCCGGACCGGTAAATTCGTCTGCCGAACCAAGCCCGGTCGTCAGCCCGATTTTCAGCATCATCTCGGGTTCGAGCTGCCGATGGCGGGAGGCCGGCACCAACCGCATCGCCGCCAGCAGACCGGGTCCGACCGCCATGTCCCTAAGATAGATTTTGACCCGCTGCTCCAACCCCATCGAGTGCACGGTCAACTGCGCGCGAGGACCGACAAGGCGCCTGACACCGCCGGCAAGCATAATCGGGCAGGCCGCGCCACACGCGCCGCTCGCATCGATCGTCAGTCCGACATGGACGCCATCCCTGGCGGCGCAATTCGCCTTGTCCGGCTCGCATCCAATGAAGTCCGTCCGCGCAACCGCCACGTCGAGCTTGCGTTCCCGGATCAACCTTCCGGCGGCCACAGCGCCGAGCACGTCGCCTCCCGGCGAGTTGATCACCACGGGCAGTCGCCGATCACCGATCGTGTCCAGCAGTTGACGCAGCCGTTCCGGCGTTTGAGCGCTGATCGTTCCTTCCGCCGAGATCCATTCGGGACAATTGGGATCGCAAAGAAAACTTCTGCCGCGAACCAGGACGAAGCGCATATCGCCAACATCGGCCCGCTGCCCAGTTTCAGGTTCGACCGGCGCGGCGGGAGCGGGCTTGGCGTACGCCGCCACGGCGCCGGCCGGCGCCGGTATTTCCCTGCAGTTCGCGGCCACCGGATCGGTGTTGCACAGGGTTGGCGCGGTCAACAGGTCGACGGCATCCAGGCTGGTCACCAGCTTCGCCTGCAGCATGTCGTAGGGAGCCAGCTGCTGGATGGTGCTGGCCGGGGTGTTCTTCATCGTCTCGAGCACGGCTTGGCCGACGCCCATTTCGTTCAGATAGGCAGCCAGTCTTTTCTCCACCGACTTGCTCATCTCGTAGGTCTTGTAGCTGCCGGCGTTCTTGCGGCCGACGATCTTCTTGCTGAGGATCTTCTTCTTGCCTCCGACCACGCGATAAGTGGTCCGGTACTGCAACTTCGTCTTGATGTAGGTCGTGGTGATCTGATGGACGCCGAGAAAGGCCCATCGCCCGACGACGCGCCTGATGCCGCCGGCAAACATCAGCGGACAGGCGGAATTGCAGATCGCGCCGTCGGCATAGGCATTGCCGAAATAGCGAGCGCCCTTGCCGTCGTTTTCCTTGCAGTCCTTGGCGTCGGGCTGGCAACCGGTGAACCCGGTTTTGCCGACCGCGATATCGAGCTTGTTCTTGCGGAGCAGCCGGCCAAGCGCCAGCGCCGCTTCGACGTTGCCGCCGGGAGAATCCACGACAACGGGCAGTTTTCGGCCACCGAGTGCCTTGAGCGTGCGTTTGAACAGGGCCGGCGTGGCGGCCACTATCGAGCCTTCAGCCGATATCCATTCCGGGCAGGTCGGTTCGCAACCAGGCGCGCTGCTGCGGACGACGACAAACCGCATCGTCGGCCCAAGATCCGGCGCGGATTTTTTGGTGTTCGCCGCGAAGGCAGCGTGTTCCATAACCAGGAACGACGCCAGGCAGATCAGCCCAAGCATCCACCATGCCTGACCATTCAGACGGTGCCATAAAACCATTCGGGCAAGCCCCCGCAATGCGATCTATACTAGTTCAGCTTTGCCGGCTTGCAACAGGGTTTTGCGACGACGCCGCAGGCGCCGGCATACCTAAAAAGGCAAGCCGGGTGTATGCAAAATAAGCAAAAAGGGCAGCCCGAGGACCGCCCTTTTTGCATTCGATCTGACAAATGCCGGCGTCGATTACTCTTTGATGGTGACGACGATGCCGGCACCGACGGTGCGGCCGCCTTCACGGATGGCGAAGCGCAGCTTCTCTTCCATGGCGATCGGCACGATCAGCTCGACATCGACGGTGATGTTGTCGCCCGGCATCACCATCTCGGTGCCTTCCGGCAGCGACACGATGCCGGTCACGTCGGTGGTGCGGAAGTAGAACTGCGGCCGGTAGTTGGTGAAGAACGGCGTATGACGGCCGCCCTCGTCCTTGGTCAGGATGTAGGCTTCGGCGACGAACTTCTTGTGCGGCTTGACCGTGCCCGGCTTGGCCAGAACCTGGCCGCGCTCGACACCTTCGCGGTCGACACCGCGCAGCAGCGCGCCGATGTTGTCGCCGGCCTGGCCCTGGTCGAGCAGCTTGCGGAACATCTCGACGCCGGTGCAGGTCGTCTTGGTGGTCGGACGGATGCCGACGATCTCCAACTCCTCGCCGACCTTGACCACGCCGCGCTCGACGCGGCCGGTCACCACCGTGCCGCGGCCCGAGATCGAGAACACGTCCTCGATCGGCATCAGGAACGGCTTGTCGAGCGGACGAACCGGCGTCGGGATGTAGTCGTCGACCGCAGCCATCAATTCGCGGATCGAATCCTCGCCGATCTTCTTGTCGGAATCTTCCAAAGCCGCAAGTGCCGAACCCTTGACGATCGGAATGTCGTCGCCGGGGAACTCATTCTTGGTCAACAGCTCGCGCACCTCGAGCTCGACCAGCTCGAGCAGCTCGGCGTCGTCGACCTGGTCGACCTTGTTCAAAAACACCACGATCGACGGCACGCCGACCTGGCGGGCCAGCAGGATGTGCTCGCGGGTCTGCGGCATCGGGCCGTCGGCGGCCGACACCACCAGGATCGCGCCGTCCATCTGCGCAGCACCGGTGATCATGTTCTTGACATAGTCGGCGTGGCCGGGGCAGTCGACATGGGCGTAGTGGCGGTTGGCCGTCTCGTATTCGACATGCGCCGTCGAGATGGTGATGCCGCGCGCCTTCTCCTCGGGCGCAGCATCGATCTGGTCGTAGCGCTTGTATTCGCCAAAATACTTGGTGATCGCCGCCGTCAGCGACGTCTTGCCATGATCGACATGGCCAATCGTGCCGATGTTCACATGAGGCTTTGTACGCTCGAATTTACCTTTTGCCATAGTCTCTTTCCTTGGACGGCCGGGACCTTCAGTTCAGTCGAATGCGGGGCGATTAGCGACTGCGGCCGAAAAACACAAGTGTCTTGTGGCCGGGGTGCCTTGTGGCCGGGGGCTTTCTCACCCGGTCTGAACCCATGATCCGGTTTTCGGGGATGCGGCGCGGATATAGGAACGAACAAGAAGAAATGGAATGGCCTGACATAGGTTCCGCGGCTCCCGGCATTCAGCGCACGGATATTGTCGCTTCCGCCTGTCTGCCTTGCCGGATTTTACTGCCGGATCTGGCCCATTGCCGGTGTGGCGCCGGTCTGATTTCCTGATCCCGATGCATTTCATTCCGATCACCATCCGCGGCCCGCTGTTCATGATCCTGTCGACCGGGTCCTATGTCGCCAACGACACCATGTTGAAGCTCGCGACGGTTGGGCTGCCGCCCTATGAAGTGCTGTTTCTGCGCGGGACGGCGGCGACGCTGTGGGGCATTCCGTTGCTGTTTGCGCTGGGCTACGCCAGGCAGATCCCGCTGATCCTCGACAGGAGAGTGTTGCAAAGAAACCTGTTCGAGCTGGCGGCAATCCTTTGTTACGTGGTGGCGCTCGCCAATATGCAGATCGCCGATTCGACCGCCCTGGGGCAGATCACGCCGCTGCTCATGCTGATTGGCTCCTCTGTCCTGTTCGGCGAGCGGATCGGCGGCTTGCGGACGGCGCTGATCGGGCTCGGCTTCGTCGGCGCGGTGATGGTGGCGCAGCCGACGATGCATGGCATCTCGGTCTACGCCTTGCTGGCGCTCGGCAATGCGGCGTTCGCCGCCGCGCGCGATCTCGCCGGGCGGCGAGTTACCGCCGACGTGCCTGGCATGATCGTCGCAATTTCCGCGGTGGTGGTGGTGCTGTTTGGCTCGGGCGTCGCGCACCTGATGTCGGAGCGTTGGGTGACGCCCGAGACGCATCATTTGCTGCTGATGGCCGGGGCCGGATTGTTCCTGATCTTCGGCCACTTCTTCATCTTCATGGCCTATCGCGCCGGGCCAACCGGCGTCGTGGCGCCGTTCTATTACTGCTTCACCGTCTGGGCGGTTATTTCCGGCCTGGTGGTGTTCCAGCAATTGCCGAACGCGCTGGCGATCGGCGGTATCCTTCTGGTGGTGGCCAGCGGGCTGACCATCGTGTCGCTCGACGAGCGCCGGCGCCGGCTGACCGTGGTGGCCTGATTTGGGCAGTGGTGACCAAGCAACAGTTACACCACAAATTTCAACTTGGCCGCTGCCCGCAAAAAATGGAGAAACCTGTGACAAGCCAGGAGAATGTCGGCAACCGCATGCTTGCCGGAAAATGCCTGTGCGGCGCCGTGCAATACGCGGTGGCCGACGAGTTCATCTACGCCGCCAACTGCCACTGCTCGAACTGCCGGCGCACCACCGGTTCGGCCTTCAAGCCGTTTGCCGGCATCGAGCGTGAGAGACTGAGCCTGACCAAGGGCGAGGACAACCTCCTGATCTTTGGCGAGGAGACCGGCCACGACGTGCACTGCAAGACCTGCGGCTCATTGCTCTATTCGGTCGTCCGCGACGGCGCCTTCGTGCACGTCGCCATGGGAACCCTCGTCGACGAGCCGACCATCCGCGCGACGCAGCACATCTTTGTCGGCTCCAAGGCGAAGTGGTTCACGATCGCCGACGACCTGCCTCAGTATGAAGAGCATGTCGCCGAAAGTGCCGACTGAAGACCTGGCGATGTGGATGGCGGCATTGCCGCTCAGGCACAACAGAACCGCCACAGACAGTGACCCGGCGAAATTTCAAGGAGGTTATTTTCGATAATGACTTCAACAGCATGCTTGGAGCGGGTAGCGGGAATCGAACCCGCATATTCAGCTTGGAAGGCTGCTGCTCTACCACTGAGCTATACCCGCGCCTGTCGCCCGAAAAACGCGATACGCTTTTCGGTCCGATGCTTTTCGTTTCAGGGCTTCCGGGCCGGCAGTGGTGGAGAGGGTTGGATTTGAACCAACGTAGGCATAGCCAACGGATTTACAGTCCGTCCCCTTTAACCACTCGGGCACCTCTCCAGTCTGCCGCCGGAGCCATGCAACGAGGCATCGACGCGTCGCGGCCGCAGGAGCAGCCCGCCGCGAAGCGCCTTATGGCGGCAGCGCCCAAAACTGTCAACCGCAACGTCCCGGCAAAACGCTCTGAATTTGTTGACGACCCGCCGAGCAGGGATTTCAGGCTGTATCCATAGGCGGACGACACGGCTATAGAACCGGCGATGAGCAACGACAACAAGCCCAAGACCCCGAAAGACACCCACTACGCCAAGCTGCGCCGCGCGCATCGCGACGAGAAGAGCGGCGGCCCGCCGGCGTTCAGGCCGCGCCAGCTGGTGCCGCCGGGAGAAACCGCCGCGGACGGCCTGGTGCGGCTTTACGGCCTGCACACGGTGCGAGCAGCACTCGACAATCCGCGCCGGCGGATCAAGAAGATGCTGGTGACGCGCAACGCCGCCGAGCGGCTGGCGATCGCCGACCTCACCGCCCTGCCCTTTGAGACAGAGATGGTCGAGCCGAAGGATATCGACAAGGTCACCGGCTCCGACGCCGTGCATCAGGGCGTGCTGATCGAGGCCGAGCCGCTAAAACCGAAGCGCCTCGATGCGCTCGGCGACACCCCGCTGGTGCTGGTCCTCGACCAGGTTACCGACCCGCACAATGTCGGCGCGATCCTGCGCTCGGCGGTCGCCTTCGGCGCCGGCGCGCTGATCACCACGGCGCGCCACAGCCCGCATGAATCCGGCGTGCTGGCAAAATCGGCCTCCGGCGCGCTGGAGCATATCGATCAGATCGAGGTGAAGAACCTCGCCGATGCGCTCGGCCAATTGCACGAGGCCGGCTTCCAGACCATCGGCCTCGATTCGGACGGACCGGCGGAACTCGAAAAGAGTTTTTCGGGAGAAAAGATCGCATTGGTGCTGGGCGCCGAGGGCAAGGGCCTGCGCCAGAAGACCCGTGAGACGGTGACGACGCTCGCCCGGCTCGACATGCCCGGCGCCATCCGCTCGCTGAATGTGTCGAACGCCGCTGCGGTGAGCCTTTATGCGGCGCACGCCCACATCAAGAGCCTCCGAAATGGCGAATGACGACGACCAGAAGTGGGTGTGGCTTAACCGCCATTCGTGGCGCCCAGACATGACAATCAAAGAGCAGATCGTCGACGACTTCGAGAAGCTGTTTTTACTTCAGTACCTGTCCAACCGCGTATCGCTGTCGTGGCAGCGCTTCCAAGTATACCGGCGTGAAGCGTACAGCGCCGAGATTCGTGACCTTAAGCTCGTTCTCAGTTTGAACGAATTCAAAACTAAAGAACTTGTGCTTCGCCGCCTGTTCCTCGCGGTGTTGCTATCGAGCATACTTATTTTGATACTAATTTTGTTTTCTAAGACCCCCAGCGCCGTGAGCGAACAATTCGGAATTGAGCAAAACCAAATTTATTTCACAATCGTGGGAGTCGTACTCTGTCTTTGCCTCCTCTACAGAAATATCTTTGTGACACAAACGCTGGTTGTCGGGGTCGTTGGCCTGCTTCTTATGTCGATCTTTGCGGCACTGCCGTTCCTGTCCGGAGCAATTATGATGCTTGGTATCTTGCTTCTCTATCTTGTTGCGAAATGGCGGGCCAACCCGTCGTACTGATGCCTCCATCGGTGCTGCAGTACAACCAAGCGACCGATCTCACTCCACCTCATGCCCGGCCATTCGCTCCAGCGCCTTGACCAGCGCCGAATGATCCTCCTTGGCGCCGCCATTGGCTGCGCAGGAGTTGAACAATTGTTGCGTCATCGAGGTGTTGGGCAGCGCGACGCCAAGCGCTTTTGCCCCTTCGAGAGCGAGATTAAGGTCCTTCTGGTGCAGTTCGATGCGAAAGCCCGGCGCGAAGCTGCGCTTGATCATTCGTTCGCCATGCACTTCGAGGATACGCGAGGCCGCCAGCCCGCCCATCAGCGCTTGCCGCACCTTGGCCGGATCGGCGCCGGCTTTCGATGCAAAAACAAGCGCTTCCGCGATCGCTTCAATGGTCAGCGCGACGACGATCTGGTTGGCGACTTTGGTGGTCTGGCCGACGCCGTTCGGGCCGACCAGCGTAACGTTCTTGCCCATTTTCTCGAACACCGGCCTGGCGCGCTCGAAGGCCTTTTCCTCGCCGCCGACCATGATGGTCAGCGACGCCGCCTTGGCGCCGACCTCGCCGCCCGACACCGGCGCATCGAGATAGTCGCAGCCGAGGTCGTTGACCTTCCTGGCAAAAACCTTGGTCTCGATCGGCGAGATCGAACTCATGTCGATGACCAGCTTGCCCGCTGTCAAACCTGAGGCGACACCGTTGTCGCCGAACAGCACGTCGGCCACCTCAGGCGTGTCGGGAACCATGGTGATGATGATGTCGGCCGTCTTTGCCACGGCGTGATGGCCGGAGACGGTTTTTAGACCCTTGGCGACGAGATCGGCCGGCGGTTTCGAGCGATGGTCGCTGGCGACGACTTGATAGCCGGCGTCGAGCAGATGCCCCGCCATCGGCGCGCCCATGATTCCGAGGCCGATGAAGCCGATGGTGTCCATTGATGTCTCCATTCTTTTAAGGCCGCGTTCCGTGGCGCCCCCCTCTGGCCTGCCGGCCATCTCCCCCACGGGTGGGGAGATTGGATGTCACCGCCGCTTTCGCCAATTTTCGAGGTTGGAAAAGTAAAAGCCGGCGCCGAAACTGCCAATCTCCCCACCCGTGGGGGAGATGGCCGGCAGGCCAGAGGGGGGCGCCACGGAACTCGACTTCAATAATCCTTGACCCCCTACGCCGCCTGCCCGGCAAACTTCCGGAACCAGCCCAGCCCGGCTTCCGTCGAAACCTCCGGCTTGTATTCCGCCCCTACCCAACCGGTATAGCCGATGCGGTCGATGTGACTGTACAGAAAGGGAAAATTGATCTCGCCCGTCCCCGGCTCATGACGGCCGGGATTGTCGGCAAGCTGGATATGCGCGATGCGGTCGAGGTTTGCCTCGATGGTGCGGGCGAGATCGCCCTCCATGATCTGCATGTGATAAATGTCATATTGCAGGAACAGGTTTTTTGAGCCGACGCGGTCGATGAGCGCCAGGGCCTGGTCCGAATAGTTGAGGAAAAAGCCGGGAATATCGCGGGTGTTGATCGGCTCGATCAGCAGCCTCACGCCGGCCTGCTCCAGCTTCTCGGCCGCGAAAGCCAGGTTTTCGGCGAAGACGTCTTCCAGCACCGAACGCTCGACGCCTTGCGGCGCGATGCCGGCGAGGCAGTTGACCTGTTCGCAACCGAGCGCCTGTGCATAGGTGATCGCCTTGGCGACGCCTTGCCGGAACTCGGGAACACGATCCGGCAACACCGCGATGCCACGCTCGCCCTTTGCCCAGTCGCCGGCCGGCAGGTTGAACAGCACCTGCGTCAGGCCGTTTTTCTTCAGCCTCGCCGCAACGAGATCGGGCGCATGGTCATAAGGGCCGATATATTCGACACCCCTAAAACCGGCGCGGGCGGCGGCATCGAAGCGGTCGAGGAACTCGTGCTCGCCAAAGATCATCGAAAGGTTGGCCGAAAACCGTGGCATTCTTTTTCTCCGTTCAGTCCAGCATGACGATCGCCGTCGGCGCGTCTTCGTGATGTTCGGCAAGCTCCTCGAATTCGGTGATTTTGTCGATTTCGGTGCCCATCGAAATGTTGGTGGCGCGCTCTAAGATGAATTCGAGCACGACAGGAACCTGGTGCTCCTTCATCAGGCGCTGCGCCTGCTTGAAGGCGCCGGCGAATTCCTCCGGCCTGCGTACCCGGACCGCCTTGCAGCCCATGGCCTCGGCGACAGCAACGTGGTCGACGCCGTAGCCAGCCTCGGGATCGTCCTTCCGGTTGACGTTCTCGAAAGCGAGGCTGACCTCGAAATCCATCGAAAAGCCGCGCTGCGCCTGGCGGATCAGGCCGAGATAGGCATTGTTCACGACGACATGGATATAGGGCAATCTGTGCTGCGCGCCGGCCGCCAGTTCCTCGATCATGAACTGGAAATCATAGTCGCCGGACAGCGCCACGATGTTGCGCTGCGGGTCGGCGGCGCGAACGCCAAGTGCGGCCGGCAGCGTCCAGCCGAGCGGGCCGGCCTGGCCGCAATTGATCCAGTTGCGCGGCTTGTAGACATGCAGGAACTGCGCGCCGGCGATCTGCGAAAGCCCGATCGTGGTGACATAGGTGGTGTCGCGGCCGAACGCCTTGTTCATCTCCTCGTAGACGCGCTGCGGTTTCAGCGGCACCTGGTCGAAATGCGTCTTGCGCTTCAGCGTCTTCTTGCGGCCCTGGCATTCCCTGGCCCAGCCCGACCAGTCGCGCAGTTTTCCCGCGGTCTTCCACTCGGTGGCGACGTCGAGCAGCATTTTCAGCGCCGCACCGGCATCCGAGACGACACCGAGGTCCGGCGCGAAGACACGGCCGATCTGCGTCGGCTCGATGTCGACATGGATGAATTTCTTGCCCCTGGTGTAGAGGTCGACGGAGCCAGTGTGACGGTTGGCCCAGCGGTTGCCGATGCCGAAGACGAAGTCGGCCTCGAGCATGGTCGCGTTGCCGTAGCGATGCGATGTCTGCAGCCCGCACATGCCGGCCATCAGCCGGTGGTCGTCGGGGATCGCGCCCCAGCCCATCAGCGTCGGGATCACCGGCACCCCGGTGACTTCGGCGAACTCGATCAGCAGATCCGAGGCATCCGCATTGATGATGCCGCCGCCGGCGACGATCAACGGTTTTTCGGCCGCGTTGAGCATCGCCAGGGCCTTCTCGGCCTGGCCGCGCGACATTGCCGGCTTGAACGGCACCAGCGGCTCATAGGCATCGATGTCGAACTCGATCTCGGCCAGTTGCACGTCGACCGGCAGATCGATGAGAACCGGCCCCGGCCGCGACGAGCGCATCAGGTGGAACGCCTTCTGCAGCGCCATCGGCACGAGATAGGGTTCCATCACGGTGACCGCCCATTTGGCGACGGGTGCTGCGATGGCAGCGATGTCGACGGCCTGGAAATCCTCCTTGTTGAGACGCGCCCGCGGGGCCTGGCCGGTGATGCAGATGATCGGGATGGAATCGGCCGCGGCCGAATAGAGGCCGGTGATCATGTCGGTGCCGGCCGGGCCGGAAGTGCCGACGCACAGGCCGATATTGCCAGATCTGGCGCGGGTATAACCTTCGGCCATGTGCGAGGCCGCCTCGACATGGCGCGCCAGGATATGGCGGATCGTACCCCTCGCCTTCAGCGCCGAATAGAACGGGTTGATGGCAGCACCCGGCACGCCGAAGGCGCAGGAGATGCCTTCCTTTTCCAAAACGAGAACCGCTGCGTCGACTGCGCGCATCCTGGCCATGTCAGCCTCCACGAAATTGTTGATGGCCGAGAATGGCAGCGCGCCTATTATTTTTCAATTTTTTCAGAATATTTTTTCATTTCTAAGAAACCGCTTTTATCTAGTGATTTTATTGGATTTTCTGTTTTCCACGAATTCGCGTGGCAAATCAGTGAAAAACTTTTTCATTGCGGATTTGGCGAAATCGGCAAGAATGCCACTATGGAAACCGCCGAGAAACGCCAGCGCGGACGGCCCCGCGCCTTCCACGGTCCGGCCGAGTCGGCTTCGGTGCAGTCGCTCGACCGGGCGCTGCGCATCCTGGCCATCGTCGCCGAAGGCAGCGGCCTGTCGCTGAGCGAGATCGCCACCACGTCCGGCTTGCCGGCTTCCACCGCCTACCGCATGCTGACGACGCTGGAAAACCACGGCATGGTCGAGTTCGACAGCAGCGACCAGCTGTGGTCGATCGGCGTCGAAACCTATCGCATGGGCGCGGCGTTCCTGCGCCGCCGCAAGCTGGTCGACCGCGCCCGCATCGTCATGCAGGAATTGATGGAGAAGAGCGGCGAGACCGCCAATCTCGGCGTCGCCGAGGACGACTGCGTCGTCTTCGTCAGCCAGGTCGAGACGCATCAGGCGATCCGCGCCTTCTTCCGGCCGGGCACGCGCAGCTCCTTCCATGCATCGGGCATCGGCAAGGCGGTGCTGGCGCATCTCGAGCCGCAGCGCGTCGGCGCCGTCCTGCGCCGGACCGGGCTGGAGCGCTTCACCGAAAAGACGCTTTCCGACATCTCGGCGCTGGCCCGTGATCTGGTGACGATAAAACTGCGCGGCTGGTCGGTCGATGACGAGGAACGGCACCCCGGCATGCGCTGCGTTGCCGCCGCCATCTTCAACGAGTTCGGCGAGCCGATCGGCGGCGTGTCGGTTTCGGGACCGACGGTGCGGGTCACGCCGGAGCGGCTGGCCGAGATCGGCCCGCTGGTGCACGATGCGGCAGCGGCGGTGACCAAGATGATTGGTGGTCTGCCGCCCCCTTCTTCACCAAGCCGCGCCGCCGAACCGGGTTCACTCTTCGAGATTGGCGCTGCGCGCTCACCTTGACAGCCGCCCGGCTACGGCCAAGTTTGCGTCCACCTTCCGCCAGCCGACGCCCGAAAGACGCATGAGCCTCCAATCCGTCAAAGCCTTCTTCGCCGAATATGCCCCCGACATCGAGGTGATCGAAACGCCGACAAGCTCGGCGACCGTCGCGCTCGCGGCCGAGGCGCACGGCGTCGAGCCGGGGCAGATCGCCAAGACCATCTGCCTGCGCGTCGGTGACCGGGTCATGCTGGTCGTCGCCCGCGGCGACGCGCGCATCGACAATCGCAAATCGCGCGATGCATTCGGCGGCAAGCCGCGCATGCTCGATGCCGAGCAGGTGGCCGAAATCACTGGCCATCCGATTGGCGGCGTCTGCCCCTTCGGCCTCGCCTCGCCGTTGCCGGTCTATTGCGACGTATCGCTGCGCGCCTACGATCAGGTCGTGCCAGCGGCCGGCGCAACCAATGCAGCGGTGAAAATAGGCGTCGAGCGCATGGCAGCGCTGACCGGCGCCGAATGGTGCGACATCTGTCAGGATGAGCTAGGCCCCGGGCACCGCGCTCTTGGTCGATAGGTCGTAGAAATCAAGCAGCATCGCCAGCCCAACTCCGCAGGCGGTGAAGATGAGGCCGGCGATGAAGATGCGGGTGGCGCGTTCATAGACGCGTCGCTGTAGAGACGTTGTGTCGAGCAGCAACCGCAGCGCTCGTATCTGCAAGGCAATGCCTATCAAAATCGGCAGGACGGCTGCCAGGTGATAGATTTCCCAAGGGAGCGGGTTGGCGGCCCAATGCGTGATGAAGCCCAGCGAGAAAGCCAGTAGAATGCCGACGGTGGTGATCGTGCCGTTGCGGAAATCCGTCTCAATCTGCTCTTCCTTGGGTTCGTGCTCGTCCAAGCGTCCCTCTCCCTCTGGTGCCTTCACCGCCAGACTAAGCTGTCGAAAAATCCCTGTACATCCCTCGCTGGAACCGGTTGCGGTGCCGGGTTCAATTTTGCAACCCAGACAGCTGAAAAAGGGGCAGTGGATGCCCCTTTTTCAGCTGTCTGAAACGGTTCACCTCCCCTCAAAGCCGGCAATAGTGGCGATAGCCGTCGTAGCCGACATAGGTGTCGGTGTAGGGATCGTAGCTCTGGTAGCGATCGAGGCAGCGCCGGACGTGCCACGAACCGCCATTTTCCTCGATGTAGACGGTGCGCGGCTCGGCGAGCGCACTGCCGAGCAGGAAGCCACCGACGCCGGCGGCGATGCCGATGCCAAGATGCTTGTTGTGATGGTGCTTGTGATGGGCGGCCGAAGGCTGAACGGTGCCGGCCAGCATGACGGCGGCGACAGTGGTGGCGATGAGGCCGGAAACGAGGGTGCGCTTGAACATGACGATCTCCTTGCTGGAGAGGCGATCCATCCGCCTCTTGACCGTCTGTGGTGGCAGCAAGGAAAAAGGTTCGACGGTTTTTTGGATTTTTTTGAAAGCGCAAAGCTGCGGTCTGAACTGAGCTTGGTCAGGCGCGTACCGGCGAGGAGCGCCGGTCGACAGAGCCTCTACCACCGCCGTAGGTCAATCGCTTCAGGTTCGCGCTGCCCCTCATCCGGCTGCCGCCACCTTCTCCCCGTATAGTGAGTATAGTGACGGGGAGAAGGGAGCTTGCCGCGGCCTCAGCGTCCTTCCTGCAACGCTGGTGATTGCCGAAACCTCGTGCAGGCGTCTTTCTCCCCGTCACTATACGGGGAGAAATGCCCGGCAGGGCAATGAGGGACGGCGCCGACATCGACAGTCATCAATTCAAACAAGAACATCACCATGAAACTGTCGTCTCAGCCGCAAGGAAAAAGGTTCGACGTTTTTTTCGATTTTTCTGAACTGGGTTTGCGCCAGGCGCGTAATTAATTACGACCGGCGAAGAGCGCCGGTCGGCAGTCCGGCGGCGGGAGGCCTCAGCCCATGCCGGTGATGTGGCGCAGCCAGAAGGCGAGCGCGATGAAGCCAATGATGGTGGTGACGCCGGTCCAGTCGACATTGGCGCTCTTCAAAACCTTGATGAGCTTCACCAGGAGAAACCAGGCCACGACGACGATCAGGGCAATGACGACAAGTCTGATCATGCGACACCTCGCCTATGCGATTGCACCTTCGAACGATATAGGAAGCCAATTGGGCCGTTTTCAGGATGCCTGCGCCGGCAGCTCCGGCGCGCTCAAAACGGAGTTTTGTCTTTACTGGCGCACCAAATATGCTAACCGGAGCGCCGTGCCCTTGTAGCTCAGCTGGTAGAGCAGCGGTTTTGTAAACCGAAGGTCGGCGGTTCGATTCCGTCCGGGGGCACCAGCAACATCAATAAGTTAGTGTCAATTAACTCATCGAATCCTTAGCGACAGAAAACCACGGGGGTAACAATTGGGGTAACAAAAGCCCGCCACCGTGAGGCAGCGGGCCATATCGCCAAGCTTGCGAGTCGATCAGTGCCGCTGCGCTAGAACCGGCCGGCGTCGAGTTCATCCCCGAGAACGGCGGTGGCGCTGGGGTGAGGTTGAGGATGAAATAACGCGGAAATCGTCAGCGCGCCCTTGCACTTGAAACTACACTTTTATGCGATAACCCTTTATGCGGATTGCTCTGGCTTGCCTTTGCGCCAGATCGGCGCGATGCTGCCCTTGGGAGTTGTCAAAGGAGAGATCTCCA
>NZ_JBVVPX010000037.1:0-18035 GCF_055811375.1 Mesorhizobium sp. WSM4848
CCGCCAGACCGGACTATATCGCGCTCGGCCCAGTCTATCCGACCATCCTGAAACAGATGAAATGGGCGCCGCAGGGGCTCGAACGGCTTGGCGAATGGAAGCGCCAGATCGCGCCGACACCTCTGGTCGCGATTGGCGGCCTCAACCCCGAGCGGCTCGAGGGCGTCTTCGGTGCCGGTGCGGACAGCGCCGCGGTAGTGACCGACATCACATTGGATGCCGATCCGGAAGCGCGAACGCGCGAGTGGATCGAAAAGACGGACCGATGGCGTTGAGGCGCGAACCGCATGTGCTTGTCGTCGGCGGATCGGATTCCAGCGGGGGTGCTGGAATAGCACGAGACATCGAGACGATCTCTGCCATTGGCGTGCGCACCTGTCTTGCTGTCACCGCGCTGACGGTGCAAACGCACGACGCCGTCATGGAAATTAATCGTTCGCCACCAAGCCTGGTAGCCGATCAGATGCACGCCGCGCTGCAGGCCAACGAAGTGGCGGCAATCAAGATCGGCATGCTCGGAACAGCCGAGACCATCCTTACCGTTGCGGCGGTGCTGCGCGAAAATTGGCAAGTGCCGGCAGTACTCGACCCTGTGCTGGCCTCCACTTCAGGCCGCGCGCTTCTGGAAGCAGGCTCTATCGATGCCATGAAGCGCGATCTGATGCCACTTTGCTGCATTGTCACGCCCAACCTCCCTGAACTGGCGCTCCTTATTGGCTCCGAACTGGCAGTGGATGAGGACGGAGCGCTCCAACAAGGACAAAGACTGCTGGCCGCCGGTGCTCAAGCCCTGCTGATTAAGGGTGGGCATGCGTCGGGACCCCGATCGACCGATATTCTGTTACGCTCCGGTCATGAACCCATCCCCTTCGATGCACCGCGCCTTGCCGTATCGATGCGAGGAACAGGTTGCGTGCTGGCCAGCGCGATTGCGGCGCATCTGGCGAAGGCGAAGCCGCTCAAAGACAGCGTGCGCGAAGGCAAGCTGTTTGTTTTCGAGAGGCTTCGGCACGATTGATCTTGCCGGTGATGACTACGGCCTGGGCGTTGAGAACGTCGAGCGTGGTGCGCTGGCCGACATCGCTGCTCGACGACGCCATTCAAGGCAAGTCGGGCTGCGGTGTACGTGGTCGTGCAGTCAGTTGCTGACGGACCAGAGCGCGGCCGACTCCTCGTCGGGGCGCCGCTGAGCTTGTTATTGTCCTCACCGTCGGTATCGATCCGGGCCTGATTGGGCGATTCCTTATTCCGTCGTACAAGCGCCGAAGTGCGGCCATCCGAATAGATCGGTGTGGTCAGCGTCGCGCCGATGCTGGCTGAGTAGTCGTGCCGTCCTGCTGGCTGGCAATAGGTGAGGTGTTGCGACAGGCGCTCGAGACGCCAGCTGAAGTGGAAAGCTGCTGTGGCAGCAGCGCACCTTCGGCCGCTGCCACTCAAAACGCTCCCCGTCGACCAGATGCTCCGAGGCGAGGATGGCGGGTGCTCGCTTGATGCGGTCACGATTGCCGCATCGAGACTCGGGGCACCAGCTTCCACACGGGGCGGCCCTGAGCTGCTTGAGGAGGCGAACGCTTCAATAGCAAGCCCGCCGAAGTGAGGCGTCCTCAGAAGTGGCGCGGATTACGCGTGAATGCATCCAAAACGTGAATGTTCTTAATTGAAGCAATCGATTTCTCTAGTCGACGGATGATGAATATGAAGGCGTCACGAGGCCGAGAATGCGATCTGGGATGCCTAGGGCAATCGGCGGTCGTGGAGGCAACGACCACGTATTCGGCGCAGATAGCTCGGACCATCTAACCGATGAGAATGGCCGCTACAAACCGCATACCGTCGGTGAGGACGATAACAAGCTCAGCGGCGGCCCCGACGAGGATGTCGCCTATGCGCCGACGTGAAGCCCTGCGCGATGCTCTGGGTATGCCGAGTTGTTCGTAGTTGCGATGATGTTGCCATATCACAGTTGCGACCGCAGTTCCCACCATCCCAACCGCAAATGGTAAACTCAGTTCACGTCCAGGAGCGAAAGCAATATGCATCGTCGTAATCTGATCAAAGGGTTTGTTGCACTCGGCGCGTGTTCCATTTGCGCTGATGCCGCGGGGGCGGCGGGCACCCATTGGGGATATGCCGGCCCGGCCGGGCCCGAACACTGGGGCGATCTGGACAAGAGAAATTTCGTCTGCTCGGCGGGCACGCAGCAATCGCCGATCGATATCAAGGGCGCGGTAAAAGCGGATATTCCGCACATCGCCATAGGTTGGCACAAGGCCGGCGGCAGGATGGTGAACAACGGCCACACCATCCTAGTCAACCTGCCGCAAGGCAGCACCCTCACCCGCGGGGATCGTGTCTACGAACTGGTACAGTTCCATTTCCATGCGCCGAGCGAACACTACGTGGCAGGCAAGAATTTTCCGATGGAAGCGCATTTTGTCCATAAGGACACCGACAGCGACACTTTGGGTGTGCTGGGCGTGTTTCTGGCGCCAGGCGCGACAAATGCCAGCTTCGCCAGCCTTGCCGCAGCATTTCCCGCAATCTCAGGTGAGGAAACAGCGGTCGACGAGGTCGAGCCCAACGGGCTTCTACCGGCCTCACTTAGCTATTGGACGTATGCGGGATCCTTGACGACTCCGCCATGCACCGAAAACGTCGAGTGGATGCTGGCGACGGAACCGGTTGAGGTCGACCCGGCAGACATGGCGCGATTTACCTCACTCTACCCCCTGAACGCGCGGCCTATCCGATCACCCAATCGGCGCTTCATCCTAGGCCTCGGCTGAGGGCTGGCGCGCTATATCGACGTCTGATCCCCAATATCGTGAGGATGCGCTCCGCGTCGCTGAGGCCCTTTGGGAGCTCATCCTCGTCCTGTGAGCGGATCAAGACCAAGTGGGCGAGGATCTTCTTAAACCGTCTTTATGAGGGAGAGGATACACGTGGCTTTCCTGTTCCAACAGCATCCGGCAGCACACCGAAAGGATGGGGAGCTAGAATTCAGATTGGACCTTCGCAAGGCGTGCACCGCGGATCAAACGCCGTTTCCTTGGGAAAAATGGCTCAGTACCGACAAAGTATTTGTAATCGCACTAGCGGCCTCGTTTGTGCTCTTGGTCGGGACACAAAGGCAGGCCCCCCAGATCAACGAGGCGGCCCTAAGCGAGCTGCGAACGATTCAGATCAACTCCGCATTGCTCCAGCGCGACGTCGCCCGCGCTCGGACCGATATCGTATTGGACTGCCGTTCGGTTGCTTCTACCGGACAGGCATTGCAAAGGAATCTTAAAAACTTGCAAGGCCATCTCGAGATTTCGCCAGATGAGAGCTCCGGAGGGCACTCCAGATTGCTTGCACAGCTCAAAAAGTCCATCGAACACACAGCGGCTGCCATCGCAGCCTTGGCCGCGCAAAATGAGCTTATGCAAAGCTCTCTCGAAGACTTTGCTCGCTCGGCTAATAGCCTTGAGGGGGCACCGTCAAGCAGGCGTGAACTTTCCAATCTGATCCTCCAGTTTTCGGCCAGACCGGGACTCAGCCTCGCATCACAGATCGATCGGTCTCTCGACCGACTTGCTCCGACCCAGGACCAAGCCGCCGGGGATGTTGTCCGCAAGGGCCGCGCTGTCCTGTGGGCTATGTCTAGGTTGGACCGCGCTGCCAATCGGATCGCATCCTTCGACACGCGCGCCAAGGCCGCTGAACTGGAGCGAGAACATCTGAAAGGCTACAGCTTGGCCAGCTCGCAAGCGCAGCATACGCGACTTTTCTTTGGCTCGGTGTCCATATGCCTCTGCTTGTTTGGGATCGTTCGGGCCTCCAGGCTGCATGTGCGCACGAAACGGTTGGAAAGGCGGTTGGAGCTTGAAGCGGCAATGAGTGAGATCGAAGCTCGCTTCAACGACAGTCAAGCAACGAAGGTCTCGCGGCGCTTCTCCACCGAAGCAGCGCTTAGACGCGTTCAACGCGTTTTCGATGCGGATCAATGCGCGCTTGCTCTGGTGGATCCGAGTCTCAGCAGGCATACCGAGTGCTTTGTGGCGAACACGCGCATGCGCGTCTGGAACGCCGCGCTTATCGACGAAGTCGTCTCACTTATCGACGCAGGACAGCCAGTGTTTCGCGTCGTCCCGGCGCCGCAAGTGGTTCGGACTGCCGTAGGCACTTCGGGTGTTTGTCAAATTGTTGGTTGCAGGGCCTCCGATCAGCAAGCTGCGGTTTGCATCCTTGTTTTTGAAGGAGATCGCTCACACCCCTCAGCAGACGACCTCCGGGTTCTTGGTAGTGCTATTGTGCGTTTAAGCAACCACCTTGAAATGCAACGTGTACACGCGGAACGCAACCTTCTCGTGAGTCAATGGGAGCATGCGGAAAGGCTGAGGACGGTCGGCACAATCGCAAGCGGCGCCACACATGAATTCAACAATATTTTAGGAGCAATAATCGGATACTCAGAGATTGCGCAAAGTCTTGTGCGTGGCCCATCTAGAATTCGGAACCAAATCAATCAAATCATCTTAGCCGGCAACCGAGCCAAGCTGATCGTTGACCAGATTTTGTCACTCAGCCGAAACCGGAAGCGCGTGGCAGTGCCTTTCAATGTCTCCGAAATTGTAATGAATCTTGCGCCATTGCTGCGGGTGACAGTTCGTGCGGATGTTCAGTTGAACTTCAAGTTCAAAGAGTGGCAAACGGTGGTCGAGGGCAGCCCAACCGAGATACAGCAGATCCTTATGAATCTGTGCAAGAACGCGTCGGAGGCTCTCTTGAACCAGGGCCGTGTCGAGGTGAGCGTTTCTCGCGCCCACGTCTGCCAAACAAAGCTGCTGGCTCATGGCACCTTGAGACCTGGAGATTACGTTCTCCTATCCATCAGCGACGATGGCCCAGGAATCGCAAGTTCGGTACTTCCGCATGTCTTTGAGCCCTTTTTTACCACGCGCTCTCGCGTCGGCGGGACCGGGCTGGGTCTTGCTGCAGTGGACAGACACGTGAGCGCGCTCGCAGGATGCCTTGACGTCACCTCGGCTGTTGGCCGAGGTACGCGCTTTGATATCTACTTACCGGCCTCCGAGGAGGAGCCAGTCAGCGCTGACATCGCTTTCGGTCCATACGACGGATCACTCGACAACGGAGAAATCATTGCAGTCGTGGAGCCCGATTCAGCAGAGTTGGAGTTCTACACGGACAAGGTCGCCGCGCTGGGTTATAAGCCGGTCGGCTTCGCGACCTTCGAAAGTCTTTGCGGCTGGATCGAGAGCGGGAAGGCAGCTGACCTGCTAATCTTGGGTAAAACTCCGTTCCTCGAGCGAGGACAGGCCGAATCCGTATGCCCCACCCTCATGACGGTGCCTGTCATAGTTGTCGGTGAAATCGACCCCATGCCGGTCACATCTGATAATCAGGCTTTCGTCCTTTGGCTAGCGAAGCCGGTCTCGTCCAGGACAATGGAGCATGCAATTCGTACAATGATGATGGCATGATGCCGCTGACTCGCTCAGGCTACCCAAGCAATCTGAGAAGGCCCGTCAAAGAGACATCGAAGCAGAACAAAATGCCGCGTCACATCACAATCGACCTATCGACCCCGAGACGTTGTTCTAGCCTTAGTGCTTGTTAAGAAGGTCGGCTACTGTCTCTCCCCGTCGCCGGGCATCGGCGGCGAGCCATACCTCTCCCACCTCATACACTTCGCCTTGGGTACGGAACGGTACAATGACGTCGATGGCAGCCGACAGCATGTCAAGAAGCGTGCGGTCTTCCACAGCGGCTCCTTGCGGGCTGCTCTTGACGAGTGAAAAGAGCTTTTTAAAGCCTTGGACCGGATCTGCCCCATGAATCGTTGATATTGATCCCGCATGGCCGGAGACGACTTCGCTAAGGTAGGCCCAAGCAGCATCATCGCGCATCTCGCCAAGCAATATCCGATCAGGACGCATGCGCAAGCTGGCTTGCAACAGTTGCTCGGCTGTCACCGCACCTACCCCTGCTCGGGCCTTCGGATAGAGTAACCGGACATGGTTCTCGTGCGGGATTGCAAGTTCGAGCGTGTCCTCGATACTTATCAGTCTCTCTTGCGGGGGTATAGCGTTGATCAAAGTCTTGCTCATTGTCGTTTTGCCGCTTCCAGTAGGTCCGCAAAGCAGCATCGTGAGCCGCCCGCAAACGCACGCTCGCAAAAATTGCTCCAAGTCACCATGGTCGTAGTGCTGAAGAATCGTTTCGTCCTGCCGCTCTTGGCGCTCCTTTCGTGACCGCCATTGATTCCAACGCGAGTATTCGTAGCGAGAAGAAACTTCCTTCAGTTCGGTCACACGACTTGAGGGACGCCGTATCGTCAGGCTTATTGTTCCTGAGGGAACAGCGGGCGGCAAACAGATCTGCAGCCGCTCTCCGTTCGGCAGCTCAGTCGCACAGAGGGGGCTTTGCGGTCCGACATCTTGCTTGCGCAGCGCTCCAGCGAGGATCGCGATGTCCTCCAGATCGTCATAAGATAGCGGTAGCGGATGTTTCTTGAAAACGCCGGCCTGTCGGACAAAGGCTTCCCCAGGCCGGTTGATAGCGACCTCTTCGGTCCTTGGCTCCTCAAGCCATTTCAGAACGGGGTCGAGAAGCAAACGCAATTGAGGATCAGCCTCCGATCGCATTGTTGTCCCTCCGGCGTTCGCGATGTTGGGGGGCTGGCGCCACGGCGGTCGCTCTAAGATCGTATACATCTGAGAAATCGAGGTCCCGAGCCACAAAGATGGATACAGCATCTCCCTGGTTTTTCTTCAGAGTTGGCGGAAGGTTGATCGTCGCTCTCAGTGTCGTCTCGACGGCTTGTCCACCATTGCTCTGGAAGCTGTTGATGCCGCTTCCTTCGCCAGAGCTAGCCGCATATTGACCGGCCGCCTGAAACGCGCCTTGAATGACGCTCATGAGCATTGCTCCGCCAAAGCGCTGCCAGACGTGATTATCCACCGTGCCAGGCATACCGGAGCGGCCGAGTTCGTCAGCGCCCGGCGATGCTATCGACACGAGGGCATGGTCAGGCGTTTCGATGCGCGTCCACAGCACGAAGACACGCGCATCCCCCTGTTGGAGACCGCGCTGGATCTCGCCAATCACGGTCGTCCCGCGATCCAAGAGCACGACATTGTTGGTGGCGCCGCGGACGTCTTTAGGTAACACGCACTTCACATAACCCGGTAAATTTGTGTCGACTGCCGTTTGCAAAATGCAGGGAATGATCGTTCCTTGAGTAATCACGAGATCTGGGTGCGGCAAAAGTGTAGCCCGGCTTGGCTCCTGTATATCTGGCTTCAATCGCCCTGACAGATCGCCACCGATTGAAATCTCATTCTCGGTCGCGGGAGCATCCTTATGGTAGTCTTCGCTCCGCTGACCGTCGTCGGGCATTTGACTGCTGCTACTGTAGGCGAAAATTGGTGTTTCCTCCGGCGGCGGATCAGCTGGCGCCGGTGGCGTGGATGGCGCAGGATCTGCCGCCTGCGCCGCCTGTACGGGTGCTGGAGGTTCGGGAGCAATCTCGATTGGCACAGGGCGGTATGGCTCAGCGTTGGGGAAAATTGGCGGTTTTGGCTGAGATGGTTCATCTTGTGTGCTGGGACGACCTCCGAGCCAGATGAGCGATAGAGATGAGATGAGAACAAGACCAGCGACGGCCAACTTCTGCGATCCCGATAGATGCCGGCGGGCCGGCTCCGAGACGATCGATCTAGATGCATCGACATCGTGTGCCGACTGTGGGCCGGTTTCATTCATCGGCCCGAGCCTTTCAAAACGCGCCACACGTCGGGTCTCACTGTACCGGTCCCTGGCGCTCGTCCCACAGGATCATAAGCCCTGTTGAAAATGGACAAGACCGTATTGCCATCTCTCAGACGCCATTCCCGGGCGACTGCGGATACTTCAACATAGTCCCCTTTGACTGCGTAATTGGCAGCGGCTTCCTTGCCGTCGGGATTGATAACGTAGAGGGAGGGTATGCGGGAATTGCTTGCGAAGCCAAATACGGTCGTAAAGCCATTATCGAAGACTTCCAGCGGCGCCAGCGATCGGTCGCCCTTTGCGACGTAGTGAAAATTGCTTTCGTCCGGACTGGCGGTTGCGGCGGGCCGATTCAACAAATCCTGAACTCTGTCATCTTGCAGCACTTTCGCCCGGGCCTGACCAAGAATCGAGCGCCTTTCTGCTTCCTTTCTCTGAGCAGCAGCCTCATCAGCAGGGTAGGTGAACTGCACACTGTAGTATAGGTCAGGTTGCTGCTCATCGAGTTTTGGCATCGCTCTCGTTGAAATACTGAATACGTATCTCCGTGTACCGGACTCGCTCTCGGCCAGCACGATGACCGGCTGCGGCGGGAGCATCCGGCTAGCCTTAAAAAAGAGATAGTTGGCGCGCGGGAGCGCAGCCAGGTCTTTGCTATTGGAAACGGCCACGGCTGCGACGGTCTCGTTGGTCGCGAATGTGACAACCAGCGTTGCCCCCACTGCGGTCGATAGGCGCACCACTTCGTCGGGACGGTAAGCCAGGTAGCGCATCCGCGCATCATGCTTGCCGGCAAGTGGTGTGTCTTCCGCGGACGCCTCGATCGTTAAGAAAAGTGAACAGGCCAGCGCGAGAAACGCTCGTTTTGTCATGGCTGTACGGGCCCCGGGATTGATACACTATCTTCCGAGGCTTGATAGGAGGTAACGAGTAGTCCGCCCGGATTGGTCAGCCTCGATTGCCCAGGCAGACCCGTCAAGCGCTCGTAGCGGATGGTTGCTGTCCAGGTGGTCACCATCGGCATCTGCCCATCAACGATAAGAGAGCGTTTGTAGCGGATCTGTTGAACGTCCGGACTGATGTCATTTGAGGAAATGTGCTCAACCTCGAGCTTGCCGCGCTTGCCGACCGTGACTTGCGGCGAGGTGGGATTCGGATAGTTGAAGTAATCTTGATATTCCTGTCGCACAGCCGGTGCGCTGAAACTGGATACGAGATCATAGCCGTATTGGGCTGTATCTGCTGTGTAGCCCTCGCGCAGGCGTACATATTCCCACAGCGAAGCATTTACGACGGCCCGGTCTTGGGTTGCCGGCAGTTGAGAGACTGACACTTCGCTGTCAACTGTCCCATCCGGCCGTACCCAAAGGAACACAGGCACGAGCTTGGCCAACGGGACCATGGCAGCGATGGTAAATGCCTGCGCAACGTTTCCTAGGACCGCCGCCGCCGCAAAGGCTATAAGGGTCTTTGACAGGCGCCGCGCAGACTTCGCTCGTGACGTTTGAAACGCTTCCACCTCCTTGTAGTGGGCGGCTAGCGTTTCTCTCTCCACCAGAAGGGCATGTTCAGGAAACTTCACTTGGGCTCTTCCGCGCAATCGACCTGAAGATCCTCAGGGGTGATTTCCCATTGTCCCACGTTCAGTTGGAATGGCGTACCCGCACAGGTCGCAAGCCCATCGGTTGTCTTGCAGGCGGCCAAAGCTAGGATTGATAAAATTAGGCAATATTTCATTTTGGCACCGCGCTAGTGATTGATTAACGACCCGCCGTTTTGGCAGGGGGGCGAGTGAGGCTGCTAGGCAGTTGGTTCGTACCTGCCCAAGAGCCGCCGGCGATGCTGCTGGCGATCGCCGGAAGCGCGACGATCAGAGCGTCGCCAGCCAGGAAAAGCATGTCGAGTTCGTAAAGCCCGATGATCTTGGCTGCTGTCGTACCGGAGTTTTTGATCACCAAAAGCATGACTCCCAGCGAGGCTGCTTCGGCAGCGATAACTATCGTTGCAACGATGTTGAGGAGGAGAAGCAGCAGCCCATACGAGAGCAGTTGGCCGATCCATTTGGTAGCCATGTCTCGAGTGTGATCAAAAAGGTAGCCTACAAGAACCAGGGGGCCGATCGCCAAAAGCACCTTCGTCAGAATTCCGACGGCATCATAGATCTCGAACGCTGTCCACAGCGCGCCGTAGAAAATCCATTCCGCTCCCTGGAAAGCAAGTATGTCCTGGCCATTCATAGGCCCAATTTCGGAAGCAATCACCTGAAGGGAATACTGAGTTAAAGCAAACATCATGTCGAGCTTCTGGGGGATACCGATGAAGGGCAAGTCGCTGCCACTGATCTGGTGAGCAAGCCTTGGAATCGTCTTGTCGAAGACCGCTTCAATGTACTGCTGGTAGTTGGCCTGGCTTAAGATAAGGGCAACGACAATCGATACCATGATTACGCGCGAGATACCCCCGCGCGCATCGACTTGACCACGCATGACCAGACAGCCTTGGATTATTATCCAAAGCGTGACACACGCAACCAGAGGCGCGCTGACCGCCTCTTGGATTTTTTCAAGCACGTTGTGCAGCCCTAACGTAAAGGCCTGATGAAAGATCGTGTCTATAGCCGTGAATGGCGCGTGAATTTTGAAAGTCATGGCGTGAGCCTGATTTGTCGCTGATCAGCGCAGCTGAGCCGGATGAACTCAGCGTCGTTTACGGGAGGACGCCAAAAATGCGAGCGGTCTTCTGGCGTTCGCGACGCTGCATCGCGGCCTCCTCTGCGGCGTGAAGGCTTGCTTGTGCAGTGGCCATCGTCAGCAGACTCGTGGCCTGGGCATTTTGGATGATCGCATCGTGAATCTGCTTGAGGACCAGACCATTGGTCACCGTGGCCTGCACAATATTTCTCGAGCTGGAAAGCTGACCAAGCGTGTTGTCGTTAGCCTTAAGGCGCTTGTCCATTACGTCCAGAGTGTCGGCTGCAAGACCTGCGGCATTGGCGGCACCAGCGATTTGCTCCTCTAACAGTTTCCCTTCTGCATCGGTGCCGGTGACTCTCCGATCTGAGTCCTGCGCAATGTTACGCGCCATAATCGAAGCTGGCGCCCGAGCATCAAACATCTGCCCCTCCAGCTTGTTGCTCGACGGGTAGTGATTTCCTTGGTTCAGTGCGCCCAGCAGTCCCGTGACACCGAATGACGACGTTAGCATCTCCACCATTTCGATCGTGGTAGCGAGCGTCTCGGCTGACTTTATAAGGATCGCCGCAGTGGAAGCCGCTGTTAAGGCCGATTGTGTTTCTGTTACTGGGTCGCTGACAATAAATTGCGACCGGGCCTGTGTGCTAAGCAGAAAGGAAGTAGCGAGCGTTGTTGCTGCAAGCTTGGCAAATCTCATGAATATTCCTCCGTCAGTCTTGAACTTCGTGGTAACGAGCCATGAACTCGTCGAGCCACGCACTTGGGGCATCTCCGTGCTGGTCACGAAGCTGGTCGGCAAAGCGCACGGTGTTGGCCCGCCCCGAGAGTACGGCTACATGCTCGCGCATCTGGCCGAGATCGAATTCGCAAACAACACTCCCGCTGTCGCGCTTGAGCAAAAACTTGCGGCTGCCAATTGCCATTCCCTGGCGGATTGCCTCGAACTCCTGCGTGGTGCACTTCAAGCCATCGACATACGCACCCCGGTCCGCCGTCGGTGATGGGTAGAAAATCTTCGTCATGCATTGCGCAACGAGACTGGCTCCGAGAGGCGATTCAAGCACGTGTTCAGGCTGCTGCGTTGCGAGTATCAACATCCCATTATTCTTGCGGACGGTGAGCAAGAACTTGTCGATAACAGCCGAGAACTGGGGGTTGAGCAGATAGAAGCGAAATTCGTCGCAGCTCATGACGAACCGACGCCCATCGACAACAGCGCCCACGCGATGCAGAAGATACGCGGCGGCGGGCGCACAGACCTCCTCAAATTCCAGGAGCTGCGTCATGTCGAAGCCGGTAATGCAGGCATCCAGCCTTACTTCGTCGACATCGCCGTCAAAGGCCCATCCAAGTGCATTCCCTCTACACCACCGCTGCAGCCGCGCTCCAGCGCCCTCGGAGGGGCCGTGCAGCAGGAATTCGCGCAGGCCCGCAATTGAGCGCATGACGGGTTCGAACGAAAGTTGACGAACAATGCCACGCTCCAGTCGACGGCTTTCCTCCGGCGAGATCGGGCCACGGCCGTCACTCTCGATTAGAGCCATCAACCATTCGCGCAGAAAGTCCAACGAGGCGGAGGTGTTGTCCAGTCCACGCAGAGGGGCCAAGCCGCTCGGAGCGCCTCTGCGCAACGCTAGATATGTCCCTCCGGTGGCTCGCACCAGCAGTTCACCACCCCGGTCCTTATCGAAAAAGACGATGGCACCATCGCGATCCACCACGCTTTGCTCAAGCATCGCGAGGATAAACGTCATCAGCGTCGTCTTGCCTTTGCCGACGGGTCCGAATATCGCCGTCATACCGACGTCATTCTCATGCGGGATGTAGTCGAAAGAAGTTCCACCGTTCGTGCGAAAGCGCGCAACCGCTTTGCCCCAGTGGCCGGAAGTGGAACCACTTGGGAAGTTTTCAAAAGAGACAAGCCCGGCAAAATTGTGCGAGGTGATCGCCCCGGGGCGCGTGCGCCACTTCTTGTTCCCCGGAAGTTGGGACCAGTACGCGGCCTCCATGCCGATACCCTCTTGGACGATAACGGCGCCCGTGTCGGCCAGCCTTGCGCGGGCATTTGCTGCGCGATCTCCAAGGCTGTTGAGGCTGTCGGCATAGACGCACAGGCTCAAATGATGTGAACCCATGACGAACTCGTTGCTAGCCAGTGCGTCCTCTGCTTCGGCAAGTTCATTGATCTGGGTGAGAGCCTTGTCGCCGGCGCTCGTCATCTGGCTGGACTTAAGGCTAAGCTTCGCATGAGCTTGTGGCCGAGTGAGGAAGGAAAAGCTCTGGCTGAGGACAAGCGGGAAGTTGGCGGACAGCAACGGATTTAGCATGCCTGGCCGCGTCGTCGCCGGATATTCACGGAACGAAAACAATGACCCCACGGAGCTATCCCCGGGTCTTCGAATCTCCAGCGCCCGCTTCCCGCATATGACCTGGTCAGTGTAGATCGAAGCGCCAAGTGAGCCGGAAACCATCGGAACCGGGAGAAACCGGCAAGTCATTATCAGCCGAAGCGCCTCACCGATTTCCGTGAAGAGCACGTCGCCTTTCTCACGAACACCCAACCGGCGCAGACCGTAACTGCCGAGTGACCCAGCAATGATCTGCCAGAGGTCCTCCAGGGTTCGTATTTGTGTGGCCAGATCGTTGTCATTGCGCCCGGGGGATTTGGCAATGCGCCAGCCGATCTTGCCGATTGCGGTGCGGGGGAACACGACGACAGTGAGGAAGTGATCGTTGCGAAAGAGCTTGCCCGACAGCACACGGCTCTCGTAGACCTCGCTCAGACTGCCAGCGAATGCACTTTGAAACTGACGCAATGCCGGCTCTGGCACATCGTTGTTTCGCACAAGATGCGCGTATAGCGTGACATTGTCATCGGCGATGTTGCGCAAGAGAGTGTTGAACGCGCGGCAGCGCGAGTTGCGCATCTCAGCGTCTTCCAAATCAAACGGCAGCCCGTTCACATGTGCCATGGCCATGATCGATCCGTCCTCCATAAGGACGACCTGATCGCTTAGATGACCAACATACGGAAGGTAGATCTCGCCAGATCTCTCGGTCCGGCCACTGGCGCCAAACATTACACCATTCCTCTTCCGCGTTTCGGCACTCTGATCGGATTGGCGCTGACGCTCGCGCCGCCCCAGACCGGCCCGTCCACGCTTCTGCCGGCAGTCTGCAAATAGAGAAGCGCGACGCTTGCGGCGTTATAGTCACGCTCAACAACCAGCCGTGCTCCGAACCAGAGTGGCACGAGCACGATTTCGTAGAGTGGATTCTGAAGGATAATGATGACGAGCCCAGCCAACATCATGAGCAATCCGGCCAGCGTCAGCGGCACCCCCAGGAACAGTGCGGGGCGTGTCGCCGCCACATAGAGGGTGCTCACTTCCAACCGGTCGCTCATCAGCCACCGCCTATGAGCGCCTTGCCCAGGAAGCTGGCGCCGAACATGATGACGATCCCTCCAACGACACCCGCAACCAGGCCAAGTGAAGCACGACCGAACATCCAAGAGATACCGATGGCCACGAGTCCGAGCACGGCCAGTGATTGTCCGAAGGGGCCAAGTATGAAGGTGCAGATATTCTGGACCATCTTGGCGGGATCCGTCCCTCCGGTCACCTGAGCCGCGGCTGGCCCGATGGAGAAGACCGTCCACGCCGCGCCTACAGCAGCGGCAGGTACATATTCAGCCGCCATGCGCAGCATGGAAAAAGGCGAAGGAACACGCGTTTTAAACGTACGAAGTATTTTGAGTGGCTTCATCATTGCATCTCCATGATTCAATCGAATACGAGTTTGTTCGGGTTCGAGGGTTCCGGCTCTTCCGCAGCCTGGCTGCCTGTCGGACCGGAGGGATCGGCCCCGGAGCGGTTTCGCCGATAGGAGCCCCAAACGTCCCACGATTCTTGTGCGGGCTGCTTTTCATTAGTCTGTTGGCTCTGTTCGAGCAGAGGGGGCACGGTTTTCGGACCGGCTGCCTCAAGGTCTGGCACATCTTGAGCGGTCGGCTCCAGCGTTCGCTCAAGGAGACTTGAGATGTCCTTTGCGGCCGACTCGACCTTGCGTACATAACCGTTGGTGAAGCCACGCGTGACGTCGCCCGTGTTATAGGCCGAGATGGCACGGCGAAGCGCAAGTTGCTGCGCCGGAGCAGTCGTGCCGCCGGCATACCGGCTTTCAAGCAAGTGGGCGGCAGCCGAAAGCGAGGCGCAGGGCTCGAAAGCCTTTTCCGGCGTGAGGTTGAACATGGGAAAGTTGTTGCTGTTTATCTGCATCAATCCAACGTCGACAGAATGTTGTGCTTCGAGGCGGCGCTTGATGCCTCGCGTGGCTTCCAGGTGATCTATCCAGCGAAGCTGCTCACCTGTGGTGTTGTCATGAGCCACCAGCGGTTCAAAGCCACTTTCAATCTTGGCAATCGCGGCGAGGGTGGACGGCGCAACCCATGGAGCGCATTTGCGCGACAGGCTGTGGAACTCACGGGGAGAAAGTGGCGCGGGCTCGGCTGGGAGCGACATGGATGTCAACAGGACGATGGCCAGGGGCCAAGCTGCAATAAACATTCCCTATCACCTACCTTTCCAAGCCGCCGGACGGGTTCTGGCTCTGTCCGGCACGCGCTTATCGGGGAGGTTTGTTACTGTGTGATGTTCAAGTTCAGCTTTTTGGTTTCAACTGAAGCAAAGACCGTGTTCGTGTCAGCGTGGGTGAGCAGCTTGCGCATGCGTGGGGTGGAGCGGGCCCGATCAGCCAGCGAGATCCGGAGCATCTTGGTACGATGACTCCTGTCCCGGCCGTCCGTTGCTCCTGGACCGTGTGCCGTGACTTCGGCGTCATGGATGGTGATGGGATCTTCTGTCAGCGCCAAGCCAAGGACAAAATGGGAAGCTTGGCGGGTTTGTTCAGGCTCGGGATTACCGTGGGGAATCGACGAAGGCGCTAAAGCAGCCCAACTTTGCCGATATGCTGTCGGTAATTTAAGAGACAGTCATGCGCGGTCCTGCACACTCAGATCATTGCTTGAGACGCGAGCTCGTCCGCGAAGCTGGCTCGAGGCGCAAATCCGCGGGGGCGAGGCTCAACTGGGAGACGTGGCGGCGCAGCCCATCCTGGTGCGAGCCTGGTTCAGCTGTTCGGCCGCGCCGCCAACGGGTGGATCATCCACAGTCCCATCGGCAGAAAACCGCACGCCATTAACGGAGTCCGACGTCGCAATGGACAAGCATAGTGACACGCTCAAGATGGAGGAGTTGCAGTAACTGAGAAATGTTAGCCCGAACGTTCGGCGACCTGCCGGTCGCCCGAACAGCATTTGAGGCCGCCGGCCACCTTGGACGAAGCCGGCTTGGCAGGAGACATACTATTTGGCACAAGGCCGCTGCAGCGAATCACGGTCTTCTTCCGCCGACCGCCTCTCCGATCAACCAAACGCCGCGCTGCTCAACCATGTCCGAGCTGGATCCACGAGCCGGAGGATGTCGAGATGATCCAGGTCCGCAAACTCCAGGATGACGAGGATGCAAGGGCATAGCAGGAAAACTTGGCATCCATGAGGTCGAACTCGAGTGGTATTGGCAGGTCTGCACCAACGGGGAGCTCGAAGCGAAAAAGCGGAAGAACCACACGGCAGGGTCATGTCGGCGCTTGGACCTGTCTGGGGCCACGGGCTGCCTGTATGCGGTCAATTCGCCAGGGATGAAAAGACCAGGACGAGCACGGCCTCACATTGGCCTCACGCAACGGCGAGTGGTATCAGGGGCAGCTGTTCTGCGTCGGTCCCCAGGGTTGCTCGGCATCAGGTTTAGACAAGGGGATTCAAAATTGAAGGTGAGCCGTTGAAACATGTTCTTGTCATTGACGATGATGCCGCAATGCGGCGCCTCATCGCCGAGTATCTCACGATGCATGCCCTCAAGGTAACCGCAGTCCACGATAGCAAGCAGTTTGACTTTGTTCTTTCACATGAGCCAGTCGATCTCGTGGTTGTTGACCTTAACCTAGGCCGGGAGGATGGACTTGCGATCGTCCGCAATCTGGCGACAAAATCGGATGTTCCTATCATAGTGATCAGCGGCGACCGGCTTGATGAGGCGGAAAAAGTGGTTGCACTGGAGCTCGGCGCAACCGATTTCATTCCCAAGCCTTTCGGGATGCGCGAATTCTTGGCCCGCATTCGAGTAGCGCTACGCGAGCGCATGTCTAGTCCGCGAACCAGAGATCAGCGCTCATTTCGCTTTGGGGCCTGGAAGCTCAGCGTGAAGCAGCGGCGACTGATCTGTGCGGAGCGTGGCGAGGTCAAGCTTACCGCATGTGAGTTCAATCTCTTGATCGCATTTCTGGAGAACCCCCGCAACGTACTATCCAGAGAACGGCTTTTGCTCGCGAGCCGTGTGCGTGGAGAAGAGGTGTACGACCGAAGTATTGATGTCCTAATCATGCGCTTGCGCCGAAAGCTGGAGGCTGATGCGGCCAATCCTCGCCTAGTCAAGACATGCCGTGGTGCAGGGTACTTCTTCAACGCTGACGTAGACGTTAGCTACGGAGGTACCTTGGCCGCGTGACAGGAGCTATTCAGGAGATTGGCTGACGAGGCTGATCAAGCGTAAGCGGTGTTCTAAGGCCACGGCCTTTAGCTCGGGCGCCCGGATGTAGGCCAAAAGCAGCAGGTCGTTGATCTGGCTGTTCGGATGGCTGTTGACGATCCTGGTGAGGACGTCGGCGAGATAGCCGAGTGGCTCGACACCATTGAGCTTGCAGGTTTCGATCAGCACGCAATGACTGCCCAGTGTTCGGCACCGCCGTCGAGCCAGCGAAGAGCGCGTTCTTGCGGTTGAGCGCGATCGGACGGATTGAGCGCTCGACGGTGTTGGCGTCGATCTCGATACGGCCGTCGTCAAGGAAGCGCGAGAGGCCTTCCCAGCGTGAGAGCGTGTAGAGGATTGCCTCGGCGAGCTTGGTCTTCTGACTAATCAGGCCGAGCTTTTCGCGCAGCCAAGGTTCAAGATCGGCGACAATAGCGCGGCTATTTTCCTGACGCATCGCACGGCGTTCATTGGCCGATCGGCCGCGGATATCGTCCTCGATCTTGAGGTCGGCGATCGTCTCAGCGCCTGGCTGGCGATCGGCGAGTTCCAGGCCTACAATCGCCTGCCAACAGTGCCAGCCTGATCAATTACGGCGAGAGCTACCGGTCCGGAGATCGCATCAGCCTCCGTCGCCAAAGAGCTGTTCTGCTTCATCCCGGCCATCGAGCTCAACGCCCCGCGTCGGAGCGCTCTCTGCTTCTGGAGGAAGCCATGAGGTCTGCTCGGGCTTGATCGGAGGCTTGCCTGATGGGCGTCGTGGTTGCTTCGCTCGCCTGCCGCCCCATGGCGAGGCTTTGCGGATTCTCAGTCCTCTGCCTCTTCGCCGGTCTCAACAGCGCTGTGTAATGTTCATTGTTGATGATGACGCCCCCGCTGTTCACGCGGTTGCTCCTGTCAGGTGGGCTCGGCAGCTCGTCCTGGGCCTCGCGAGTCCTGCCCAAGTGCTGGTCAAACGGCGCTGGCGCGACTTGTCGGGCTT
>NZ_JBVVPX010000037.1:18135-39125 GCF_055811375.1 Mesorhizobium sp. WSM4848
GCAGGTTCTGCTCCAGCAACTGGTAATCCCTGTGGATATGGGCGTCGCCCAGCAGGTCGGCGCCGAGCACCGCCCCCCGGGGGAGGTTGGATGAACCTGACGGAAGCCCTGCGATCCGAGCATCGGAAGAGGTGGTCAGATCGACCAACGGAACACCGCGATAGGTGTCTGACAGCCTCGCGGTCGCAGGCAAGGCGTGTTCTGGAGCCCTTGCCGGTACTGCCGCCGCTGCAGCTTCCCTCATCGCACCGCGATCGACAAGCCAAACGTCGTTGCCTCCCTCTGGCCTCCGGGCGGTGTAGCCGTGACCTTTAATCTCGTAGTTCCATTCCGGCTGGTCCGCGTCCGGCAAGAGGCCATAATGGTACAAGGAAGAGAGCATCGCGTCTGGGACGCGTTGAGTCCCATGGGAGAAGCCTTCAGGGACGGCGAATGAGATGTTCATGAAGTCCTCGACCGCAGCGGGGGTCGCCTCAGACCTTGCAAAAGGCGCGGCCTCCGCATGCAGGCTTCCAATGTGTTCGGACCCTGTGCCTTGAACGGGTACCCCTGCCAATGGCAATTCACCCAAGTGCTGCACGGGGGGCTGCCTCGGCACGCGGCCGCCTGAATTGTCGATTTCGCTCGGCGGCTGCTGAATGGCGGCGGCTTGCGGCGTATTCAGGGCCCACTGCCTCTCCGTCGGCCGCAACGGCGCCGTCGAATGTTCATGGTTGATGATGAACCGCTCGGGTGGCAGGGTGTTGCCCTGGTCAAGCGCATCCGGCCAGGGCCGGTGTTGGCTGGCCGCTAACGCTGGCGGGGCGGCGGCCTCAACTCCGGCGTGTCCAGAGCCGGCCGCTGCCAAAGCGTCCGCCACGATCCTGTCTGACGCGGGCTTCGCATCGCGAACCCGTCCCAACGCCAAGCGGAGATAACGATTGCCTGGAAACAACCCCTCGGCGAGTTTGATCCGCGAATCATGATCCAGCCCAGAGATCGTCTGGCCCCGACTCTCAAGCGCCATAGAAAAATTGCGAAGATTACGACCATAGATAAGACGGGTGCTTAAGGCCAAGCTGCTGTCACTGGCCACTTGTTCCAGGACATGCGCGTCTGCCTTTGGGGGCGCCGTCACTGGCCACCGGCCAGTCGCTGAATAGCCCGGCTCATGATACGCACGCAGGACGTTCAACGCCGGCTTTATGTCCCTGTCTTTCGGAAAGAAAGTCTCGAAGTGATCGACCAGGGATTGGTGATTTCTTAGATCAGTCGCTTGGCCACGAGCGCCGAGATCATTCGCCAATCGGCGAAGCGCAGACGTGTATACTCCGAGCGTCTGCGCGCTATGGTGTTGCTGAGCCGCAGCGTGGGCGATCGCCTTATCAATCACGTCCCGGTGTTCGTCGGACAGATGGAGATAGCGGGTGGCAGAGGCACCAACAGCCGCTGAATAGCCCGGCTCATGATAGGCACGCAGGACGTTCAACGCCCTCTTTATTTCCTCCTTTTTCGGAAAGAAAGCATCGGCGTGATCGACCAAGGATTGGTGATTTTTTAGGTCAATCGCTTGGCCACGAGCGCCGAGATCATTTGCCAATCGGCGAAGTGCAGACGTGTATTTTCGAACCGTGCTCTCGTCATATGTTTTCTGAGCCGCAGCGTGGGCGATCGCCTTATCGATAAGGTCCCGGTGTTCGTAGGACAAATGGGGATAGCCGGTGGCACGGGCGCCACTCGCGACAGGTTCGGCTCGGCGCGGCTCGGCCACGTGCGGCTCAAAACCCGCTTGCCGGGCCTGGCCCGCATTCGGCAAGGGGTCGTGGCGGCCCACGAAAGGGAGCATCGCGTCTGGGACGCGTTGAGTCCCATGGGAGAAGCCTTTGGGGACCGCAAATGAGACGTTTATGGAGTTCTCGATCGCAGCGAGGTGCTTCTCAGACCATGCGGACGGCGCGGCCTCCGCATGCAGCCTTCGGGTGTGCTCGGACCCTCTCCCTTGAACGGGTACCGCTTCCAATGGCAATTCACCCAATTGCTGCACGAGGGGCTGCATCGGCACGCGGCCGCCTGAATTGCCGATTTCGCTCAGCGGCGGCTGAATGGCGGCGGCTTGCGGCGTATTCAGGACCCTCTGCCTCTCGGCTGGCCGCACCAGCGCTGTGTAATATTCGTCGTTGATGATCACCCACTCGGGTAGCAGATGGTTGCCCTGGTCAAGCGCTTCCGGCCAGGGCCGAATCTGCTGTTGGCTGGCAGCTAACGGCGGCGGGGCGGCGGCCTCAACTCCGGCGTGCCCAGAGCCGGTGGCTGCGAAAGCGTCGGCAACGATGCTGTTGAGGTCACCCGGTCGAGCGGGCATTCCTGGGTCGCTGAAAAAAGACGAGGCGGCTTGATCATCCTGCCGTCGCTGAAGCACTTCGCGGAACCCCTGTTCAAGTCGCAGAACCTCTTCTGGATTCGTTGGCGACTCGTCAGCTTGATCCAACAGCCTGCGGGCCTCGGCAAGGTGCTGGTTATAGCCCACTTGCCGGGCCTGGCCCGCTTGCCCCTCTTCCAAGCCGGAGTCCTGCACCTGCGACGAAGCTGTTACACGGGATGGATTACTATTTCGCGGGTCCACACTAGCCTCACATCAAATTGTATCGTCAAAGTCCTGCGCCAATCCACGCAGCGGCTCATCGGGTTGAGATTCTGCCGAGAGCCCCTCGTCTGCTTTCATCAAGGGCGCCGGCTCCGGGAGAGCGCCTGTCTGGTTTTCAAAGATGCGTTTCAGAATGCGATCCGAAAAATATCGCACCTTCCTCAATTGCAATGGTGGCAGACCTTTGATGAGAACGATCTCGTAACTCGTCGTTGAGCAGCCGCACCTGTTCGGGACGCAACAGCGGTGCACCTTGATGTGAATTCTGGATGTTCCAATGGAACGTCGCGCCTGGCTGTAGGAAATCGATTGGGCTTGAAATGTGTATTCACCGATAGCTTTGGAAATGTAGTTCGGAGTCTCGTCATCGGCAGTGGCCATGAACACTTGCAGTCCGGTATTGCTGAGAAAATTCTGCTTGCCAGCCTCGCCATAAGCCCCCGTCAGAGCCGAAAGGCTTTGGATGATGAACATGAAGCGACCCTTGTAGCCCGCGATGGTCGTAATTGCGGTCTCGATCGCCTCCAGCTTACCCAAGTGCTTGAATTCATCGAGCAGAAAGAAGTGCAACGTCCTGAACTGCACGTCGCGCTTGCCTCTCGGCGGATTTGAAGCTCCCAAGATCGCGTGCTGTACCGCGCGGGTTAGCGGTTATTACCCGCTCTGCAACATTGGTCAGTGGCCCGTCCGGAAGGTCAAGGTGGTTACGCCGTTCCTCGGCCCCTCCTCCCGTCGCGGGATGAACTTCCAGCTGCACGTTTCCATTTACTATCGCGATCCATTGCTCGGCTTCCAGAGTCGTATCTCTACCCAGGTTACCACCGAAGCTTGATCCGCTAAACCAATATGGTGTTACACTTGTAGTCTCGCATAGGCTTCTCCCAGCTCTCTGGGTCACGCCGAGAGCCGTCGATGAACAGGTGAGCACAAGGTTCGCGCCCCTCTGGGGAACAAATCTGTAGACCGACGTTCCCTCACTGAAATTTTATGCGACTTTTGGGCGAACAAACACCAAACAACACTACAAAGGCTCCGCTCAAATTCTACGGAGTCCAAGACAAGATACAGACCGCTGATGGGTCCGACGCGGTACTCTAACTTAACTTGGGACGCGATGTCGGATGAGCGTGAGCCCTGTCGGCCGAAGGGCATTTACCGTGAGTCCTTCGGCGAGGACAAACCCATCGTCGTTCTTGCCGGCAAGCTCAATGCCAATCGCTGCCATGGCGCAGGTCACTGATCTCCTCTCGCGGCGGCGCCAGATCATCGCCATCGACGTTGAAGGCCACGGCCAGGTCTGCGAGACACGCCCATGAACCGCGAAAGGAACGGCGATGACGTTGCCGCAGCCGGCGCCACCTGGGGATAGTCCAAGCCGACGTAGCGGTTTGGCCGACCATCTGCACAACGGTAACATTTCCGTCGTTTCCGACGATTATAGGTTGCGCATCACTTCTGATTCGGGGGACCAGATGGCGGATTAGCGCAAGCAAATCTTTCGTACGAGCAGCAAATGGCGGTGGAACGGCCGACGCCGGCCCCGTGCCTAAGAGCGCTGCGGACTGGGGCATCAAGGGTCTGGCCATCCTGCCGGTGATGTCTAGAAAACCCGACGCCTTCGAAGCCCAAAAGTCGAAGGTCTGCCGGCCGACGCCAGCACCATGTTCGAGCAGCTGTCCGTCACCTGGAACAGGTTGTCGGCTCCAACGATCTGCGCCCGGCCTGGTGGCTGGAGGAAGGCGCAGCTCGCTCGCGCGCCGTCTGCAAGATCGACGCTTCTGGCGTCGACTACAAAAGGCGCTCCGGCACCTGGAGCGGGTTCGGTTTCTGGTCGCGCCGGGTATACTGTGCACCAACCATCACGTCCTCAACAGCAAGGAGGTCACCGCCCGCAGTCGCGCGCTGTTCGATTTCGCCGCCCTTCCCGACGGGACTGTGCGACAGGTCTCAACTTTTCACCTGCGTCCCGATCTCCTTTTTTGGACCTGCCCGGTCGTCGCAACCGGCGGCAAGGGCGGTCTCGATGTCACATTTGTTGCCGTCGAAGGCCAACCCGGCTCGACCTTCGGCAGCATTCCGCTTCTGCGGCAAGCCTTTGTTGTAGCTGACGAAGACAAGCTGAATGTCATCCAGCACCTAAATGGACGCCTCAAGGAAGTCGCGATCCGCAACAACACGGTGGTGTTCCAAAACACCCAGGTCGTCCAATATCGGTCGGACACCGAGGCGGGCAGTTCGGGCGCGCCGGTAATGAATGACGGTTGGGAGCTCGTAGCGCTTCACCATGCGGCGAAAGAAGACAAGTCGAACGAAGGCATCAAGTTCTAGGCGACTCGCCGCTGCTCTGGAACTGGAGGCGCAAACCGGCAACGCAGATGCGGCGCGGCTTTTTGAGCTTTTCACCGGCACGGATGAACTGGCCGGGTTCTTCGGCACCCTCGGTCGCGCGGTTGTCCAGAACGACAGCGGTATGGAGCGGGTCGTCGATGCCTACAACGGCGAGGATCTCGATCGGCTAGCCAACGTTTGTTGAACCATTCGATGTTCCAGAAAACGCAATCACGTTGGCAGTGGTGCCCTCTTGATGAACCGTGATGGGTGAGCCGATCAACTCACGCTCAGAGACGATATAACGCGGGCAGACCACCCCTCAGGCGGTGCCGCGCTCTTAGGGTGGCGGAGGCACGAAGCTGGCCTTGGGAGATGCACCCGAACCGACAATGGCACTTGGCCTCGATCCTGTCGGACCTCTACGAGCGCCTTGACGATGTGTGATCCCGATCGGCGGATGCACGCGGTCGGGCGACCTCAAGTGCCTCGCCGTCAGGCCCGCAAACAAGGCCGTTTCGGGCGGCAAACGTCTCGCCCCACTCCTTCATCGCGTTCAGGACCGGCGCGAGCGTCTTCCCGAACTCTGTGAGGGAGTACTCCACGCGGGGCGGCACTTCGGCAAAGACCTGGCGTTCGACCACGCCGTCGGTCTCGAGCTGTCGGAGTAGCATCGTGATGGAGCGCTGGCTCGGCTCGCCCACCATGCGCCGGAGTTCACCACGTCGGGGGCCGTTGAGGAGTTCGTAGATGATCAGCGGTTTCCACTTTCCGCCGGCCACGTCGACCGTCACCTCCACCGCACAGTTGTAGGCGAAGCTCCAATGATGTACTTTATACACCTATAGGCAAAAATATTGCCTACTTGCAAGAACACTTGTGGCATCGACATCCCTTTGGTCATTGGCAAATGTCAGGAGACCGAGAATGAGAGCTGCTTTCTACGACCGGCAGGGCGCCGCGAAGGACGTCCTCCAGATAGGTTCTCTTCCTGATCCCGAGCCCCAGTTCGGCGAGGTCCGGGTCAAGGTGGCCGTCTCCGGCCTGAACCCCTCGGATATCAAGACGAGAACGGGCTTCGGCGGCAGGCCGATGCCCTTTCCCCGTGTCGTTCCCCATCAGGATGCGGCCGGGATCATCGACAAGGTTGGGCCGGGCGTGTCCGAGGAGCGGATCGGTGAACGGGTCTGGGTTTTCAAGGCTCAGACAGGCCAGGCGTTCGGATCCGCGGCCGAGTTCGTGGTGGTTCCTTCCTCCCATGCGGCCCCTCTTGCCGAGAATGCGTCGTTTGATGTCGGGGCTTCACTGGGCATCGCGGCCATCACCGCCCATCGCTGCCTCTTCGCCGATGGTGATCTGCGCGGAAAGCGCGTTCTCGTCCAGGGCGGCGCGGGAGCCGTCGGCACGGCGGCCATCCTCCTCGCCAAATGGGCGGGCGCCTGGGTCGCGGCGACCGTGAGCCGCGAGGAGCAAGCCACGGTGGCAGCGGCGGCGGGCGCCGATCTCGTGATCAACCGTCATCAGGAAGACATCGCTGAACGGATCAGGGCCACGACCGGCGGCCGTGGCGTCGAGCGTATCGTCGACGTCGATTTGGCAGCCAACGTCGAGGCCGATATCGCCTGCCTCGCTCCGAGCGGCGTCGCGACGGCCTACGCGACGGAGGATCCGACGGTCAGGTTGTCGATGCCGTTCCTATCGACGATGTTCGGGGGCTATGCCTTCCGCTTCGTGTTCTTCTACACGATCCCTGAGGATGCGTTCCGCCAGGCAGTCGAAGAGGTCTCCGCCTGCGTGGCGGCTGGGGCCTACTGGCCGCAGATCGCGATGAAGCTGCCGCTCGACCGCATTGCCGAAGCGCATGAGGCACAGGAGAGGGGCAAGGCAGTCGGCAAGATCCTGATCGAAATCTGATCTGATCTTGCATTTTGGCGACGGAGCCTGCCACCCATCCCTCACTCGGGGTCGGGGCACATATGCTGATTTCCTGCACGGCCTAAAAGCGGTCGTTCAGGAGATCGTCAACGGGCGGCTTCGAAAGCGCCGCCGGTAGTCGTTGGGCGTCAAGCCGACGATCCGGATGAGCACTTTCCGGAGGGCGCCGGGATCGGATGACCACCGAGGTTCAGCCGCAGGCCAACACCATGTCGGGATACGAGACCCAGCAGGTGCTGGGAGGATGACCTCGTCGCTTTCGCCGACGGTGCCACCAAGGCATTGTAGATGACCTGCTTCGGTCCCAACCGTCACCTGATCGAGGTCGCAACGGAGCTTTGCGATGATGGCCTGGCGCAGCGCCGGCGCATCGTTACGGGCGTGTACCGCATCTTGCCTGCTGCGAGCGCGGCCACGACCGCATCCTTGGGCCTCCTGTTGGCGCACGAGCGCGAGCAGTTCCGGAGCGACCGCGCGATCGAAGGCCGCGACGCCATCCTCGTCGCCGAGAACGACATCCCCGGCATGACCACCATGCCGTTGGCAGCAACGGGAAGGTTGATCTCGCCGCGCAGCGAGCAAAGCGTTCTTCCTCAAGGCACTCGAACCGCTCGGTGTAGCTGTTGCCTTGGAGGGGACGCCGACGTACGGTGTCGAGCTTGGCCCGAAGGGTAAGGCTTCATTGTGCATGTACCAAACCCAGGAGAAGCCGGCGCATCTTCACGGCCGAGAATCGCCAGCAAGTCGAACTTTCTATCGCGCGGCTCTGGAGGCAGGTTGCAAAGACAATGGTGCGCCTGGTCTGCGCCCGCACTGCCACGCGACCTACTATGCAGCTTTCGTCATTGGTCCGGACGGGCACAACATCGAAGTGGTTTGCCACGAACCCGATGCCTAACCCTTCCATCCAGGGGACGTCCACAAGCGGGGCTTCGCTGACTTGCGGCCGCCCCGCATAGCAAACGTCGAATATGTGCTTCCAGCCCAGAAGCATTTGACTATGGCCAAAGTGCGTCTAGCTGGACGCGTCACAACATCCGCCCTTGGAGACCAGACGAGGCCGCCTGATTACTGACATACGGCGCGAAGCGGCCATTCACCTGCAGGAGACAAAGGTCGCCTTCGGTGAGGGGCGTGAATTTAACGACGTCACTGGCTCGGATCGGCGGAGACACTGCGCTCCACCCATCGCACAGTGCCGAGGGTCATATAGACCAACGCGCCACGGCTCACCCCGGTTGTTCGCAAGCAGTCCTCGAGTTGGCCCGCGTGAATTCGCATGTCCTCCTCCGATGGCGCGATGTCGCTTTCCAATCAAGAACGACCGAGACGCGGCCATCGTCCATAGCGACGGCATCGATCCGGCCGGCAAGCGCTGGTGTGGTCGCTCTCGATTTCCATCTCAGGTCTTGCAGGATCGAAAGTGTCCGACGTGCAATCGGATGCGTGTGTCACTTGGCAGTTAATGAGGGTCTTCCTCAATTTGTGTGGTTCATCCGCTGTTAGCGACGCTATCGCTATGGGCGGGCATGCGAACGAAATCGAAATGGTCGCCCGGCCCAGGGGTCAGAATTCTGGGTGTCGCGCTCACTGATGATCACAGTTGGGTTGTTTCCGCTGCCGGACCAGCGATCGGCATTTGCCCCGATTGTGGCCGGCGAAGCCGAAGTCGGCATGGCTGGTCCAACCGCAGCCTTCAGGATCTGCCGGTCCAGGGCAAGCCCGTGACGGTGAAGCTTCTGCTGAGCCGCTGGCGATGTGCACATCAGAAATGTGAGCGACAAACGTTCACTGATCGACTCCCGACGGTTGCTTCCCCTTATGCGCGCAGGACGACGAGGGTCGTGGAGATTGTCGGCTTGCTCGGCCATAGCACGGGTGGACGTCCTGGCGAACGCCGCATGCAACGGCTCGGCATGCCGGTCAGTGACGACACCATCCTGCGGCAACTGAAGCGGGATGCCGCGGTTACTCACCGCGCCTCCGAGATTCGGGTGGTTGGCATCGATGACTGGAGCTGGCGGCGAGCGACGCGATACGGCACTATCATGGTTGATCTCGAGCGCCACTCGGTCGTCGACATTCTCGATGATCGGAGTGTCGATAGCGCAGCCAGGTGGCTGCGGAATCATCCCTCCGTCGAGGTATCGTCAGCCGAGACCGCTGCGGCCTTTATGCGCAGGCCGTCCGTGAAGGCGCACCGCAGGCTCAGGTGGCCGACCGGTTTCATCTGGTCCAGAATCTTCGTACGGCAATCGAGGAACAGATGAGCCTTAGTGGCTTGCTTCAGGAAGACCCATCCTGTCCGAGGACGCTATTGTCGACGCTGCGACACATCGCCGGCGTGCCCGTCTCGGGCATAGGCAGTCTCGCCAGGAGATATTCGAGATGCTCCACGCCTTACGCCAGGAGGGTCTATCCTACAGCGCGATCGCCCGACGGACCGGCGATGAGCGTCGCAGCGTAGCGAAGTGGCTCAAGTTCAAGGCTCCGCCAGATAGGCGGCGAGCAGCATTTGAACCCCACATCACCATGGTGCTTTGAAACGTTCATTGCCCAATGCTGGAAGGAAGGGAACCGCTGCGGACGGCATCTTTTTCATGATGTCAAGCAGCGCGGCTACACCGGCAGCTTCTCCAATCTGGAGCGACTGCTGGCAGCTTGGCGGCGGTCCGAAAAGAGTGCGCGCCGATGATGTTCCTTCGATGGCGATCAGCTTGGGACCCGTTCGAGATCCGGATACCGGCCACGCGATTTCGCCAGTTGTTGCCGCGGCGCTGTGCATAAAGCCAAGAGGCCTGCTGGACGCCTCGACAAGCAAGGAAAGTCGATGCCCTGAAGCAGGGATCTGACGCATTCGCCGAGATGCGACGCCTGGCAATGCACTTCAACGGTATCCTTCGGAGCAGGAGGTCGGAAACACTGGACCCCTGGATCGACGATGCAATCGACTCCGACATCATTCCGATCATGCGATTCGCGTGTTTTGCGCAGAGACTCGATGCCGTCAACAACGCCATCGAGCTGCCCTGGAGCAACGGACAGGCCGAAGGTCAGATCAACCGCCTCAAGACCCTCAAGCGCGCAATGTACGGCAGGGCAGGCCCCGAACTGCTGAGAGCACGAATGCTGCCACCGCGCCACACAAATTGAGGAAGAACCCAGTTAACTGCCAAGCGACAGCAGAAAATCCTCCAGCGAAAGTACGTCCTCGACCATCCCGATCCGCCCCTTGCGGCCTTGATAGTTACATTTTCGATAGTTACAGACGCAACAACTTGGATCGTCAAGCCTGTCTGCGGGCGGCGATCTGTCGAAACCTGAACGGGAGGTTCACATGCTGGTCAATGACGTCTCCCTGCGCGGGCTGATCCCGGTGGAGCTTGCAAAGGGATTCGGTTTCTTTCAGTCAAAGCCGTCTTCCGCCTTCTCACCGGTGGCGGTCACCCCCGGGGAGCTGGGCGATGACTGGGACGGAGGCAAGCTGCACCTGCCGCTGGCCGTGGACTTGAACGGCAAGCCCTTCGGCCGCGCCAACGCCGGCATCGACATGACCTTCAATTTCCTACGCTGATGGCCCACGCGCCGAAAACACGGCCGCTCGCCGCCGGCACAATCATCGGCTCGGGCACGGTATCGAACAAGCTCGGCGATGGGCCGGGCAAACCTGTCTCTGAAGGCGGCGTCGGCTATTCCTGCATCGCCGAGATCAAAATGATCGAGACTATCGAGCAGGTGCGGCAAAGACACCTTTCATGCGTTTCGGCGACACGGTCCACATCGAGATGAGAGACAAGGCCGGCCACTCGGATCTTCGGCGCGATTGAGCAGACGGTGACGCAACACAAGAAGGAAGCCTGAGACCATGGCCAAGCAATTCGCATCTGTCGGCGATATGGCAGAGAAAAAGATCTCCTTCACCGAGATCGGCCGCGACTTGTGGGCCTTCACCGCCGAGGGCGACCCGAACACTGGTGTCATCATCGGCGACGAATCGGTGATGGTGATCGACGCTCAGGCCACGCCCCGACTGGCCGGCAAGGTGATCGAGAAGGTCAGGACCGTCACCGACAAGCCGATCAACTATGTCGTGCTGACGCACTATCACGCTGTGCGGGTTCTCGGCGCTTCGGCCTATGGCGCGCAGCAGACGATCATGTCGGAGAAGGCGCGCGCCATGGTCGCCGAGCGCGGGCAGGAGGACTGGGACTCCGAGTTCGGCCGGTTTCCGCGCCTCTTCCAGGGCCACGAGTCGATCCCCGGCCTGACCTGGCCGACGCTGACCTTCAACGACCGGTTGACGCTCTATCTCGGGAAGCGGCGGGTGGACCTTGAATTCCTTGGCCGCGCGCATACGGCAGGCGACATCGTCGCCTTCGTGCCCGACGCCAACGTCATGTTCACCGGCGACATCGTCGAGTACCATTCGGCCTGCTATTGCGGCGACGGCCATTTTGCCGACTGGCCGCGCACGCTGGAGGCGATCCGGTCGTTTGACCTCGACGCGATCGCGCCGGGACGCGGCGACGCGCTGGTTGGCGCGGAGAAGGTCAATGCCGCGCTCGACAAGACTGCCGATTTCGTCAGTTCCACCTACCGGCCGGTGGCGCGGGTGGCGCAGGGCGGTGGCTCGCTGAAGGAGGCGTGGGACGCGGCGCGCGCGGCGTGCGATCCGAAATTCGCATCCTACGCTATCTACGAGCACTGCCTGCCCTTCAACGTCGCCCGCGCCTACGACGAGGCGCTCGGCATCGACATGCCGCGCATCTGGACCGCAGAGCGCGACCGACAGATGTGGGCGGAACTTCAGGGCTAGCAGTCCGGATGCGACCCGGCGGGAGGACACATGGCAAAGATCTTCGAGACGCCGCTTTATCCCTACAGGCGCTCCCCTGATCAGGACGCAATCGCGCCAGTGCGCCGTCCGGTTGTTGTGGTAGGCGCCGGGCCGGTCGGTCTAGTCTGCGCCATCGATCTCGCCCGCCAGGACATTCCCGTGGTGGTGCTGGATGAGAACGACAAGGTCAGCTTCGGCTCGCGCGCGATCTGCTTCGCCAAGCGGCCGCTGGAGATCCTGGACCGGCTGGGCTGCGGCGAGCCGATGGTGGAGAAGGGCATCGTCTGGAACGTCGGCAAGGTGTTCTTCGGGAACCGCCGGGTCTACGAGTTCAACCTGCTGCCGGAGGCCGGCCACAGGCGGCCGGCCTTCATCAACCTGCAGCAGTACCATTTCGAAAAATTCCTCGTCGACCGCGTGTGCGAACTGGAGGCGGAAGGCAGGTCGATCGAAATCCGCGGCAACAACAAGGTCACGGCGGTCGAACAGGATCGCGACGGGGTGATGCTCTCCATCGACACGCCGGAAGGCCCTTACCGCCTGCGTGCCGACTGGCTGGTCGCCTGCGACGGCGCCAACTCGCCGATCCGCGCAATGATGGGGCTCGACTTCATCGGCCGCGTGTTCGAGGACAATTTCCTCATTGCCGACGTAGTCATGGACGCCGAGTTTCCGACCGAGCGCTGGTTCTGGTTCGACCCGCCCTTCAACCGCAGCCAATCGGCGTTATTGCATAAGCAGCCCGACGGCGTCTGGCGCATCGACCTCCAGCTCGGTTGGAACATCGAGAAGGAGCGGGAAAAGCACCCGGAGAACGTCATCCCGCGGCTCAAGGCAATGCTGGGCGAGGACGCCAAATTCACACTCGAATGGGTGTCGATCTACACCTTCCAGTGCCGGCGCATGGAGAGTTTCCGCCACGGCCGGGTGCTGTTCGCGGGCGACTCGGCGCATCAGGTCTCGCCGTTCGGCGCGCGCGGCGCCAATTCCGGCCTGCAGGATGCCGACAACCTGGTGTGGAAGCTGAAGCTTGTGATGGACGGCAGGGCGCCCGAAAGCCTGCTCGACAGCTACGATACCGAGCGTATCCATGGCGCCGACGAGAACATCCTCAACTCCAGCCGGTCGACTGACTTCATCACGCCGAAGTCGGAAATGAGCCGGATTTTTCGCGATGCCGTGCTCGATCTGTCCGAGCACTTCGCCTTCGCGCGGCCGCTGGTCAATTCCGGGCGCCTGTCGGTGCCGTGCACCTATGGCGGCTCGCCGCTCAACGGCCCTGACGCGCAGGGGCTGCCGCCGCGCACCCAGCCCGGCTCGCCGGCCGTCGATGCGCCGATAAAGGGCGGCTGGCTGCTCGACCGGCTGGGCGACCGCTTCCAGCTTCTTACTATTGAAGCCGAGGCGCCCGACCTGATCGAAAGCGGCGGCATTGCGGCCGAGCGGCTGGCCCTGTCGGCTGCGGACGATCCGACCAACGCGCTGCGAGAGCGCTATCTCGGCGATGCGGGTTCGGCGGTCTATCTGTTGCGCCCCGACCAACACGTCGCCGCGCGCTGGACCGCGTTCGACTGCGCGGAGGTCGAAGCCGCGCTTGCGAAGGCCACGGGACGCTGACGGGAGAAACCGGCGATGACGACACTCAATACGGCTCCGAACATTCCGCAGCCGGACGATTTCTACGCCGAGCTGCTGGCTCTGCACGACGGGCGAAGCAAGGCCGAAAGTGACGCCATCAATGCGCGGCTGGTTCTGCTTCTGGCCAATCATATCGGCGACGGCCGGGTGTTGAGTGATGCGCTTAGGGCGGCGGCGGACCCACCGCAATAGGAATGATGACAAGGGAGGACGCAGCTCCGGGTGGAAGTGTCCGGAGCAGGGCCAAGGCAGAGAAGCCATTCCAATGAACATCGAGAGAATTCACCACGTCGCCCATCGCTGTAAGGACGCGAAAGAGACCGTCAACTGGTATGTCAACAACCTCAACATGGACTTTGCTCGCCATCGCCGAAGACCAGGTGCCGTCGACCCACGAGCACGACCCTACATGCACGTCTTCCTCAACGCGGGCGACGGGTAACGTGCTCGCCTTCTTCGAGTTGCCGACCAAGCCGGAGATAGGCCGCGACCCGAACACGCCGAAATGGGTCCAGCACATCGCCTTCAAGGCCAAGGATCGCGACACGCTCTTGGCCTTCAAGGACAAGCTGAAGAAGAACGGGATCGATGTGCTGGGCGTCACCGACTATTCCATTTTCCATTCCATCTACTTCTTCGACCCCAACGGCCACCGGATCGAGCTGGCCTGCCCGGATCCGAAGGAAGAGGCGATGATCGAGAGGCTCGAAGCAGTGAAGTGGGATCTGGAGGAATGGTCGAAAACCAAGCGCGCCCGGGAGCATACCGAATGGCTGCATGCCAAGGAACTGTCCAAGGCATGAACCCGGACAGCTGGCCGCCATCTGAAAGGGGCGCCACATCGCGGGATCGGACCCCGCGATGAGCAAGCCTGTCCTCTACGACTACTGGCGCTCGTCGGCGAGCTATCGGGTGCGCATCGTGTTGAACCTGCTCGGCATCTCCTGCGAGACGGTATCCGTGCACCTTCTGAAGAAGGAGCACAAGACGCCGCAGCATCTCGCTCAACCCGCAGGGACTAGTGCCGGTGCCGGAGATCGACGGGCTGAGGCTGACCCAGTCGCTCGCTATCATTGAATATCTGGACGAGACACGCCCGGGCTCCGGCCTGTTGCCGCCGGACCCAGCCGGGCGCGCGCGTGTACGGGCGCTGCTGCCGACATCCATCCGGTCTGCAACCTTGGCCCTGTCAGCCATGTGATGGCCCTGACAAAGGGGGGCGAAGAAGTACGCGTCGCGTGGATGCGGAAGTTCATCGGCGAGGGGCTGGCCGCGTTTGAGACGCTCCTCGAGAGTCCCACGACAGGCCTCTTCTGCCACGGCGAGCTGCGGCACCAGGCACAGATCGGCCATGTATAACGCCCCATCGCTGGAATGCGGACATAGGCGCATTGCAGCGCGTCAACGCGATCGCACAGCGTTGTGCGAAACTTTCGGCGTTCGAGGCCGCCGCTCCCCGAAACTGACCCAACCAAAGCGCACTCTGGCAGACCGTCGGCAGCGGGTCGAACCGGATTCGTTCCGCTGTGGCGACGCCCTGTCAGGCGGCGCTTTGTTCCAAACGCTGCTCGCGCACGCCCATATACCAGTCTGCGAATTCCGAGATGCGCTTTTCCTGGGTGGAGTATCGGCCAGGCCCGTAAGCGGAGGAATTGACGCCCTTCGGTCCGTCAATGCACGATGAACAGGAACCTCGAATCCCTGAATGTGCTGCTCTCCGGCGGCCATCACACGAGTGCTCCGCCGCCGAAGGAGAAGAAGGAGAGGAAGAAACTCGATGCCGCGAAGGCGATCGACAGGCCGAAGACGATCTGGATCAGCCGGGCGGAACCCAGCTGCCATGTCGCCAAAGGCAAGGGTCAAGCCCGTGGTAATGATGATGATAACCGCGACGATCTTGGCGACGGGTCCCTGCACCGACTCCAGGACCTCTGCAGCAGCTGTTCCCAAGGCAAGCCGGAGCCCGCCGCGCAAGCTGGGACCGTGAGAACAAACGCGAGCCCGGCGGACCAAAGAAAGCGAAGCTTCTTGCACATGAATTCCGTTTCAAAACAGCTGAAGTTGCGGGAGCGTCAGTTGGGTGACGGCGTAATCGCCGCTGGCCTCTGACCGCTGGACCATGGTTCGTCCGGTTTGACGACCGACTTTTCACCGCCGCCGGCTGAGTAGCCAGTGTCGCCCGCCGCCACCGAGACCGGCAACTGCTACGCAGAAGGACGAAGCCGATGCCACACATCCATTTCGTAAATCTTTCTATCTACCAATTCGATTTCCCCGATTATCTGATGAGGAATATGAGGGCGCCAGGTGGCGTGGTGGGTTGCATCATAAGGAGTATCTGCGATGGCAAACATCATCGAGGGTAAGTCCTCGCGCCGAATGGCTCATCGGCACCGATCTCGAGGATTGGATGGCGGGTGACGAGGGCAATGACCGGTTTGAGGATCGTCGCGGCAATGACAAGATCGAAGGTGGCGATGGCGATGATCACGGCATCGGCGGCGAGGGAAATGACCGAATCTGGGGCGGAACGGGCGACGACTATCTTCGCGGCGACAACGGCCGCTTCCAACCGCGCCTCGTCGGCGAGAATCATGACAAGCTCTCCGGCGGTCCCGGCGACGATGTCCTCTACGTGGGTGATGGCAAAGACAATTTGACGGGGGGGCCGGCAATGACACGTTTCTGTTCCAGTTCCACAATCCGATCCACGGAGTAGTCGAGGGGACGGCGGACATTACCATTATCAGCGATTTCAACGCGAAGGAGGACACTTTCGCCTTCGATGAGGTGGGCCGCGGCGACGACGGTTTTGGCGCGAACTTCGTCAACAACGCCGCCGCAAAATCTGGCAGCCCGGTGAGCAGCTTCTACAGCGGTCCGTCTGCGGGTGCGAAGGGCGAGCATGTGGTGGTGATCACTGACGACTCTTTTGAGACTGCCTCCGACGCAGCGCGTAAGATCTCCGGCGAGGCCATCGGCGACATCATCGTCTACTACTGACACGACGATTTTAGCAAAATGGCAAAGCTGGCGTATGTCACCGCCCGCTGACAGCAACGCCGCTGATTTGCGCATCAACCGAGGAGTTTCCCCAACGTGTTCGTATCCTTCTTCCCGCAGCCGAAGCCTTTTTTCATCTCGGCCGCCGTCTGGAGCCTTCTGCTCGTCCTCCTGTGGTTTTTCGGCGGCGAGCACCTTGGCACGATGCTCGGCATGCCGCCGGTCGACCCGCAGGCCGCCCCTATCATCAGCCCAGTAAGATTCCTGACGCCGGCATTTCTCTGGTTTTATGGATATTTCTTCGCCGGTATGGGCGTATTCTACCTTTTCTGGGCGCTGTATTCCCCGCATCGCTGGCAGAACTGGTCGATCCTTGGCTCTGGTTTGATCATTTTCGTCACCAATTTCATCGTCCAGCTCAGCGTGGCGCTCAATGACTGGCGCGGCATGTTTTACGACATGGTGCAGAGGGCACTCACCACACCGGGCTCCGTTTCCCCTGCCGAGCTTTACCACGGCGTATGGCAGTTTCTGTCCTTGGCCCTGGTCTATATGAGCATTGCCGTTCTGAACGTCTTTTTCGTCAGGCACTATGTGTTTCGCTGGCGCACCGCGATGAACGATTATTTTACCGCTTACTGGCCGCGGCTGCGCCATATCGAAGGGGCGTCGCAGCGCGTTCAGGACGACACGATGCGCTTCTCCGGCACAATGCAGGGGCTCGGAGTGAACTTCATCGACTCCATCATGACCCTGATTGCATTTTTGCCCTTGCTGGCCTCCCTTTCCCTCCATGTCTCGACGCTTCCAATCGTCGGCGCAATCCCTTATCCGCTGGTCATCGCGGCGGTCGGGTGGTCGCTGTTTGGCACCAGCTTGCTGGCAATCGTCGGCATCAAGCTTCCCGGCCTGGAATTTCGCAATCAGCGGGTTGAAGCCGCTCTGCGCAAGGAGCTTGTCCTCGGCGAGGACGATACGGCACGCGCGCAGCCACCAACGCTGGCCGAGCTTTTCAGAAGTGTTCGCAAGAACTATTTCACTCTCTATGCGCACTATGTCTATTTCGACATGGTCCGCTATCTCTATCTCCAGGTCGACAACGTTTTTGCTACCTTCCTTCTTGTTCCGACCTTAGCCCTTGGCAAGATAACATTTGGCGTTTTCCAGCAAATTGTTACCGCGTTTTCCCAAGTCGCCAGTTCGTTCCAATATCTCGTGAATTCCTGGCCGACCATCGTCGAGCTGATATCCATCTACAAACGCCTGCGCGCCTTCGAGGCGACGCTTGAAGGGGCGCCGCTAACGAAAATCGACCAGGACTATTTGGCGCGAGAGCGGGCCGGCTTGCGCCTTGAGGATCAGCCGGTAAGCTGAGCGTGGCGGGCGGCGAGCGCTTCTAGTCAGCCGCCCACCGACGTCTGCTTTTCGCCGTCACGTCGCCGTGAAACATAGTCGCGGTAGCTGATGCACTCGACATCGGGCTTGGTGCAGACCTCGCCGGCAAAGCGCTCCAGCGCATGCCAGTAGGCGCCGTCATTTATCTGCGTGAAATGGAACCGAGTTCCAGCGGAATGCGTTTGCCCTGGTACTGCATATCGAAAACGGGGCGGAAGGCGTCTGTCCGGTCGGCGAATTCGTCCGCCTTGCTCGGCCGCTCGAAGCCGCCGGAATGCCTAACAGAAGATTGTAATCCATCGCGATCACCCGCCTTGTGTCGGGACCTTCCGGAATCTGCGGCAGCGAGAAGCGTGTGGATGCCGTCGTGGGTCGGTGGTCGGGCAGGGCCGCGCGACACACTGCTCCCGTCGAACAGATAGCCCGCTGAGAGGTTTCCATGTTCTTGAGGCGGCTCCGAACCGGCTGGACCGACGATGACGTCCGCTCCGTCTACATGATCCGGCAGACCGGGAAGTCCAAGAGCTGCATATGGCGTTGGCAGAGCGCTTCGCCGCCGAAGGCTTCAAGGGCTGTTGCGCGACGCGGCCCTCGCGTATTGCGGCTCGGGGCCCGAAGCCCGCCGAGCGCGGTTCTGGTAAGGTCGTGAGAGGAATCGGGCGACGGGCCAGAATCATGAAATCCATTGCGGCATTATAGACATTTCAGTAACAAATAAGTTAACATTCTTTCAATTGAATTTTGGGGCTTGTTATTCAACAATTAGGCAGCCGACCCGCGGCAAGATCAAGCGGGTTAGTCGAAATCCAATTTTGCTGGTGCTTGTTGAGGGATGAGACGCTACGCATTTTGCGCGAATCTGCAAATGATTTTGTAGCTTTATTACATAATGGTTCTTTGGAGTTGTTTGCATGCGCGCAGAAAACGATCATTGCGATGTGATCGGTGTGTCGGTCGCTCCCACCCAACTTAATAGTCTGTCTGCTGCGATTCTGCAGCAGGAGGGATGGCGCGAGTGTCGCTGCCAGACAATGTGGTGACCTGGGCGGCAGGCCGTCACCAGACGCTCAGGCGGATGCTTTCCGACCAGCGTTTCAATCTATAGAGATAAGGAATTGTGTTCCGTTTTTCACGTCGATGGGAAAAATCGGGATGTTAGCTGCATGGAAAAGGAGTTGACGGTTTAGGAGCGGGATGCGGCGCCAACGCACTCCGGAATCAGCCGAGGCGCGCTCGTGGGTTCGGCTTAGCCGAGAGGGGAATCCGCGAAGCACAACTCCAATTGACCAAGAGGTGAAAGCCGCGCCAGGGTATCTCTCCGCCTGTCGCTACGAAGCTGCTGTAGGCAACGCTGCTTCAAACGCAAGAACTCGCCGGACGCGATGATGTCAGTGGTCCTCGGCCTCTCGAAGGCCATATTGATTTCTTCGTGGATGCGACCTGGCTGTGCCCTGCATGACGATGATTCGATCCGAAAGCAGGAAGGCTTCGTCGATGTCGTGACGAAGACGACCGTCGTTTTGAACTGCTCCCAAACATCGAGCAGCAGTTCCTGCATCCTGAGCCGTGTAGCCGAACGGAGACAGTCGAGAATGCTGCCAACGGGATTGTGCGCGGGATCAAGGAGCCTGCGAGGGCTGGAGCGAGATCGGTGAGTGGAGGGGTATTCCTCTGAGCGTCTTCCTCCAGCATGTTGGCGCGGACATGACAGCCAAATATGTCGGCTTCAAATGCGGACCGCTATTATTCGAGTATCGTTATGCCGACAGCACTGCACCCGCAAACCATCCTGGCGCTCGATTTCGGGAAGGATTCTTGCCGCTCAAATATCGTTCACCGATGAAGCTTAGGATGTCGACTAAGCTCGGCTTCAAGAACCCCAAGCATATCCTAGAGGTGTTCGTCGCCAATGATTATCCGGGCGGCTACTGGGAAGACCAGGGCTCCAACTGGTTCAGTGGGCTGTGAACAGCTCCGCGGCCAGCCGTGGGTGCCGTAAACTTCCACGATCGATTGATAGGCTATTGACCCGCGGCGGGTGTACCCTCAGCGATCATGCGAAGATCGTGTGACTGTCCAAGTTTCGGCAAAACGCAGGCATCCCACAGATGGGGCACTCGGCTGCTGCGGGTCACCGTCGACGACAGTCACACTTACTGATCTCGATATAATTGTTGAACCTCGGTCTTAAGAGCAGCAGTGCTGACCTCAAGCTCCTTAACCGTGTCGAAATGAGTTTGGCCGCGGGCATGGCACGCGCAAGCGGAGCACCCTGGCCAGCCCATTGTGCTCCGAATCCGCGCTCATTTCTTGCTTTTGCAGCAGCATGCAGCGCCTTTCCAGCATCGTAGGCGATCTCTGGGCAAACGGACCCCTACGATCTGCCATCAGGATCCGCCGACAATTGCGTCTGAATGACCCCTTGTTTTTGCTCCACCTTTCCTAAGCCCGCTGCAGTTGTCGGGCCGGCTCTGGTCCTGCCGGCTGAGGCCGTGAATGCGCCTCAGACGCCACCGTCATGAAAGCCTGAAGTGCCGCGGAGAGATACTCGTCGCTCCGCGTCACAAAAACAGTCGGCGCCGACCGCAGGTTGTCAGGTAGCTGGTGTATGATGACCTGTCCGTCGGCTGCCGCATCCTGAACGACCCCCCGAGGTAGCATGGCCATCCCTACCCCGGCGGCGACGCAGCCGATGATCCCGTCCATTGTTCCGAGTTCCATCCAGCGGACATGCGTTACCCCACACGCCGCCAGGAACGTGTCCATGCGCCGGCGACAGGAACAGCCTGATCTGGCGAGGCGGCGGCCTCAACTCCGGCGTGCCCAGAGCCGGCCGCTGCGAAAGCGTCGGCCACGATGCTGTTGAGGTCACCCGGTCGAGCGGGCATCCCTGGGTCGCTGAAAAAAGACGAGGAGGCTTGATCATCCTGCCGTCGCTGAAGCACTTCGCTCAACCCCTGTTCCAGTCGCAGAACCTCCTCTGGATTGGTTGGCGACTCGTCAGCTTGATCGAACAGCCTCCGGGCCGTCTCGAGACCCCCGGCTGACGCGGACTCCGCATCGCGAACCCGTTGCAACGCGAAGATGAGATTGCGTTTGTCTGGAAGTAACGTCTCGGCGAATTTGATCCGCGAATCGTGATCCAGCCCAGAGATCGTCAGGCCCCGGCTCTCAAGCGCCTTAGAAAATCTGCGAAGATTACGACCATAGTCAGCACGGCTGCTTGGGGCC
>NZ_JBVVPX010000037.1:39225-78718 GCF_055811375.1 Mesorhizobium sp. WSM4848
AACCTGCTGTCACTGGTCACTTGTTCAAAGACATGCGCGTCTGCTTTTGAGGGCACCGGCGCTGGCCGCCCGACAGTAGCTGAATAGCCCGGCTCGTGATACGCACGCAGGACGTTCAACGCCGTCTTTATATCATCGTTTTTCGGAAAGAAAGTATCGAGGTGATCGAGCAGGAATTGGTGATTTTTTAGATCAGTCGCTTGGCCGCGAGCGCCGAGATCATTTGCCAATTGGCGAAGTGAATACGTGTATTTTCGGACCGTGCTCTCGCTATATTTTTGCTGAACCGCAGCGTGAGTGATCGCCCGATCAATAAGGTCCCGGTGTTCGTCGGACAGATGGGGATAGCGGGTAGCACGGGCGCCAGGTGACGCGGGCTCCGCATCGCGAACCCGTTGCAACGCGAAGATGAGATTGCGTTTGTCTGGAAACAACGTCTCGGCGAATTCGATCCGCGAATCATGACCCAGCCCAGAGATCGTCAGGCCCCGACTCTCAAGCGCCTTAGAAAATCTACGAAGACTACGACCGTACTCAGCACGGCTGCTTGGGGCCAACCTGCTGTCACTGGTCACTTGTTCAAAGACATGCGCGTCTGCTTTTGAGGGCACCGGCGCTGGCCGCCCGACAGTCGCTGAATAGCCCGGCTCATGATACGCACGCAGGACGTTCAACGCCCTCTTTATGCCGTCGTTTTTCGGAAAGAAAGCATCGACGTGATCGACCAGGGACTGGTGATTTTTTAGATCAGTCGCTTGGCCATGAGCGCCGAGATCATTCGCCAATTGGCGAAGTGAATACGTGTATTTTCGGACGGTGCTCTCGCTAAATTTTTTCTGAACCGCAGCGTGAGCGATCGCCTTATCAATAAGGTCCCGGTGTTCGCCGGAGAGATGGGGATAGCGGGTAGCACGGGCGCCACTCGCGACAGGAGCCGGATCGGCTCGGCGCGGCTGGGCCACGTGCTGCTCAAAACTCACTTGCCGGGCCTGGCCCGCATCCGGCAAGGGGCCATGGCGGAAAGAGAGCATCGCCTCTGGGACGCGTTGAGTCCCATGGGAGAAGCCTTTGGGGACGGCGAATGAAACGTTTATAGAGTCCTCGATCGCAGCGGGGGGCTTCTCAGACCTTGCGGAGGGCGCGGCCTCCGCATGCGGCCTTCCGATGTGTTCGGACCTTGTCCCTTGAACGGGTACCCCCTCCAATGGCATCAGCGGCTGCTGAATGGCGGCGGCTTGCGGCGTATTCAGGGCCCTCTGCCTCTCCGCTGGCCGCAACAGCGCTGTGGAATGTTCATTGTTGATGATGACCCGCTCGGGTGGCAGGTGGTTGCCCTGGTCAAGCGCATCCGGCGAGGGCCGGATCTGCTGTTGGCTGGCAGCTAACGTTGGCGGGGCGGCGGCCTCAATGTGCCCAGAGCCGGTCGCTGCGAAAGCGTCGGCCACGAAGCTGTTGTGGTCACCCGGTCCAGCGGGCAGCCCTGGGTCGCTGAAAAAAGACGAGGCGGCTTGATCTTCCTGCCGTCCCTGAAGCACTTCGCGGAATCCCTGTTCCAGTCGCAGAAGCTCCTCTCGACTGGTTGGCGACTCATCAGCTTGATCGAACAGCCTCCGGGTCTCGGCAAGGTACTGCTCAGCGCCCACTTGCCGGGCCTGGACCGCTGGCCCCTCTTCCAAGCCGGCGTCCTGCACCTGCGACAAAGCTGCTACCCGGGATGGGTTACTATTTCGCGGGTTCATACTAGCCTCACATCAAACTGTATCGTCAAAGTTCTGCGCCAATCCGCGCAGCTGCTCATCGGGTTGAGATTCTGCCAAAAGCCCCTCGTCTGCTTCCATCAAGGGTGCCGGCTCCGGGATGGCGCCTGTCTGGCTTTCGAAGATGCGTTTAAGGATGCGGTCCGAAAAATATCGCACCTTCCTCAATTGCAATGGTGGCAGGCCTTTGATGAGAACAATCTCGTAGTCTTCATCGAGCAGCCGAACCTGTTCGGGACGCAACAGCGGTGCACCTTGATGCGAAATCTGAATGTTCCAATCGAACGTTCGGAAATGGCAAGGCCGTGAACGGAATTCGGGGAGAAGGCGTCACTTACCATGGCCGAGACCTCAACGGCCGGAGCGATCTCTGCTTCTGGAGGCAGCCATTAGATCCTCGCGGGCGTGATTGTAGGCGTGGCTTATGGACTGCCCGACTTGACCACCCCGCCGCAGCTGTTCATAGGAGATTTGTGCACCTGTCGCACGGACTTCAGCCGCAAGACCTGCTATGTGGCCGTCCAGATTCACATTCCGTTCCTCTGCTGCATGCTGCGGCGGAGGCATGTGCGGCAAGATATCTTGCATGCCGGGAACTGCGTGAGCTTGGGCCTGTTGATTTGCGTCGAACTGGTGATACGCCGCCAATTCCGGCGGCTCGACAGGAGGCCGGGGCAGCGAGTCCAGTTGGTTGGCGGCCACCAGAACTGATCCCACTGCGTCTTGGTGCGTGCGCGAGGAAGGATCCATTCCGTAGGCTTCCTGAATCATCAGTGATGCGATTTCCCTTTGTTGGCCTTCAGGAATACGGGACAATGCGTTGCGTACACTATCGGCGAACTCGGGTGAGATCACCTGTACTTCTGCATATTTCTCCCACGATACGGGTGCGTTTTGCTTGCGGCGCAAATCGTTGGCAGTTTGTTCATTTGCGTCCGGATGCACGAACGGAATTAACCCCTCAACACGGTTTTTCAGGAATTCGGCGGTGCTTTTGTCCATCGACCAATGACCTTCCTTGACCGGCACTCCGCTCCATACGCTGTCCTTCAACCGAACAGCGGGACCGTTGGCCCAGGCATCCATAACCACGGTCGACCTCGGGTCGCGGCTTCCGCGCCGCAGTTCGTTCCAAATGTGACCCGTCTTGACTGGGATCTCATCACCTTGGTCGTTTATCTCTTTCATTGACACGGAAGCACTAGAGGTCATACTCCGCTCGTCGGCCGCCATGTGTGGGGCGTGGACGATAGCGGAAAGGGGAGCGGTCTGATTGCAGCACGCCGCTCCCATGACTACGGCCACTGCAACCTTAATGTTGTGGTCTGCTCCCATCATTGCAACCGACGATCCGATGCCGTTGTGGCCGTGAGAGGGAATGTCGTCCACCTTAACGTTTCCCCGCCCATGCTTGAGCAGCAGGCGAACGTCGTGAACTGTTTGCCCCGCTGTCGCGAGTCTTATCGGGCTGGTGACGTCGTCACCGACGACACACGCTCCCATATGATAGGCGGCCTGCTGGATCTGATGTGGCTCCAGAGGCGCATCTCCGCCCCGTCGCAACCTGTCGGCAGGCGTGCCCAGGGAGACCCTCAGCGCTGCCGTGGATTCTCGCGGCGACTCTTCCGCATGTCGAGTCGATCCGGAGGATTTGGAGATGCAAATTCCCATAGCCGTTCACCTGTAGTGGAGTCTCTGATCGCCGAGGGACGGGATACGCGAGACTGGCGCTTAACCGTCAGTGTCATCTGGATGAGCTTCCATCAAGGGTGCCGGCTCCGGGAGGGCGCCTGTCTGGCTTTCGAAGATGCGTTTAAGGATGCGGTCCGAAAAATATCGCACCTTCCTCAATTGCAATGGTGGCAGGCCTTTGATGAGAACAATCTCGTAGTCTTCATCGAGCAGCCGAACCTGTTCGGGACGCAACAGCGGTGCACCTTGATGCGAATTCTGAATGTTCCAATCGAACGTTCGCGCCTGGCTGTAGGAAATCGACTTGGCTTCAAACGTGTATTCACCGATGGCTTTGGAAATGTAGGTTGGAGTCTCGTCATCGGCAGTGGCCATGAACACTTGCAGGCCGGTATTGCTCAGAAAATTCTGCTTGCCAGCCTCTCCATAAGCCCCCGTCAGTGCCGAAAGGCTTTGGATGATGAGCATGAAACGCCCCTTGTAGCCCGCGATAGTCGTAATTGCGGTCTCGATCGCCTCCAGCTTACCCAAGTGCTTGAACTCGTCGAGCAGAAAGAGAACCTCGTTCTTTTCATCTTGGCGGGGCAGCGACCGCTGTAGAATTGAAACGATTTGCTGAAAGAACAGGCGTATCAAAGGCGCGACCACCTCAAGATCGTTCGGACCAACGCAAAGATAGATGCACGTTTTGCGACGGCGAAGATCGTACACCGAAAAATCTGAGCGACTTGTCGCCGCCTTTACAGCGGGATCCGCCCACAGATTGAGCCCGCCATCGCCGAGCACGGACGTGTAGGAGGTCAGGATTTTCGTGTCGTTCCCCGCCATGTCGTCGAAGATGCGTTGTGCCTCTTTGTTCCGGGTCTCCATGGCGAGTCGCGCGAAGAGCTTAAACTTCTCCCCCGGCTGGGCGAAGAGGTCATAGACGGCGCCGATTGTTGGCGTGCCCCGCTCGATGCAGGCGAGGATGCCCGCGACAAAGAGATCTCGCGCGCCGCTGACGAAACCTTCCGCGCCCTCCCCCTTGGCCGTGATCAGGTTTGCGGCCAAGCGGCGGGCTTCGGTGAATTGCAGCTGTGGAGGCAGCGCTATAAGATCCAACAGCGGATTGTAGCAGTTGGTGCGCCGCTCCGAATCCAGCGGCGCGAATTTGAACACGTTGTCGCCTGCGGCTTTGCGCGCCCTCGAGGTAAGCTCAAAGAGCTCCCCCTTGACGTCGAGAGCTATCACCGAGCCTTTGAATGTAAGGAGCGTTGGAATGACTATGCCGACGCCCTTGCCGGCGCGGGTCGGTGCAACGATGAGGCTGTGAGGCTGCTCGCCATTGGTCAGGTAGTAGCCAGGCCAGAAAGGGCCACTCGTCTTCCCAAATACCGGCCCTGTCACGCTACGGTATCGTCGCAGATATCCGGTGCGTCGCATTTCATCCACTCGCGCCCAGCGCGCCGTCCCGTGATGTTCGAGTTTGCGCCGCAATACGATCTGCTGAATCAGTAAGACGACCGCCGACGTGGCGAGCACGATAGCTACGCCCCGATAGAAGACGGGAGTTGCGAAACCCAGATAGAACGGCGTCTCGAACCAAAAGGCACGGATGTCAAACGTCATCAAAGCCTCGCCGCTCCCCCCATGGCGAAACGTTGCGTACAGACTTGCCGCGCAGAAGCCCAAGGCGAGTGAGCACGCGATGCTAATGGCTATGTTGGGGGGCGTCGTTTTTGTTGAAGACATTGTTCCATTGCCGGATTAGCCATAGCTAATGCTGCGCTTGCTTCAGACACCGGAGCGACGTCGCGCGATGTCGCCGCTCCAAAGATCGATGCCGGAGCGGGTGGTGCGATGCTTGCATTGCACCACCCGGCAGACGTGATTCTGAAAGTTACCCTAAGGCAGGTACATCCACGGCCAGCGCATTGGAAATGGCAAGGCCGAACAGAATTCGGGGAGAAGGCGTCACTACCATGCCCGAGACCTCAACGGCCGGAGCGATCTCTGCTTCTGGAGGCAGCCATCAGATCCTCGCGGGCGTGATTATAGGCGTGACTTAGGGACTGCCCGATTTCACCACCCCGCCGCAGCTGTTGATGGGAGGTTGGCGGGCCTACTGTATCACGGACTGAAGCTGCAATATCTGCTATGTGGCCGTCCAAATTCGCATTCCGTTCCTCCGCTGCATGTTGCGGCGGAGGCATGTTCTGCAACAGGCCATGCAGGTGGGGAAGTGAGTTAGCTTGCGCTTGTTGATTTGCGTCTAACTGGTGATACACGGCGACAATAGCATTTTGGGCGGTCGCCTTGACCATTTGGTGCTGATGAGGATCAGCAGCCAATTCAATCGCCTGGTCAAAAATGCGAGATTTATTTTCATCATTAAACTTACTGAAGTTTTGCGACACAAACATGACCCCTAGAGCTTTCTCCATTGGATCCATGTCGCTAATGCGATTAATAAGAGCAGTCTGCTTCTGGGGTCCCAGAAAATGGGCTACATTACTAGCCGCATGGACTTGGAACAATGCTACATCAGCCGAGTTGAACCCCAATCCGGCCGTCAATCTGTCGGCCAGAACGTTGGCTGATCCTCCGAGCTGGTTGTTGCGCCTATCAAATCTGCTGAGGTCAGATTCTTGCCCGGGTGCCATGTCCTGAACGGCACGTCGCATTTGCCTCTCGGCGGATTTGAAGCTCCCAAGATCGCGTGCTGTGTCGCGCGGATTAGCGGTTACTAGCCGTTCTGCAATATTGGTCAGTGGCCCGCCCGGAAGGCCATCGTGGTTGCGCCGTTCGGCCCTCCTCCCCTCGCGGGATGAACTTCCAGCTGCACGTTTGCTATCGCGATCCATTGCTCGGCCTCCAAGGCGTTTTTCCACCTCATGAGGTTACCACCGAAGCTTGATCTGCTAAACCAATATGGTGTTACACTTGTAGTCTTGCAGAGGCTTCTCCCAGCTCTCCGGGCAACGCCGAGAGCCCATCTATCCAAAGAAGTATGAAGTTGGCCTCAAAGACGATGCGTGTTTCGCAGCCCGACGGCACGAGTGGCACGCCGATGCCGCCTCTCGCCTACTGCTTCCGATCCTTCCAAGAGGCATGATATCGCGCGCAGCAGCTTTTCCTTTGAGCGCAGGCTTTCATGCTCGAGGTCTCGATGACCAGGGATCGCTTACTCCGGCTGATCAGCGCGGCCGAGCTGTCGTGTTGTCTGAAAAGGAAATCAGTCGCGACCTGATCGGCAATTTGCGCAGCACCGCGCCAATGCCATCGCTGTAGCGTGCCACGACCAAGGCATTCCTGCTGCAGGCCGGTGGCAATCTCCCGTCGCAGCCGGCGCCAGGCGAGGAGCAAAGGTGCGACGGGAAAGATCGCGCGGGCGGATAGCGCGGCAATGCCACCCCGTCCTCAACCGCCGCCTGTCGATGTGAATGCCGCGGTCGTCGCACCAGCCGCTGGCGAGCCAACCGCCGGCTGGGCGATCGCGACATCTTCAATCACATCGTGCCCGGGTTTTCTCAACGGGAGTCGCCTGGCGCCGCCATCTTGGAACGGGACGGTATATTCAGCACCAGCTCCGCAGCAACATGATCGGCTGCGATTGCCGCGCAGCTTTGCGCCCCTACCGCATTGATGCAGGCGCCATCGATATAACTCGCTCTGGCTGCAACATCCCCTCGTCTTCCGCGCCCGCGCTCACCACCCACATTTCTGCGCGGCCAAGGCAAACGATGCAGGCTAACTCCAGATCTCGAGTGGATCCGACCGCAATGATGTATTCTCAAGGAGCATGTGCACGTTTTGCCGATGCCCCGCGCCTCGTCGCCGAGTCGGCTCTGGCTTGCGAGGTCGCGACCGAAGATCTCAAGCCCTATGGCCAGCCAAGACGACAGTGTTGAACTTTGCAACAATGTCAGAGGTCCGACTGACTTGAGCGGCCCACAACCGTGTAGTTGAAAGCTTTCTCTTTGGCACGCTTGGTGCAAGCAGAGGTCCTCAAACGTTGCAGGGAAACCGCGATACACCGAGAGGGGATCCCAGGAAGAACATGACAGGCGTCACTTCGTCGGTCGCGCTGTCGAGTTTGTGTGGCTGCCAGAGATTGGAACAGGTGGACGCAGGCCTGACATCGGTAGACTTACAAAGCGGCATCTCACGTCCTGAGCGACCCGATGCCGAGAGCAACATGGACGCTCAGGTGGGAAAGTGAGACGCGGCTGTACAGGTTCCAATATATAATTTGACCACGACATATGGGACTCTGCAGCCAGACCCAAGGCACAGTGACCGAGATCTACCACGATCACTGCAACATCGACGTGATCTTCGGATCATCAGGACGGTTGAGGACACCAACTAAGATAGGAGCATCGAGAGCTGCGATGGGTATGCAGGCCTGCTTAGCGACCTTTGAAGGAGCCTATCACATCGAAGGCATCGTAGGCGGCCAGAGTTGCCTCTCGCCTGGGCCCGAGGCGCGCCTCAAACCATTGTGCGGGTCTTAGCCGCACTGCGCAATTTGGGAGATCACGCAGCAACGAAGCGGATCAGCTTGCTTCTGCTGAGCGCATTTCCGCTCGGAAGAGAGTGGTTCGATCCGGCACTGACCCTTGGGCGGGGGGCTTGGTTGAGCCGGTGCCGGACCGAACCGTCTTAGGCAACGCCGGCTATGTCGTGCGGTATTGTGGTAACTTCGTGCCCAAACTGCGGCGGTAATGTGTCGCAGATTCACCGATTCCAACACGCGCATTGCAAACGTGACTGGACGTTTTGGAAACCGCGCAGCGCTGCTGGGTTCGACGGGAGCGCGCACGTGTGCGGCCACTTTGGCTGTGAAATAGCCGCCCGATCAGCCGACGGATGCAGGAAGGGAAAACTCGCAATGTCGATTCTGCGGGGCGCCGGCGACTCACCAACTCACGCCAGCCGGCGTTGCGCGACCATCGAGCTCGACCATCTCCTTCGGAAGGGCTCCCAACAGAGGATGGGTGTATCAGGACATTCGCATCCGAAGCAGAAGTCATGCGCTTCGAGCGGGCTGATGCAAAGGCCCGGCGATTTTCTTGACCGGGCAAGGCCCTTCCGTCTGTCAGCGATGCCGGAATGGCGGAACAGTCGGGACTATGCATGTGAGGCGAGCCGGCCGGGTGTGGGGTCGGGCTATGGGCCGTTCGGGGAAACGGCATGAGCGGCAGAATTTCGCGGCGCCAGTTCCTTGCAGCGGCGGCTGGCACGGGGATCGCAGTCAAGATCGGGTGACCTGCCACCGGATTCTCATCCAGCCGCAATTAGAGCCTCGGCGGGTTTTACGCCGTATGGCGCGGGTTGAGCAACGGGCGATCGGCGGAGCTGGTCGGGGTTGCGCAGCCGATCGTCCGTTGCGGTGAGATTGGCGGCATAGGCCGCGGACGTGAGATATCCGAGCGCTGAATGTGGGCGTGATCGGTTGTAGTCGTCCCTCCATTCGGCAATCGTCGTGCGGGCATGGTCGAGGCCGAAGAACAGGGTCTCGTTCAAGAGTTCATCCCGCATACGCCCGTTGAAGCTCTCGCAGAAACCGTTCTGCATCGGCTTTCCCGGTGCGATGTAGTGCCATTCCACCTGGTGGTCCTTCGACCAGGCGAGCATGGCGTTCGAGGTGAATTCCGTGCCGTGATCGGAGACGAGCATGCCGGGCTTGCCGCGGCGGGCGATCAGGTCCGTCAGTTCGCGCGCCACACGCCGGCCCGAGATCGAGGTGTCGGGGATCGCCGCCAGGCACTCTCGCGTCACGTCGTCGACGACGTTGAGAATGCGGAAGCGCCTGCCACAGGCGAACTGGTCGTGGACAAAATCCAGCGACCAGCGCGCGTTCGGCTTCGCCTCAACCAGGATCGGCGCCCGGGTGCCGACCGCACGCCGTCGCGCACGCCGTTTGCGCACCGCCAGCCCTTCCTCGCGGTAGAGCCGATAAATGCGATTGATCCCCGCCGGCTCGCCATCCTGCCGCAGCAGGATGAACAGCCGCCGGTAGCCGAAGCGGCGACGTGCGTTGGCGAGATCACGCAGCCGGCCGCGCAACTCCGTCTCCGGCGGCCGCCGCGGCCGGTAGCGGATCATCTTGCGCTCGGCGCCGACAATGGAACAGGCCCGACGCTCCGACAGACCCAGCACGGTCTGCAGATGCGCGACGGCTTCGCGCTTGGCGGCGGGCCCTACCATTTTTTTGACAGGAGCTCGCGCAACGCCGAGGCTTCCAGCATCTGGTCGGCCAGAAGCTTCTTCAGCCTGGCGTTCTCCTCCTCCAGCGCCTTCAGCCGCTTGGCGTCGGAGACCTCCATGCCGCCATACTTCGCCTTCCAGTTATACAGCGTCGCCTCGGAGATCCCGTGCTTGCGGGCCACATCGCCCGCCTTCGCCCCCGCCTCGTGCTCGCGCAAAACCGCGATGATCTGCTCTTCCGTAAAGCGCTTTCTCTTCATCTGTCCGTCCTTCAATCAGGCCGGACTCTAATCAAAGCCGGAGGAAATTACCCGTGGCAGGTCACACTGAGTCCGATACAACTTGGTCTCCAAACGATCTGTGGCACCAAATTCAAGAGGCCGCAGATCCGTTTGACGGCATTCATAAGGCGCAACCGCCTGCGTTCCGGACGGCATGCTTTCCTTATCCTGGCTCAGTCACCCACCAACGGCCCCTGCGTGCTCGGTGACGTCCTCCTCACCGTCGCACTTTGGACAGAGGCCGAGCAGATCACTCTCGATGAGGGGCACAAGGTCGAATACCCATCCGACGAGATGGCCGCGATCCAGCGCGTTGAATTCGCCTCGCGCCGGCGAAAAACGAACGATTGGCGCATCTCCCTCCAGATCCCAAAAGACTCCGAGGACACCGCCGATCTGCGATTGGGAGGCGATCGGTCTGAAGCCGAGAAATAGCGACACACATTGCATTTTGAAAAACGTCTACCGGTTTGTGCCCCCGCCCGGCCCTACGTATGCGCAGCAATCGGACAATCTGCTGTGAGAATCCTGGCCAGGGGCGTGCATCCCAGGGAGGGATCTCAATGAGTATCGCTCAGACAGTTCGACCGGTTCATTTGCGACCGGCCCATCGTCTCGGGTCGTAGCGGCTCTCGCTACGGCCGCCGCGAGCGATACTGGCCTGAACGTTGGACCCGATACGCGCTCTGGAGCAGAGAAGTGAGCTCGATCGGACTTGGGACGTGCTGATGGGGCGTATATCCACTCAGCGCGACCGCCTTGTCCGCTCCCCACAATCCGACAGTGGAAATCAAGCTGCTCATTGGCCCAAGCTCGCTGCTGAGACTGCCTGGGGCATAAGGAATGCAGCTACATCTCTAATGACGTTCCCAAGATCACCCGGATCGAGAGCGACTTCTCCAACAAACGCGCGCCACTGTCGCTGCTTTTGCGCATCCTCGGCAAAGGCCGACGTCAGCGCATCGGGCAGGTCTTGAGGTATCGCCGTTCCGCGCCGCGCGAAGGTGGCGGCGATCGCTCGTGGCAACCTGTCGTCGTCGAAGGTGAAGGACCGGCTAAGAATCCAGATGTCGTAGAAGTCCTTCATCCTGCTATTCGCCCGCCCCAGCGCCACCATCGCCTGAAATTTCTCGGCAATGACGGTTTCCCGCGCATAAGCCCGCAGCCGGGGCATGGGAAAGTCGAGCATGGAAGGATAGTCCAGCTCTTCGGCACCAGGCTCCAGCGCATCGCCAAAGCCGATGTCGATCGTCAGGCTGACCCGGGCGCCGCTGATCGAGGCCGTCGTCCGCAGCCTGAGCCCACCATACTCCAGCTCCTCGCGAATGCGGTCGACCCGGAGTGCGTCAGCGTCGAACTCGACGCCATCGCTAGCGTCCTGCGCCAGGACCTCCCGAAACGTCGCCAGCATCGGCTCCGCGCTCGGATCGCCAAAACCCAGCAGGTCAAGGTCGCGGGTGCCGCGGTGCGGATCATCGAACCAGCTCATCATCAGCATCGCGCCCTTCAGCACGAAGCGGTCGGCGTGGGGTGACTGGCTAAGCCGGAAAAGCAGCCGCTCGAGGGCGAAGCGGGTCAGAACCAGATCGAGGGTCTGGCCACTTACCTTGGCGAGTTGCAGCAGACGTGCGCGCACTGAGGCGCCGATGTTCTTGATCTCTTTAGCCATTGGCAGTCAGCGCCTCGATATACGGCCGGATGACCGTGGCGACACCGCCACGCTCAGCCTGCCTGGCAATTTCGCCGGGCGTGGCCTTGCGCTGGCGAAGCGCTTCCTGGAGGCCCTCGATCGCCACCGACAGGCCGATCTTGTTGCGATATCGGAAACAGTCCGCGATTGTTTTGACAACCCCAAAGACCTTTACGGTCACGCCCTCGACAACATGAGTTTCGACGCTGTCGTTGAGCAGACTTTCGGTAAAACGCACGATGCGAATGGGTGTGCCGTCGGGTTTGGGAGCCCAGTCTTTCTGGCCGATGGCCAGCCATACCTGTCTCGGAAGCTGATCCGTCAGCTGGTGGAATGCCAGGGCTGACACAAGGCAGACAACGCCTTTGGGTACGCGCTTGGCAGCCTCGGCTAGGCTATGATTAGCCTCGAGCGGCGCATCGGAGAGCTGGTAGAGGCCGCGTGCGAGCCGGAGCACCTCCCCATCCCGTTCCATGCGACTCATCGTGGCCGCTGTTACGCCGGCGTTGCGCAGCTCCGCGAGACGCGCGATTCCGCGCAGTGTCAGAAGTGCGTGGGCGATTTGGCGCTGGGGAGCGGGCTCTGGCATTGATACGAAATCTCGGCACTAAGGGGTTACAGTCCGAGGGTTTGTATCACTTGTTGAGAATGAATGGAAGCCAATAAGCCGCATTGAGCCTTGCGCCGCAGCCATGCTTTGAGCTCGCCGTGGACGGCGGCGACTTCGAGCAGGATATCGGTTTCCCTGGGATGTGGTCCATCGGGATAGAGATCAGAGCCATGGACAATGATGGATTTCATCCCCGTCGATGCTGAGCGTCCCTGCCCATCGCGCGGCGACCAGCGCATGAAGGCCTCGGCCGTTCGCCGCACCTTCGCAAGCCGGCCTTACCGCGCAGCCGCCATTGTGCCGGGGCGCATCCTGGCCGGTATGCACGTGTCGCAACAGATCCTTCAAAGAAAATCGCGGACTTTTAGCACTCTAAACCGCTGAGAATATGTACGTTGAGCCTATCCTTTGGGCCGCGGGTCGAGACCGTAGCGTATCGGAAACTATCTGCGATGCGGTCGGGCGTATTGACCTCGTCGGACGGCAAGATTGCCTCTGAAATTAGTGGGAGGACGCCAAATGGAGGAAGTCAATACAAGGAGTGCCGGCCGATGATGACACTGGTCAGGCGCCTAAAGGCCGCGGCTCATCTTGATCGACTTCGAATCCTGGGACTTTGTGCGCATGCGGACCTAACCGTCTGCGAGCTCGCAGAACTTCTGAGTCTGTCTCGCGAGCACGTGGTCGCACACGTCCGCCAGCTCGCCAGAGCCGGCTTTCTTCTCGGCAACGAACAGCGTCCCTGGCCTTCGTACCACCTCGAAGCAGGAGACGCGGACGGCGGCTTGGTTCAATTGTTGGTTGATCTCCTGCCCCACGGCGATGGCCATCACAGACAAGACCTACAGCGCCTGGAGGCGATACAGGGCGCGCGGTCCAAGGTGACCGCCTGGTTGTCCTGAAACTTAGTCCCAATGGAGCGCGAAGCTGATATGGACAATTCGACTGGCGGCGCCATCGCGGAGCTTGACACTTGCGAGTGGCCTCACCTGGCTGTCGCAGATTCTCGCGTTCACGAGCTGCTTTTAAGACAGGAGCGCCAGGAGCGGACGACCCTCAAACTTATCGCCTCCGAGAACTTCGCGTCCTCCGCGGTGCTGGAAGCGACCGGGTCTATTTTCACCAACAAGTATGCCGAGGGATATCCCGGCGCGCGCTACTACGCCGGAAACGAGATTGTCGATGAGCTTGAGAATCTCGCCATCGAGCGATTGAAGGCGCTGTTCGGCTATGAACACGCCAACGTGCAGCCTTATTCAGGCTCGCCGGCCAATCAGGCTGTCTGTCGAGCGCTGTTGTGTCCGGGAGACAAGATGATGGGCTTGACCCTCCCCGGCGGGGGGCATCTGACGCACGGTTGGGCCGTCAACTTCTCGGGCACTGACTATCAGCGAGTTCCGTACGGGCTGCACGAAAAGACGCAGCAGATCGACCATGACCGCTTGCGCGAGACGGCCAAACGCGAACGACCGAAGCTCATTTGGGTCGGCGGAACTGCTTATCCGCGCATTTTTGACTATGAGGCAATGGCCGACATTGCTTCGGAGGTGAACTCCTATCTGGTAGCCGACATCGCCCACATCAGCGGCCTCATTGTCGCAGGAGTGCATCCGAATCCCGTTGGCCATTGCGATGTTGTCACCAGCACCTCTCACAAATCGATCCGCGGCCCCCGCGGTGGCTTCATCTTGTCAAGGAATGAAGACCGCTATCAGGCGCTCTACCATTCCAAGAGCAAACACAATCTGGCCAAACGCATAGACCGTGCCGTGTTCCCTCTCCTCCAGGGCGGACCGCACATGAATACGATTGCCGCGCTAGCTGTCGCTCTGCACGAAGCAGGGAATGCATCCTTCCGTGTGTACGGTCAGCAGATCGTCAACAACGCCAAGGCTCTGGCCCAGGCCCTTCTGGAGCGAGGTTATGAACTCGTCACGGGGGGCACTGACAATCACATGCTGATCCTTGATCTTAGGGGCCGGCCGCTGTCTGGGAAAGCCTATGCCGAGCGTCTGTCGCAAGCAGGTATCATTACGAATTTCAACATGGTGCCGGGCGACCGGCGCCATCCCGCGCTCACCAGCGGCATACGCTTAGGCACGCCAGCAGTGACGTCTGTGGGCATGCGCGAAGCGGAAATGGTGCAGATTGCCGCTTTCATCGACCTGGTCTGTCGCCAGCCCGATGATTCGGACGTGCATGCCAGAGTGCGCAGAGACGTTGCCGACTTCTGCGCTGCGTTCGACGTGCCTGGCATCTCCGACAGGTAAGGCGGCCGGATCAACTGTCACATCAATTCCAACGTTTGAAGCGAGGACATTTCATGACCAGACAATTCGTGTTCTCTTCCGAATCCGTCGGCGCGGGACATCCCGACAAGATGGCCGACAATATCTCAGATGGCGTCCTCGATGCGATCCTTCGCAAGGATCCTAAGGCTCGTGTCGCTTGTGAAGCGTTGGTGAAGTCAGGGATGGTCGTTCTGGCTGGCGAGATCACCAGTCCCGCGCATATCGACTACAGCCAAGTTGCCCGCGATATCATTTTGGACATTGGATATGACGACGATGCGATCGGCTTTGACGGCCGGCGTTGCGCCCTGATCTTGGCCTTGACCGAGCAGTCGCCTGACATCAGCCAGGGCGTCGACGAGGGACGAGGGCAGGATCTCGAGCAGGGAGCGGGGGATCAGGGCCTCATGTTCGGGTACGCGTGCAACGAGACCGAAACGTTGATGCCGTTGCCAATCCAACTTGCTCACGATTTGATAAAAAAACAGGCAGAGGTGCGCCAAACCGGACGCCTTGGCTGGCTTCGCCCGGACGTTAAATCTCAAGTTTCCGTCCGGTATGAGGGTTTGCGCCCGGTAGCGCTTGATACCATAGTCCTGTCGACGCAGCATGACGAGGAGGTCTCACAAGCCACGGTGCGCGAAGGCGTCATTGAGGAGATCATAAGGCCGGTCTTGCCTCACGACGATCTGGATACGACGAGGATAAGGTTCCTGGTCAATCCAACAGGCCGGTTCGTGGTCGGTGGGCCGCGCGGCGATTGCGGGCTTACCGGCCGCAAGATCATCGTCGATTCCTACGGCGGCATGGGGCGTCACGGCGGCGGTGCCTTTTCGGGCAAGGACCCGTCCAAGGTTGATCGGTCGGCCGCCTATGCGGCGCGGTACGTCGCAAAAAACGTCGTTGCCAGCGGACTTGCGGAGGTGTGCGAGGTTCAGCTTGCTTATGCGATCGGTGTGGCCGCGCCGGTCTCTGTCCTCGTCAATACATTCGGAACCGCAAAGATTGATGAAAAAAGAATCGAGCGCGCCGTCCTTGAGCTTTTCGATCTCCGACCGAAAGGCATCATCAAGGCGCTTGATCTCTTACGGCCGATTTACCGCAAGACCGCGACATACGGACACTTCGGCCGCGAAGAGCCGGAGTTCACCTGGGAAAAGACGGACAGAGCTGACGACCTGTTGCGTGAGGCAGGACCGGCAGCTGCGTGATGCACGGGTATTGGATACGTCGGCATAGGGCGACCCATTCCACACTCGCCAAAACAGGCCGGCCCCGGCGTGGCAAGAAGCCGGCTCGGGTTTTTGGCGGAGATTTTGATGTCGGATTATGACGTGCTTTGCATCGGCAATGCCATTGTCGACATCATCGCCCAGTGCGACGAGGAATTTCTCGAGACCAACGGCATCATCAAGGGCGCGATGAACCTCATCGACACACAACGCGCCGAACTGCTCTACAGCCGCATGGGCCCGGCGATCGAGGCCTCTGGCGGCAGCGCCGGCAACACGGCAGCGGGCGTCGCTAGCTTCGGCGGTCGCGCCGCCTTCTTCGGCAAGGTCTCGAACGACACGCTCGGCGAAATTTACGCCCACGACATCCATGCGCAGGGCGTCGCCTTCGACACCAGGCCGCTCAAGGGCAACCCGCCGACGGCGCGCTCGATGATCTTCGTCACTCCCGACGGCGAGCGCTCGATGAACACCTATCTCGGCGCCTGCGTCGAGCTCGGGCCGGAGGATGTCGAGGCCGACAAGGCCTCTGGCGCCAAGGTCACCTATTTCGAAGGCTATCTGTGGGACCCGCCGCGCGCCAAGGAAGCGATCCGGCAGACGGCGAAGCTGGCGCACGCGGCAGGCCGCGAAGTCTCCATGACATTGTCGGATTCGTTCTGCGTCGACCGCTACCGCGACGAATTCCTCGACCTGATGCGTTCGGGCATGGTCGACATCGTCTTTGCCAACAGCCACGAGATCAAGTCGCTCTACCAGACATCGTCATTCGACGAGGCGCTGGCGCAGATCCGCAAGGATTGCCGCATCGCCGCCGTGACCCGCTCTGAAAAAGGTTCGATAATCGTGCGCGGCGGCGAAACGGTGGTGATCAAGGCGACCGCAATCAAGGAACTGGTCGACACGACAGGCGCCGGCGATCTCTATGCCGCCGGCTTCCTGCATGGCTACACGCAAGGCCGCGACCTGCAGACCTGCGGCGACCTTGGCTCACTGGCGGCCGGATTGGTGATCCAGCAGATCGGCCCCAGGCCGCGGCAGAATTTGCGCCGCGAGGCTGAGCAGGCGGGATTGTTGTAGGGCGGTGTTTCAGCGAGGTGCTGCCAGCGCCCTTTGTGAGGCTGTCCAGACAAGCGCGTACACATTGAAATGTCGCGTGCCCGTCCGTGAAGGATGGCGGTTTTCTCCAAATTTCAATTTTGCAGGCTCAGGAACGTTGTCGCACTTCGGCCAGTACTGCCGCCGATCATGATGGCCAAAACGTGTTTTTGACGAAGTCGTTTTTGAGCCGGGATCGTGTCACCGGCAGATTGCCCGAGCGGCGAGGCACAATCCCGGAGAGTGGCGCAAATGGCTCAGCTCTACCCGCGACCTGCGACTTGGGAACACGCCGCAGGTGAACGGTTCACATAAACACATAAACATTTCTTTATACCGCATTGACCACAAAGCGGGCTGCTGCGATTGTCCGCGTGTCGTGGTTCTCCGCAAGGCGTTGCCGTAGCGGAGCTAAGAGGGAAGCCGGTGCAATGCCGGCGCTGCCCCCGCAACTGTAAGCGGCGAGCCAAACCCATCAATGTCACTGGGGCGAACTGCCCCGGGAAGACGGGGCAGAGGCTGTGACCCGCGAGCCAGGAGACCTGCCACGGTAAACAACGTCCACGGGCGGGGTGTCTGGTGGCCGCGGCAGCTCGGCGTTTATGCCGGCCTGCTAGCGCCTTCCTTGTCCCCGCCGCAACCATCGGGGTATGGAATGAATGTCTCCCAGCAAGTTCCCATAGCAACGCTTGGCATGCCGCGTATCGGTCGCCGGCGAGAACTGAAATTCGCGCTCGAAAGCTACTGGTCCGGAAAATCTTCTGCTGCCAACCTTCTGTCGACGGCGAAGGCACTCCGTGCCGCCAGCTGGAGCGAGCAGCACGACCGCGGCGTGTCGAAAATCCCGTCGAACGATTTCTCACTTTATGACCATGTGCTCGACACCGCAGCAATGGTCGGCGCCGTGCCATCCCGTTACGGCTGGACGGGCGGCGAGGTCCCGCTCGACATCTATTTCGCGATGGCGCGCGGGACGCAAGGCGATACTGCGGGTTGCGTTCACGCCAGTCACGGGCATGCAGTTCAGGGCCAGCGCGTAACCGCGATGGAAATGACCAAATGGTTCGACACGAACTACCACTACATCGTGCCGGAGCTGGGCGACGATCAGACATTCGCCCTCTCGTCGACGAAACCAGTCGATCACTTTCTGGAGGCAAAAGAGCTCGGCATCCATACACGCCCGGTCATCCTTGGACCGGTCACCTTCCTCAAGCTGGCGAAGTCTCCCGACCAGTGTTTCAATCCCATTGCGCTCCTGCCGCGGCTGCTGCCCGTCTACGAGCAACTCCTGCGGAGGCTGGAGCTCTCGGGGGCCGACTGGGTGCAGATTGATGAGCCGGCGCTTGTGCTCGACCTTAGCCCGAACGAACGAGCTGCCTTCGAATTCACCTACGGCCAGCTGTCGAAAGCCGCGCCCAAGTTGAAAATTATGCTGGCTACCTATTTCGGGCCGCTGGGAGACAATCTCGAGACCGCGCTTTCGCTGGGCCTGGCGGGCCTGCATCTCGACCTCGTGCGCGCTCCCGAGCAGTTGGAGACGGTTGGTCAGCTCGCACCGAAGGATCTGGTGCTCTCACTTGGCCTGATCGACGGCCGCAACGTCTTGCGCGCGAACCTGACTGCCATTCTCGACCGCATAAAGCCGGTCGTTGCCGGTTGGCCGCTGGACCGCGTCGAAATTGCGCCTTCCTGCTCGATGCTTCATGTGCCGATGGACCTGCGGATGGAGACCGCGCTTGATGTAGACGTCCGTTCGTGGCTGGCATTCGCCGCCCAGAAGACTGAAGAGCTGCTCGTGCTGGCCCAAGCCTTGTCCGAAGGCAGGGAGGCCGTAGCAGGCGCGCTGAAGGCTTCTGAAGAGGCGGCCGCCGCGCGCGCAATGTCGACAAAGGTCCATGATCCGCTCGTCCACGGGCGCGTTAGCAGCATTGACGGCGCCATGAAGCAACGAAAGAGCGCATTTGCCAAGCGCTCGAGAGTCCAGGCTGACACGCTCGCCCTGCCGCCGTTCCCGACGACGACCATCGGGTCCTTCCCGCAACGCCCGAGGTGCGCAGGGCGCGCTCCGCCCATGCGAAGGGCCGGCTGAGCTATATCGACTACCAGGCCTTCCTGAAGAAGGAGACCGAGGCGGCGGTCCGTTGGCAGGAGGAGATCGGGTTGGACGTGCTGGTACATGGCGAGTTTGAACGCAACGACATGGTGCAGCATTTCGGCGAGCAGTTGTCCGGCCTCGCCTTCACCCAGCATGGCTGGGTGCAAAGTTACGGCTCCCGGCTCGTGCGCCCTCCCATCATCTTCGGCGACGTCTCGCGGCCCAATCCGATGACGGTCTTCTGGTGGCAATTTGCCCAGTCGCTGACGAAAAAGCCGGTGAAGGGCATGCTCACTGGCCCAGTGACGGTTCTTAACTGGTCTTTTGTTCGCGACGACGTACTCCGCGCCGAGGCATGCCGCCAGATCGCACTCGCCATCCGTGATGAAGTGGCCGACCTCGAAAGAGCTGACGCAAGGGTGATCCAGATCGATGAGGCCGCGTTTCGCGAAGGCTTGCCCCTGCGGAAGTCCGATTGGAAACATTATCTCGGCTGGGCTGTCGAATGCTTCCGGCTCGCCTCGACGGGTGTAGAGGACGCGACCCAAATTCACACCCACATGTGTTATTCGGAGTTCAATGAGATCATCGACTCGATCGCTGAACTGGACGCGGACGTGATTTCAATCGAGACGTCGCGCTCCAAAATGGAACTGCTGGACGCCTTCACCAAGTCCAAATATCCGAACGAAATCGGTCCCGGCGTCTACGATATTCACTCACCGCGTGTCCCGGAGATCGGCGAGATTTTGCATCTCGCCCAACTTGCTCGCGAGCGACTGTCGGACGGCCAACTGTGGGTGAATCCGGACTGTGGCCTCAAAACAAGGAAATGGGAGGAGGTCCGCCCTGCCCTCATCAACATGGTCGCTGCAGCATGCGCATTGCGGGAGAAAGTGCAGGCGTAGGCCGCTGGGCCACTGTGACCGGCAAACATGTGGCGGGCTTCGCGGATAATTCAAACAAAGGACGACATCGAAAAGCCGCGCACAGGTCGGTGGACGCGTGCGAGTCCCCACCCTTGTCGTCCAGCCGAAGGTCCGCTCGACGGCCCAGCGGCGGGGCAGGATCTGGAAGCGCTTCCGGTCCGAAGGACGGATGATTTCGATCACGAAATGGGGGAAGGCGGCTTTGTCCATGAACTTCAGCCTCTCACACAGCCAGCGGTCAACAGACACTTCACCGAGGGGCGAACGCTTGCGGATGCCGCCTGTGCACCGGCACCATCGAGATATCGGCGGCGAGATCGACCATCGAGAGCATCGGTATCGAGGGAATGCATGTGGCGGACATCGACAAAATAGCCATACCGCCCAGCCGCAAGCTGCGACCATTCCTCATCGCTTGAATTGAAACTTGGCTGCGTCTGGCATGGCGATTGCTCCGCTTCTGCTGAGGTTCGCTGAAAACAGAGTTTTTCAAGCGCACGGGTCGCGGTGAAGTGTTGCGCGACACAAAGGCAGCCGCCAACATTACGATCGATCCAAGGATCTCAGGGTGTGCTTCCGAGCCTACCTTTCTGTTGTTTAGGCTACCGGAGGAGCGGCGAGGAGTAGAACCAACCAAGGTGTAAGGAGCATCTGATGTCGAACATGATGAAGGCGCTGGTCAAGGCCAAGGCCGAGCCGGGCATCTGGATGGAAGAGGTGCCGGTGCCGGAAATCGGCCCGAACGACGTTCTGATCAAGATCAAGAAGACCGCGATCTGCGGCACCGACGTCCACATCTACAATTGGGACCAGTGGGCGCAGAAGACCGTGCCGGTGCCGATGGTGACCGGCCACGAATTCGTCGGCACTGTCGCCGACTTCGGCGCCGCGGTCACCGAATACAAGGTCGGCCAGCGCGTGTCGGGCGAAGGCCACATCGTCTGCGGCCATTGCCGCAACTGCCGGGCGGGCAGGGGGCATCTGTGCCGCAACACGCTCGGCGTCGGCGTCAACCGGCCGGGCGCCTTCGGTGAATTTTTGGCGATCCCGCAGCACAACGTCGTGCCGATCCCCGACGACGTGCCCGACGAGATCGCCGCAATCTTCGATCCCCTGGGCAATGCGGTTCACACCGCACTGTCCTTTGATCTGGTCGGCGAGGACGTGCTGGTCACCGGCGCCGGGCCGATCGGCATCATGGCTGCGCTGGTGGCGCAGTGCGTCGGCGCGCGAAAAGTGGTCATCACCGACATCAACCCGGTGCGGCTGGCGCTGGCGAAAAAACTCGGCGTCCAGCATGTGGTCGACGCGTCGAAGGAAAAGCTGCGCGATGTCATGCCGGCGCTCGGCATGACCGAAGGTTTTGACGTCGGCCTCGAAATGTCGGGTGCGGCACCCGCCTTCCGCGACATGATCGACGCCATGAACAATGGCGGCAAGATCGCCATTCTCGGTATCGCCCCGACCGGCTTCGAGATCGACTGGAACAAGGTCATCTTCAAGATGCTGCATCTCAAGGGCATCTATGGCCGCGAGATGTTCGAAACCTGGTACAAGATGATCGCGCTGGTGCAGGGCCCCCTCGATGTCAGCGGCCTGATCACGCACCGCATCGGCATTGATGATTTTCAGGCCGGCTTCGATGCGACGAGGAGCGGCAGCTCGGGCAAGGTGGTGATGGACTGGCAGGGCGATTGGCCGATGTGACTTTGCGGAGGTACTGACGGGACGCCACCCTGGCTGCCGTCGATCTCCGCGCGAGGGGCATCGCTGTGCAAAAGCAGTGGCTCCTCCCCCGACGTGCGCCGCTCAATCGTCGGCGACGTATCGCGGCCAAATCGGCGACGCTCGTGGCAATTCGCCCAGATCGGGCAAGGAAATGCTCACAGGCCCGCCGCGATCGTCTGCTTTCCCACTGGCTAGGATCGAGGCCGAGGTGTTGTGGGCGTTTCAGTCGGTAAGATGGGATATGTGATCTCCGGTCGTTTTCCGGTCAGCGAATGAAGGAAGGCAACGATCCTATCGATTTCGATTTGCGTTAGCTGTTCGCCAAGCTGGGTGGTGCCCATGATAGCGACGGCCTCTCTCAGGTCCCAGACCTTGCCCGAATGAAAGTATGGCGCGGTGATTGCTACGTTGCGCAGCGGCGGCACGCGGAAAACATAGGAATCCTCTGGTACATTGGTGACGGCAAATCGTCCCTTGTCGTTCTCCGGCAGAACGTCGGCGCTAGGCCTCTCAACGAGGCCGAATGGATAATAGCCTTCACCACCAATATTGACACCGGAATGGCAGGACGAGCAGCCCTTTTCGATAAAAAGGGCCAGGCCCTGTTTCTCTTTGGGACCGATGGCGGTCTCATCGCCATTGAGGAAGGCGTCGAAGGGGGCCGGCGTGACCAGTGTCGTCTCATAGTCTGCGAGTGCATTGGCTACGTTTTCGAAGGTGATGGGATCGGCTTCATCCGGGAAAGCTGAATGGAACCACTCCACATATTGCGGCATCGATCTGAACGTCTCGACCACTCGATGCGATGTGTTGGCCATTTCGACACCGGCCTGTATCGGCCCTTTGGCCTGAGCTTTCAGGTCTTCGGCGCGACCGTCCCAGAACTGCGATTTGTTGAAGACAGAGTTAAACACCGTCGGCGCGTTGCGCTGCCCCTTCTGCCAACCATGGCCAATCGAAGTTTCATGATTGTCGTCGCCCCCGGTGGCCAGGTTGTGGCACGAGTTGCAGGAGAAAACGCCTGAGGACGAGAGGCGTGGATCGAAGAACAGTGCCTTGCCGAGGGCAATCTTCTCCGGCGTGCTCGGGTTGTTGGCGAGCGCCGGCGTGAATGGCAAGGGCTTGAAGGTGGCCAGTGCCGTTTCTCTGAGGTCTGGCGGAATGGACTGCGCAGCAAAAGCTGTGGCTGCCACAAGCACAACAGCCACCGCAGGCAATAGAATTTTCATAAATGGAGTCCTTACGATGTGCACGGAAACCATTCTCCACATGCGGCTTGCGAACGCCCTGCGCTAGATCAGCGGATCGAGGGAATCGTGCCTGCCGACCAAGCCAATCGAGCGGCGGAAACAGTAACTGCGGTGTATCCATCGCCCGACGGCGGATTCCATTGGTGGGCGCGCGCAATCGCTGTTTGTTCGCCTGAGGCTTTGGTCGGTTCGGTGGCCTATCGCCACATGCTGCCGCAACGCCAACCTGTTTCATACGCGCAAGGTTTTCTGCCCCCTGCGAGTGCACGGCTCATGGTGCTTTACAAGCTTTCTGCGTCTTCCTTTTGCAATTCAAACGGACGAGATCGGAACGGAAAGGCGAACACTGGCGTAGTTATGGGACAGCGACTACCAGGCAGATCAGTGTCACGACCGCGTGATGTGGTGCTATAGACCTCAATCCTGGACGAGCAACGAACAATCCTGTCGTGACATTTGTTGCTTTCACCGGAAATCACCACTAGAAGCGACGCTCCGCAGACCAATCCACCGGAGAGTTTCATGCCAGAAGAAGACTTCAAAAACATCGACAACCTCATCCAGCTTACCACAGATGTTGTCTCAGCCTATGTTTCCAACAATCCCGTTCCGGTGGGGGACCTTTCAGCCCTGATCGGCCAAGTGCACGAAGCTTTGAAGGGCACGGCGGCCGGTCGCGTCCCGGCACAAGAGCCGACGGTGTTGACGCCGGCGGTCCCGATCAGAAAATCGGTGACGCCGGACTACATTGTCTCCCTTGAGGATGGGAAGAAATTCAAATCGCTAAAGCGTCATCTGTCGACCCATTACGGGCTGAGCCCTAATGAATATCGCGCCAAATGGGGTCTGCCGGCGGACTATCCCATGGTCGCGCCGAACTACGCGGCTGCGCGCTCTGCCCTGGCCAAGACAATGGGACTCGGCCGCAAACCGAAAGAGCCTGAAGTCTCGGCGCCGGAGAAGCGGTCCAGAAAGAAGGTACCAGCGTGACTTCCTCATCCAGACCCGCTGTGGGGCTGGCGGCTCGATCGGCATGATGTGAGCGAAACATCGAAAGGCGGGATCAAATCCCGCCTTTTCCTTGCACGGTGTGATTACACGGCGCGAAGCGGAATGGAATTGACATAGCGCAGAGACACAGGAGATCGCAGGGGTAAAAGGAGGACAGTTATCAGCTTGGGAGGGAAACTGTTGCAGACTTCTATCCTGAAAAAACATCGCGAGGCTCTCCTGCCTTGGTACACCATCTATCCGACTGTGCCGGAGTTCTCCGCAGCGGTCGGCGCCGAAAGCTATGAGGAATGGCTACGAGGTCTGCCGGCTGACGATCCGGTGTCGCTCTATCTCCACATTCCGTTCTGCCGATCGATTTGCTGGTATTGCGGCTTTCCGACCACGATTGCCCGCAATCAGGGTCCGATCCTCGACTATGTGGCCGTTCTGCGTGACGAGATCCGTTTGGTCTCGGAGCAAGTGCAGCAGAGGCTCGTCGTGAACGACGTGCATTTCGGCGGTGGAACCCCGACCCTGATCGGGGCAGCGGAATTCTTGGCCATGATCGAACTCCTGCGCCGCCGCTTCGCGTTCAGGGAGCCCGCTACGATCGCCGTCGAAATTGACCCGCGCACGTTCACGCGCGAGATCGCCGAGGCACTGGGAGCAGCCAATGTGAGCCGCGCGAGTCTCGGGGTGCAGAGTTTTGATCCAATTGTTCAAAAAGCCATCAACCGGGTCCAGAGCGAGGCGCAGACGGCCGCTGCCGTCGAAGAGCTGCGCCGGCATGGAGTAAGCGGCATCAACGTCGATCTCATGTTCGGTCTCCCGAATCAGACGGTAGAGTCCTGCGTCCAGACTGCGGCGGCAACCGTCGCCATGCGTCCCAACCGGCTTGCGGTGTTCGGCTACGCGCATATTCCATCGGTGATCAAGAATCAGCGCCTGATCGAGAAGACTGCGCTGCCGGACAGCGTCGCCCGCGCCGAACAGGCTGCGGCCGTGGCAGATACGCTGGTTGCGGCTGGCTACCAAGAGATCGGCCTCGACCATTTCGCCTTGCCGGACGACGAACTTACGCTGGCGCAGACCCGCGGTCGGCTACGGCGTAACTCGCTGGGTTACTCGGCCGACACCTGCAAAACCGTGATCGGTTTCGGCGCGTCGGCTATCGGGCGGGTCGGCGATGGTTACGTCCAGAACGACGTGACACACGAGTCCTACAGCCGGCACATAGCACGTGGCCGTCTGGCAACGTCAAAAGGCTACCGGCTCACAGACGAAGACCGCGTGCGAGCCGCAATCATCGAGCGGCTGATGTGCGATTTGGAGGCCGATGTGCCGGCAATCTGTGCGGCTTATGGGTTCGATCCAATCCGCTTTCTCGATTCAACTGAACGCCTGGCGAAGCTGGCCGAGGACGGGGTAGTGGACATCGAAAACGGTCTCATCCGGGTGCGGCAGGAGCATCGCTTCGTGATTCGCGCTGTTGCTGCCGCATTCGATGCTTTTCTCGACCGGGTTGTCCCATAAGCACAGCCAAGCAGCGTGAGGGGCGCCAAAGCGATAAGCTCGTGCCAAACGGCACGCTCGTAAAAATGCCGCAGGCCCCGGTCACGGCGCCCCTGCGCGGATTGAAGTGTTGGACCTTCCCGAATGGACGAGCGTGCCGCCCACAACGCGTCACAGTCATACAACGGTCACTGGTTTTGTGAGATGCCCGGCCGGTCGACATCTGTGCCTATGAATACTCCGTTTCGCAGGCAAGAAACTGGCGGGAACGACAAGATCGTCGGCGCGATTATCTCGTCCATGGCTCGCGCATTACGTGTACATCGCATCAAGTTCGATGCGGCAGCCCCTTGTTCGTCAGTGATAGATCAACAGTTTTGGGTTATGGACGGAAACTAGCCTAGCCTAGCCACAACTAATAGCGACGTGGGTAAGATCCGAGAATTCTCAGGCCATCAATCTCCGCCAACGCGGCCAGGGCCGGGTGCGTCAAAACGTGTCCAGCGACATCGATGACATACTGATGGGTGTCTAGCCGCTCGCAGGTCGGACGCTGATAGACATTGAGAACGGCTAAATTGTCCTTCGAGAGGCTGTTCAGGACGCAACTGAGATTTTGCTCTGAAACGCGGAGGTGAAGTGTTGTCCGGTCAAATCCTGTCGGCGCAGGGGTCCTGCGCCCGAGCACCCACCACCGCGTAACGTTATGCAGCCCTTCTTCAATTCCTGTTCGCAATATCTGCAGATTGTACAGCTTGGCACCAAGCGCAGGACCAAATGCTGCTATCGAGGGAGATTTTTGCTCTGCCACGAAGGATGTCGATCCCCGACGGCTCTCTCGCTCGACATTGGGCATGTTCTCGTCGAGCCACCCGGCCACCTCCTGCAGGGCCACGGGGTGGCCCACCACCTTAGCGATCATCGAGAAACTCGCATCCTTGCTGGCCATAAGGCTGTAGCTCAGGGCCTTCGGGTACTCGGCGATAATCGTGGGAGACCTCAAGCTCAAGACTTGGTCGAGGTAGGGAGTGGCTCCGACCAGAGAGGTCGTAGCTGGGACGCATGCAACGTGGACGCAGCCATTCTCATATGCTTCGAACAATCCGTCGCTGAACGGAACGAGTTCAACTTGCTCACCAAAGAGGTCCAGCGAGGCTTGATGGGTCCAGGTCCCCTCAGGGCCAATGTACCCTGCCCTCTTGATCCAGGAGGTGTCGATCGCTGGAGGCTGGCTGAATTGCTCGTTCATTCCCCGGCACGCTCGATCGAGAATGCGATAAGCATCTGCTGCAGAAAGTAAGAGGGCTGCGACCCGCCCCTCTTCGCTTGCAACATCGTGTGGCAGTAGAACTTAGCAGCTTGCTACAATCCGCTGCCCCAGTCGGCGGGGATCCGTGTTCTTGCCCGCTCCTATGGCGCGGTCAGTGGCACTTCTGCCCGGCTCTTGCCGGGCAGAAGCAGAAAAAGGTCAGCCAGCTTTGCTGAGACTGCCAGCGGATGATTTGCCAGTACGGCGGTCCTGTTCGACCTCGTAGTTGATCTTCTGGCCCTCATTAAGGGTCGAGAGGCCCGCTCGTTCGACAGCGGAAATGTGGACGAAAACGTCCTGACCTCCGTTGTCAGGCTGGATAAAACCGAATCCCTTGGTGCTGTTGAACCACTTCACCGTTCCAGTCGCCATAGCGTATTCCTTTGTAACCATTCAATGTAGGCAGGCCATAAGCCAGGTCCGCTTCATATCCGAGACTTTAGGGCAGCAAAAGCTAAAATAGCAAAAGCCCGGTCAAATCGCTAAAGCGGCTCGCAAGCTCCATCATGACCGCCTGTCGCGGACAGCGTCTCCCGCGCTGGCGCTTCGAATGGCAAACACAAGTTCTGAAACGCTCCGGTAAATTCCAGAACCGCGTCTATCGCTGGTTTGGAGTCCTGTTAGGGACCTGCGATCGGCCGATGTGAGCAAGAGTACGCGGACGACCAGCAACTACGGGCGCGCGCTAACGCCACCATGTTCGCCGCTGTCCTAAGGGTATTTCACCTAGTCACGTCTTTAAGCGGCAAGCGCTCCCCAGTCGGCGGTGTCTGACGTCGGACAATGTCGGAGGTACGCAACACAGAGTCCGTTGAATCGCATCGCCGAAACGGCTTTCTCATCTGGCACGGTTCCTGCGGGGTCATGCAAAACGCGCAGGAGAGTCGTCCCATGATCCCCACACAGAAAAATGCCGCCCCACCTTTCGCCGACCTACTCAAAACTGACATCCCAGCCGGGCCTGGCAGCATTGTGAGGGCCCGTCTGGACCGGCGCTGCCCACCGATCCACCTTCTCCCAGTGGGGGCGACAGGGACGCAGCACCTTCAAATTGAGGGACAACTCACTTCCGTGCGAACTTTGTCCATCGCCCGGTCACCACAACCGAAGCCACCGTCTGCCTGGCTGCGGGGCGCACTTTTTGCGACCGCGCTGGCATTTCTGACGACCGCGCCGTCTCCGGCGGCCGCCTATGACATAGCGAATTTCCTGCTCGACAACGGCATGGAGGTGGTCGTCATACCCGATCACCGCGCGCCCATCGTCACCCATATGCTGTGGTACAAGGTCGGCAGTGCCGACGAGCCTCCGGGCAAATCCGGCATCGCGCATTTCTTCGAGCATCTGATGTTCAAAGGGACGGCCAATCACGGCGCCGGCGAGTTGGACCGCGCGGTGGCGGAGATCGGGGGCTCGCTAAACGCCTTCACCTCTTACGATTATACTGCCTTCTACGAAAGAGTGGCGCCCTCGGCAGTGGAGCAGATGATGAGCTTCGAGGCTGATCGCATGCGCAATCTCACCCTCACGGATGACGTCATCAACACCGAGCGGGACGTGGTCCGCGAGGAGCGTCGCTTGAGGGTCGACAACAATCCGGAGGCGCTTCTCGATGAGGAGGTCGTCGCGACGCTCTGGCAGAGCCAACCCTACCGGATCCCGGTGATCGGCTGGATGCACGAGATCGAGAAGCTGGACCGCAACGACGCCGTGGCTTTTTATGACAAGTACTGGCCGAACAACGCCGTGCTGGTGGTGGCAGGCGATGTCGAGCCCGAGGCTGTGAAGGCGCTGGCCGAGAAGACCTATGGCAAGGTCCCGCGTGGACCAGATCTGCCGCCACGCGAACGCCCGTCTGAGCCGGTGCAGAACACCAGGCGCACATTGACGCTAAGGGATGGCCGCGTTTCGGTCCCCATCTTTTCCAGATATTGGGTGGTGCCGTCCTATCGCACCGCCGAGCCCGGCGAAGCCGAGGCGCTGGACCTGCTGGCACAGATTCTCGCCGGGGGCAACCGCAGCCGGCTGTACCAGGAGCTCGTTGTGAAGCAGGGCATAGCCGCAGCGGCCGACGCTGATTTCGAGGGCACCATGCTGGATGCTGGCAAGTTCAGCATCCGCGGCTGGCCGCGCGGCAAGGCGAAGCTTGCGGATGTCGAGGCCGCAGTCGACGCCGAGATAGCGCGCATCGCCAGGAACGGCATCACCAGCGACGAACTGGAGAAGACGAAAAACCGCTATATCCGCTCGTTCATCTTCGCCCATGACGAGCAGGTCTCCGTCGCTGGCATGTATGGCGCCACGCTTGCCACAGGGGGCAATGTGAAAGACGTCGAGGAATGGCCGGACCGCATCCGCAAGGTCACGGCCGATCAGGTTAAGGCCGTTGCCGCCCGCTACCTCGTGTCCGACCATTCAACCACCGGCTATCTCCTGCCCAAGGAAAATTGATATGATGACGAACCAATTCCGCAGGGCCATTCCACAGGCATTGCCCTCTCCTTTTGGACAAGGCTGGCGCCTCGCCTCCTGGCTGGCTGTCCTTTGCCTTGCTATTTTCTTCCTCACCCTGCCAGCGTGTACCGCCCGTGCTGCGGCGAACATCCAGGAGGTGAAATCTGAAAAGGGGATCACCGCCTGGCTGGTGGAAGACCATAAGCTGCCGATCGTCACGCTCCAGTTCGTGTTTGACGGCGGCACCAGCCAGGACCCGGCCGGTAAGGAGGGGCTTGCCAATTTGATGACCGGCTTGTTCGACGAGGGCGCAGGCGATCACGGCGGCGACACCTTTCAGGTGCGGCTCGATGATGCCGGCGCTGAGATGAGCTTCCACGCGCGGCCTGACGGCATCCATGGCTCGGTGCGCATGCTTTCCCAGCGCCAGGACGCCGCTTTCGATCTCATCAGGCTCGCGTTGAACAGGCCCCGCTTCGATCAGGAACCCTTTGACCGAATCCGCGCTCAGCTTCTCTCCGGCATTATTGCCAACGAGCGCGAACCTCACGCGATCGGCAGGGATGCATGGCGGCGCAGGCTCTACGGCGCGCATCCGTATTCGAGGCCGCCCGAGGGCACCAAGGAAAGCCTGGCCCGCATAACGCCCGCCGATCTAAGCGCCTTCCACAAGGCCGCTTTCGCCCGCGAGGGGCTGCACGTGGCGGTTGTCGGCGACATCGATGCTAAAGCCCTGAGTGCAAGGCTCGACCAGTTGTTCGGCGATTTGCCTCAGAGGCAGGCGCTCGCCCAGGTACCTGATGTCACCCCGAAGCTCGGCCAGTGGACGTTGGTCGCATACGCCTTGCCCCAGACTTCGCTCCAGCTGGCCTTTCCCGGCGTCGGACGCAGCGACCCGGAATTCTATGCCGCGCAGCTGATAAACGATATACTCGGAGGCTCGCCATTCACCTCACGTCTGTTCCAGGAAGTGCGGGAAAAGCGTGGCCTGGCCTACGATGTGTCCTCTAGTTTGGAAGGCCACCAGCATTCCAACACGCTTGTCGTGACCACGTCGACGCGCGCCGACAGGGCGGCGGAGACGCTCGACCTGATTAGACAAGTAATCAAGGAGCTGGTGGACACCGGGCCAACAGCGGCCGAGCTCGAAGCGAGCAAAAAGTATCTGATCGGGGCCTATGCTATGAGCAATCTGGGTTCCTCCACGGCGATTTCAGCCACGCTTCTCAGGCTGCAGCTCGACAAGCGCGGCATAGACTACATCCAGCACCGCCCTGCCCTCATCGAGCAGGTGACGCTCGACCAGGTCAGGGCGGCGGCGAAGAAACTGCTGTCGGCCGAGCCCGCCATTATGGGCGTTGGCCCGCGGCTAACTGGTGTCCCGTGACAGCGAATAATCCCGCGCTCTAAGAATAGATGCTGAAGGACTCCGCCCACATACATTTGGCTGATTCGACTATGGTGCGGCAGGATGAACGCCTTGATTTCTGCCTGCTCGCCCGCAGACTAGGCTCTCGCCCGGCGGTTCGATTGCCGAGCAAGAGACCGTCGACGTCCGAGAAGGTATTAACTTTCGCGTATTTGAAATACGTGAAAGTTCAATTTTTTTAACGTATGGAGCTCAGTATGCTAACTTTCCCGTATTTCACATACGAGAAAGTTAGAAAATGGCCCTTCACCTCGTCGGGGAAAACATCGATAAAACCCGCAGCCACTATCAGGCTGAAACGGGCAAGCTCGTCCAGCTAATGCGCGGCATCTATGTCGATGCCGGGGAGGATATCGAGGCCACGATACTCAAACACGCCGTCCGCATCGCCAAATACCTGTATCCCAACGCTTACCTCTCGGCGGCGAGCGCTGTCCTTCTCGGCCCGACCCGCGATGGCCGTCTGTTCCTGAGCGGGCGACGAATACAGCGCACGCGCTTGCGCTCGCTGGAAATCATTCAGAACGCAGCTCCCGACCACCCATCAGTCGCTCAAGCGAATGTCGATGATGGCATGGGAGAATTCCGGATCGACGTCTCCTCGATGCGCCAGCGCTTCCTCGAAGCTTTCCGCCTGCGCAGCGAACACGCGGCATCCACGATGAGGCGATGCGCGAGACAATCGCGAACCGCCTCATAGAAGAATACGGCAGCGCCCAGGGCGCTGCCGACGCGACATGGGCGCTTGCCCGCGAAAACCAGTGGTATCGCGAAGGCGAGCACGCCGAGCGCTTCCTCCTGCGCCGTCCAGTGACCGCAGAGCCTGCGCGCAATGAAGCCGCGTTCGATCTGATCGTAGCGTGGCACGGCGCTCCGCTCGGCAATCTCACACATGATGGTTTTGAGTGGCGCTGGAATCCAGACGATCAGGATGGCCCGCCACTTGTTCGCCAGACCACGCCGGGCAAGCTCCCTCCTTTCATCCTCTCGCTGCTGCCTGAAGGCTGGCTTGAGTCGGTGTTGAATGACCGCGACGAGCGCGCGACGCTGCGCTCGGGCAAACGCTACATGTCCAACATCACCATCGTCGAGCGTGCGAGCGATCTCTCCGCCCTGCCGCCCGACCTCCTGCTAACCCGGCTCACTGGCTTCACTAGAAATACTATCTTCACTGGCCAGTATGCAGGGCCGGGTCGGGGCGATCTGGAGCAGAGCTTCGAGCGCAATCTGGCGCAGATTTTCGAGCGTACCGATACGCCCCGTTTATCGGGCGTTCAGATCAAAGCGCCGATGTTCCTCGATATCGACGGTACTCTCTCCCCCAGTACCGGCAAACCGTTCACCCACATCCTCAAGCCTGCCGGTACAGGTGGATTTGAGGCCCTGCCGGTCATCGAATGGCAGTCGCTCGCTTTGGGCAGCGCGGCCGGTTTCAAGACGCCCGCGACGGCGCTCGTCCCCATGCCTGACGGGATGCCTCCGGCGCTCCTCGTCGAGCGGTTCGACATCAGAACGAGCCTTGACGACAAGCGCCTTTTGGCGCTTGAGGATTTTTGCTCAGTGCTCGGTGTGCCCACGGAAGCAAAATACGACGGCACAATGGAGCGAATCGCGCGGGCACTAAGACCGCTATCGACCTCCCCCGAAGACGACGTCCTGCTTGTCCTCAAGCGATCCTTATTCGCCTGGCTGATCGCCGATGGCGACATGCACCTGAAGAACATGGCACTGCTGAAAATCGCAGAGCCCGGCAGCGCGCAGTTCAGCTCAGTTCGCATGGCTCCGCTCTACGACGCGGTCACGACTCGCGTGTTTCCACATCTCGAAAAAGACCGGATGGCCCTCAAGCTGAACGACAAGGACGATCGTCTGCGGCGCGCCGACTTCAAGGCTTTCGCGAGCACGGCTGGCCTTAAGGCAGCCGATGCGGATACCAGCATCGACGATCTCGTTGCAGCCCTCTCACGCGCTCTCAACCACCTCGAATTGCCGCCGCCTCTATCAGACGGCTCTCAAGGCGCGAAGATGGCGGAGCAAATGCGCGCGATTGTCCACGAACGCATCGAAGGGATTGCGTAGATGATCGATCTACTGATACGCTGGTTCCGCTCTCAGACCCAAACACCTTATTGGCGGAACCGCCTACCCATATCGCGTTCGAGTTTGAGCTTGCGCTTTTCCCAATCCGGCCTCCATCCGCGTCCACTTTTTTGACCCCCTTATGGACTGTGCGACGGTCAGCGTTCGCCCGGGCGGAGCTGGTCAAGGTTGCGCAGCCCGGGCGGGCGCGGATCGCGCTTGGCAGCTGAAGGGTGATCAGGCGCGGTTCTTGAAGCGCCAGGACTCGTGTGGACAGGTGACAAGTCATCGATGCTGCGGACTTGCAACTTTTCTCTGTCGTGAAAGGACAAGTTCTTTATCAATAATTCAAAATTTCACATTGGAATCATAATTCTTGATGATGTTCGCATTCCTTTCTGCGCGAAGGATCGTCACCCGTATGGGCCAAGACTCTGCTTCGCCGGAGGCCACGCAGGGGCTTGGCCTCTACAACGACGCGATGGAAGCCTTCTTGATGGCGCAGGTCCGGGCCATTGTGCAGGAAGCGGGCTCCCAGCAAAAACAGCTCACACTGGGTAGAAGGACTCGGAAACGCCGCAAATCAACCCTGCAAAATCTCAGAAAGCGGCAGGAATGCTGGAGGTTCGGGAAAAACGAAAGCAAACCTCTTCACTGCAGTCAAACCGCGAAGCCGATGGGGTGTCTTTGCGCGCGGCCCTCGATTTGCGCGTGTGCACGGCAGGCAAGCTGAAACTACCGGTCGATCCCGGACCAGCCGCGCCAGGCGCTGTCATACTGCGCCAAGCGCAATTGGCAGCTAACGGTCGAATTTAATTTGTTGGACCGGGTGCGAGCGGCAACGATGACCGCCCTTTGAATTGCAGCGTGTTCTCGACATGGCAACGGTCGTCGGTGCGCCGTTCGACGTTATTGTCGTGCGTATCGGCGAAGCCGCCGACGCGAGCGCTGCCGCGAAGCTGCGCTTTCCACCATTGCTCGATCAGTCCCACGGAGATTGTTTCCAAGTTTCATGAACGGCATCCACCAGCGCTGCGGCTAGATCTTGGACATCGGTCTCGCTCATCGTAGTCGAGAGCGCGCCAGAGCAATTCGTGGTCATTAGAAAACTCCGTTCCAGCATTGCAAGGTGCACCTTTGCGAGCGCCGCCTTCTGCAACGCGCTCGGGAACGACGTCCGGTAGTTTCGGATCACTTCAGTCTTCAGGTGGAGCCGAAAAAGGGAGCTCGCGCCGGTAACGTGCGCGGGGAGTTCGCGCCTTCTGAGTTGCTCGATGATTTCACTACGAAGCGTTTCGCCCATTTGGTTAAGACGGGCCACGGCATCCTTCGTGTATGATTGCAGTGCCACCAGCCCAGCTGTCATGCTGAGCGGGTTTGCGCTGAACGTGCCGCCGTGGGACACGGCTGGCTTGCCCTTGGTGTGATCGAAGACCGCCATGTGCGACGCAGGCCCCGCTACGGCTCCAACGGGCAAACCTCCGCCGATGATCTTGCCCAAAGCGACCAGATCCGGCTCAAAGCCGAAGATGTCATGGGCGCCACGGAAACCGACGCGGTAAGAAACGACCTCGTCAACCACAAGCAGGATGCCGTAGCGGTTACAGCAATCCTGGATGACCTCCCGCAAATCCGCCTCTATCGGAACCATGCCCACGCGGGGAGCAACTGGATCGAGAAGGATCGCGGCGAGGCGCTCATGGTGTGCACGGATGAGCTCTCTGCACGACTTGGCCTCGTTGTAAGGAAGGACAAGGACATCGGCGGCGGTGGAGGCGGGAGTTCCACTGGCATAGAGCACACTGTTAGGCGACGAATCGCCCCAGTTGTCTGGTGCAGAATCAAGGCTCACTTCCACATAGTCATAGGCGCCGTGATATGCGCCCTCGAACTTGGCAATCATCGGGCGCCCTGTAATAGCGCGAGCGGCCTTGACAGCGAACATAACAGCCTCGGTGCCGGAGCTCGTAAAGCGGACCTGCTCAAGCTTCGGCGAACGCGTCGTGATTGCTTCCGCGAGCCTGGTCTCGCTTGTGGTCGGAAGCCCGAATGCGGTGCCGTCGTCCAGGACCTTGTGCAGCGCCTCGATCACCGGCGGAAAGGCATGGCCGTGAATGAGCGAGAAGGAGTTGTTTGCGCAGTCGAAGACCTTGCTGCCTTCCGCGTCAGTGATCCAACTGCCCGCTCCTGCCACAGCATAGGGCGGGTGGGGAGCGAAGAACTGCGCAGCACGCATGCTGCCGCCGGGCGTGATCTTTAGCGCTCGTTGAAACTCCTCGCGAGATTTTGGCCCAACGACCTCTCCCCGGTTGCGGCCCAGCCCTGAAATGCGCTGCATGTCCGAACTCCTTGACTACCTTTGTCGAGATGGCGAGGCTCTAACTTTGATGCCATTTTTGGCGCTGGACAGCGATAGCCATGCCGGGGCGGGCCGGATCCGGTGTACGGGATGCCCGCCGGGCATGGCGGGAACGTGGGTGAGACCGCTTCTCGCCCTGAATACCGTACGCATGTTGGAGGCGATTCCCGAGGGCCGGGCCTGCGGATGGGCGGCATAAACCGCACGAGCGAAGCGAGCAGTTCTTTATCGCCGTCCCACCGCGGCGTCTGGTGGCCGCCCTCTCGCAGTACCGCGGTCATGTTTTCGACCTCGCAGCGGTTGTCGACCTCCGGGCGCGGCTGTCCGAACCGATTGATCATGCCGGTGTGATCATGGATCTATACGACGACTACTCGCATCAGCTCCTCCCTGAGTTTGCGCACCGTCACGTTCCGCGCGCAGTTGGTTGATCGAGAGGAACAACTCTCTAGGCCCCGGCCGTTAACTGTCACCCTGCAAGTGACGTGCCACCGACGAGCGCGATCAAAAGGAGAAAACCACGCATTCGTGCCACGCGGGCGGGATGCCGGCGCGTCAGTTGTGTCGGGTTACGAACCTAAGACGTCTTCAATCGGACACGGCCGGATACAAGAACATGGAAGTCGTCTCCTGGTCTTCAAGGATGGAGGCCGAGCTCGAGACAACCAAGAAACATGCGATCGGCGCCTATGCTATCTAGTCGACCGTGAACAATCTTGATCGCTAAGCGGCAAGCTGCTTCGGCCGGTTCAGGAACGCGGCGATCAAGAGCCACAAAAACGCCTTCAGCCACCTGAGCAGGAGGGAGAAGTTGTAACCGGCTGCGGCCAGGATGGCGTTGATCGCATCGCCTTGGGTGTGAGCGAGGTAATTGCGGCCCATTCTGTGTTCGTTCTTGATGGGGCCGATCACCGGCTCGACGGCCGATCGCCGCCGCATCTGGCGCTTGATGGCCGGTGTCACGCGGCGCTTCTGACCAGCGGTGAAGACCCTGAACTTATGACTTTGCGGCGCGTTGTGGCCGCGGTAGCCGGCATCGGCGAGGATGCGGCTGATCTCGTTGCCGATGGTCTTTTCCATGTCAGGGATGATCGCTGCGAGCGTGTGGCCGTCATAGGGATTGCCGGGCAGCGCTTTTACATGCAGGGCGAACTGGCCACCCTTTGAACGCTTCAGCGTGGTGGCCACCGACACCTTCACCCCGAACTCGTAGGGCGCGTGCGCCTTGCCCTTGCCGATGCATTCCACCTCGTGCGCATGCAGGCTGTAGATCTTGCGGCCGCGCTGGCGCTGACGCTGCTCGAGAACGGTGGAGGCCTGGTAGAGCGACCATTCGAAAAGCGCGTCCAGCTCCGCGTCGCCGGCGATCTGACGGGAGATGTCGCGAACGGTCCGGCCGAGATACGTCCTGAGCCTGCGCAGGGCCTTGTTGGCCCGCTTGAACTGCTTGGCGTGGGCGTAGCGCTGATACATGATCAGCGCCTGTTTGCCGACCCGGACATAGGACTGACGCAGGTCGAGCCGCGTCTTCTTCGCCAGCCGCACCAGCCGCTCGCGGGCGCGATGGATGAGCTTGGCGTCGGTCGGGAACATCACGTTCTTGGGTTGAACCGTCGTGTCGACAATGACCCGGCGCGTATCCTGCGGCTTCATCGCCCCGGTCTTGACCGCAATGCTGAGGCTTTCCTGCAAAAGCGCGCGCTCCTCGCCCATGCGGCTGCGCCAGCGCGTCATCGACGAGCGGTCGAACGGCAGGTCGTGGCGGAAGAACTCCTCGCCGCACAGATACTGGAAATACGGGTTCTCGACCCAGCGTGCGCACAGCGCCTCGTCCGACAGGTTGAAGGTGTGCTTGAGGATGGCGAGCCCCGCCATCAGCCGGGTCGGCAGCGGCGGCATGCCGGGACCGTCCGAATAGACCGCACCGAAGCGCGCCTCCAGCACCGGCCAGTCGATGGTGCGGGCCAGCCGCACCAGCTCGTGGTTCATGTTGAGGATCTGATCAAGGCGAGCGCGGAAAAGATCCTGTTCTCCAGTCTCGCGCCGCTCGCGTGGCCTGCCCATCGCCTGGCTCCCGATTCACTGCGATGAAAGCAGTGAATCACGCTCCGCCAAGCGGCGAAATCGCAAACTGGAATTGCAAGGAAACTATCCACAAACTGGCCGTTACCTGCAATTCGGAAGCCTGAAAAGTAGACTATTCCTATGCGATATCAGCGGCTTCCGTATTCTTCACGGCCGACTATCTACAAACTGGATCCCTCCAGCTCGATTGCAGCCCCGAACGTCGAATCGCAGCTCGAGAAGCTCGGCATCGACAACAGTCAGCGCCGCGCAGCCTGATCGATCTGGTCCTGCTCGATCAAGTCAGGGCAACTGCGGAGCTGCTTCCGGCCGAGCCCGCCATTACGGTCGTCGGCCCTACGCTGGGGGCAAAGGATGGGCCCGGCAGCCCAGTTCGCGTTCCTGGGTGCGCGGGCGGAAGCCGATGTCCATTGTTCAGGTTGTCACTTAATGAGAACCGCAAGCCATCGACCACAACACCTCAAGAATTCTCCCCTTCAAGTTGAGTGGAATGGTCTACCAGCCATCAGGCCGAGGCCCTATAAGCAACCCCAGGCGCGGAATATGCACCGACTCCTGCCGACATACGATCCGCAGCGTTTGAGAGGAATTCAGTATTGCCCCTGTGCCTGCCGATGGTCCGCCACCTGAAATCCCCGGACCTGTTTGGCGCCATCGATCGCCTGCCGGCGCTCGGCACGCTGGTTAGCGAGCGGACATTCGAGGTCCTCAACCCGTCTAGCGTCGAAGTGCTGGCAGTACTTCCCGACATGGGTGTGGAGGAGACACGCGCTGCGATCGACAAGGCCTACGTAGCGCAGCCTGGATGGGCGGCTCTGACCGCCCGAGAACGCAGCGACGTTCTGTGGCGATGGCATGAGCTGATCATCGACCACGCCGGTGATCTTGCCGCCATCCTCACTGCAGAGATGGGCAAGCCGTTTGCCGAAGCCAAGTCGGAGATTTCGCATGCGGCCGCTTATCTGCAATGGTACGCCGAAGAAGCCAATCGCATATATGGCGAGACTATCCCCGCACCGTCGACAGACCGTCGCATGCTGGTGATCAAGCAGCCGATCGGTGTCGTCGGCACGATTACGCCATGGAATTTCCCAGCGTCGATGGTGGCGCGCAAGATCTCGCCGGCCTTGGCGGCGGGCTGCGCGATCGTGCTGAAACCTGCTGAACAGACGCCGCTCGTGGCAGGTGCAATGTTTGCCCTCGCGCATCAAGCCGGATTTCCCGACGGCGTCGTCAACCTAGTCTATGCGTCCGAAGGTGGTGGCGTTGGACGCGAACTCTGCTCCAACCCCAAGGTCCGAAAGATCAGCTTCACAGGCTCGACCGAGGTTGGCCGGCTGCTCATGCGCCAGTGCTCGGACCAGATCAAGAAGGTCAGCCTCGAGCTCGGCGGCAATGCCCCTTTCATTGTCTTTGATGACGCCGATATCGACGCTGCGGTTGACGGCGCGATCCAGGCGAAATTCCGCAACGCCGGCCAGACTTGCGTTTCAGCGAACCGTCTTTACGTCCAATCGAGCGTTCACGATGAGTTCGTCGAGAAGTTCGTGGAGAAAGTCCGGCACTTATCGGTTGGCGACGGCTTCGCTGCCGGAGTGGACATCGGACCGCTCATCGACATCCATGCTCTGCGCAAGATTGAATCCCACATTGCAGATGCCGTTGCCAAAGGGGGCACGATTCGATGCGGGGCCGAACGTATCGGCAGGGTTGGCACCTTCTTCAGACCCACAGTCCTCACCGAAATTTCCAGCATCATGGCGGTTGCGCAAGAGGAGACTTTCGGGCCGCTGGCCCCGATCATTCGCTTCCACGATTCGGATCAGGTTGTGCGTGAGGCCAACGACACGATCTACGGCCTCGCCGCCTATTTCTATGCCTCGAACCTGAAGCGTGTCTGGCGCGTGGCCGAGGCATTGGAATATGGCATAATTGGCATCAACACGGGGCGCATGTCTTCGGAAGCGGCGCCCTTTGGCGGCATGAAGCAGTCCGGCATCGGGCGAGAGGGTTCCCGCCATGGCCTCGAGGACTACCTCGAAATGAAATACCTCTGCATGGGCGGCATCTGAAGAACCTGCTTGCGCTTCGCAGACCGAGTAACCCGGCGAGCGATCTTCGTATGTATGAACTGTAATGATCGTTCCTCGGTAAGGAGCTGACGCGCGGCTCCGCAAGCTGCCCCGGCGGGAGAAGGTTGCTGGCCACCATCAAGCTCGGCGGCGGACGCTACCCGCCGCAATCTTCGACCCGCAGGTCGAGGAACTGCGTCAAGGTCTGCTTTGCGCGACCCGACCTGCGTCATTGAATCGCACAATGTCCGCTATTGGGATCAGATGTCGATTGCGGCTAGAGCACGTCCCGTGATCGATGAATCGATTGTGATGTGACGACGAGCTTCTCCGGTGATTCAACATCCACCTTG
>NZ_JBVVPX010000038.1:0-78630 GCF_055811375.1 Mesorhizobium sp. WSM4848
AAAACCTTCCGTGCAGATACAAGGGGTGTTGGAAGGATCGCCGTCCGTGCCAAGCTGGAACACCCCTCATCCGACCGCTTCGCGGCCACCTTCTCCCACAAGGGGAGAAGGAAGAGTCGCCCCGCTATGCGAAGCCCCGGCCGACCCTCACGCAGCGGCCAGCAGGCTGGCGTTGCCGCCGGCGGCCGTGGTGTCGACGCAGACGGCGCGCTCATGCGCATAGGCGGCCGGATTGAGCACTTCGCTGACCAGCGGCACGATCGGGCCGGCGCGGTCGGCGATCACCTTGCGCACGATGCGCGCGGCCTCGGGCGTGCCGGAAAAGGCAACGACGTCGACACGCAGCGAGCGTGCCTCGACCGGGTCGGGCCGGCCGTCGATGGCCGCCAGCGGCAGGCCCTTGCCGGTCAATGATGAAAGTGCTGCCGGCGCACCGGGCGCGACCGCCAGCACCGCATTGCCGGCGGCGAGCGCCTGGATGGTCTGGGCAAGCAGCGTGTCGGCGTCCGGTCCCAGGCACAGCACGCGGCCGCGCGGCGACAGCGACAGCGTGTTGGCCTCGCCGGTCGGCCCGGGCAAATCGACCTGGCCGAAATCGATGCTGGCGGCGGCACCGATGGCCGCGGCAGCCTTGCCGCGCACATGCTTCCTCAGCACCGCCACCCGGTCCGCCCGCGTCGACCAGCCGCCGAGCGCCGGGTCTGGCAGATTGTCGGCGAGTTCGGTCGCCGTCACCTTGCGGCCGTCAACAATTGGCGTGCCCGCCTGCGGCCCCTTGCGGAACCGCCTGAGATAGTGCGGCCCGCCGGCCTTTGGCCCGGTGCCGGAAAGTCCTTCGCCGCCGAATGGCTGCGAGCCGACCACGGCGCCGATCTGGTTGCGGTTGACATAGATGTTGCCGGCATGGATGCCGTCGACGAAATGCTGGGCGCGGCCTTCGATGCGGGTGTGCAGGCCGAAGGTCAGGCCATAAGCCTTGCGATTGATCGCGGCGATGACCCCGTCGATGTCGTCGGCGTCGAAGCTGGCGACATGCAGCACCGGCCCGAACACCTCGCGCTCGATGTCCTCGATGCCCTTGACCCGAAACACATGCGGTGCCACGAAGCGGCCATCCTTGGGCGCTTCAAGCTTGGCGATCAGCCGGCCCTGCAGGCCCATCTCAGTGCAATAGTCGCGGATCGATTTTTGTGCCTCCTCGTCGATGACTGGCCCGACATCGGTCGAAATCCGCCAGGGATCACCGAGGCTGAGCGCTTCCATCGCGCCCTTCAGCATCTCCAGCATCTTCTTCTCGACGTCCTTCTGCACGTAGAGGATGCGCAGCGCCGAGCAGCGCTGGCCGGCGCTCTGGAAGGCCGAAGCCAGGATGTCGCGCACCGCCTGCTCGGGCAGCGCGGTGGAATCGACGATCATCGCATTCAACCCGCCGGTCTCGGCGATCAGCATGGCGTCGGGCGCGGCGGTCTCGGCCAACTGCTTTTCGATCAGCTTGGCGACCTCGGTCGAACCGGTGAAGCAGACGCCGGCAATGCGCGGGTCGGCGGTCAGCGGGCCGCCGACCGAGGGGCCGTCGCCGGGCAGAAGCTGGATGACGTCTTCCGGCACGCCGGCTTGGCGCAGCAATTCGACGGCGCGGAAGGCAATCAGCGGCGTTTGCTCGGCCGGCTTGGCGATGACCGAATTGCCGGTGACGAGCGCTGCCGCAATCTGGCCGGTGAAGATGGCGAGCGGAAAATTCCACGGCGAGATGCACGCGATCACGCCGCGCGCTTGCGTTCCCGGTTCGGCATTGGCCGCTTCGGCAGCGTAATAGCGCAGGAAGTCGACCGCCTCGCGCACTTCGGCGACGCCGTCGGCCAGTGATTTGCCGGCTTCGCGGGTGGCGAGCGCGAAGAATTCGATGGCGTTGGCCTCGTAGAGGTCGGCCGCGCGGTTGAGGATGGCGGCGCGCTCGGCGACGGCGCGCTTCGCCCAGGCCGGTTGCGCCTCCACACCGATGCGCACGGCGGTCGCAACCTGCTTGGCGGTGGCCTCGCTGACCGTGCCGACCACCTCGTCGGGTTTTGCCGGATTGACCACCGGACACTGTTTGCCGTAGCCGGCGGCACGGGTGATCGGCCGGGCGTGCCAGCGGTCCGGCCCGGCGAATTCAGCCCTGGCCTTGTCGATCGCGGCCAGCGTCACCGGATCGGTGATGTCGCATCCCTTCGAATTGCGGCGGGCAGCACCGAAGATCGCCGACGGGTGGGGGATCGCCGGATTGGCGGCCGGACCCTGTTTCTCGACGGTTTCGATCGGGTCGCGGGCAATATCCTCCGGCTCGACCTCCTCGTCGGTGAGCTGGTGGACGAAGGAGGAGTTGGCGCCGTTTTCGAGCAGCCGGCGGACCAGATAGGCAAGCAGGTCGGAATGCGCGCCGACCGGCGCATAGATGCGGCAGCGCGTGCCCTCGGCCCGCCGCACCGTCTCGTGCAGCGCCTCGCCCATGCCGTGCAGGCGCTGGAACTCGAAGGAGTCGCGATCGCCGGCCATCGACAGGACGGCGGCGACGGTGTGGGCGTTGTGGGTGGCGAATTGCGGATAGATGCGGTCGGTCATCGACAGCAGCTTTTTGGCGCAGGCCAGGTAAGACACATCGGTGTTGGCCTTGCGGGTGAACACTGGATAACCGTCGAGCCCGAGCGCCTGCGCCCGCTTGATCTCGGTGTCCCAGTAAGCGCCCTTGACCAGCCGCACCATGATGGTGCGGTCGTGCTTCCTCGCCAGCGCATAGAGCCAGTCGATGACGAAGGCGGCGCGCGGACCATAGGCCTGGACGACGACGCCAAAGCCGTTCCAGCCGGCAAGCTCCGGCTCGGCCAGCACCAGCTCGATGATTTCGAGCGACAGGTCGAGGCGGTCGGCCTCCTCGGCGTCGATGTTGAGGCCCATGCGCGAATGACGCGCCGCCAGCGCCAGCGACAAAAGCCGCTCGGCCATCACAGGCAGCATCTTTTCCTTCTGCGTCGCCTCGTAGCGCGGATGCAGCGCCGACAGCTTGACCGAGATGCCGTGATTCTGGCGGATGTCGGGGCCGTTGGCGCCGGCATCGAGCGACGAGATGGCGTCGGCATAGGCCTTGAGATAGCGCAGTGCGTCGGCCTCGGTGCGGGCCGCTTCGCCCAGCATGTCGAAGGAATAGAGATAGCCTTTCTGGGTCATCGGCCGGCCGCGCTTGACGGCCTCGGCAATCGTGCGGCCAAGCACGAACTGCTCGCCCATTTCGCGCATGGCGGCGGCGACCGCCTTGCGGATGACCGGCTCGCCCAGCCGGCGCACCATGGCGCGCAGCGTGCCTTCGATGCCGCCCTCGCCCTCGTCGAGCACCCGGCCGGTCAGCATCAGCGCCCAGGTCGACGCATTGACGAAGATCGAGCTCGATCCGCCCGAATGCGCCGACCAGTCATGCGGCGCGATCTTGTCGGCGATGAGGTCGTCCATCGTCTCGGTGTCGGGTACCCGGAGCAGCGCTTCGGCCAGGCACATCAGCGCGACGCCCTCCTTGGTGGACAGGCCGTAGGCGGACAGAAAAACTTCCATCAGCCGCGGATCGGACGAGCCGCGCACCGCCCGCACCAGATCGGCGGCGCGGGCCGAGATTGCCTTGCGCTCTTCCGTCGAGAGCCCGGTCGCCTCGGCCAGCCGCTTCACGGCCTCGTCTTCGTCAGGCAAGTAATTGGCACGGATCTGCTGGCGGATGGCTTCGAGCGCTGGCATGACGGTCCTGTGGAGCGAGCATCAGTGAGCGGTCCGGCGGTCACCGGACCGAATGACGCAAGCTAGCACAAAGCGCGGTTTCGATCGGTCCAAAGAAATCGACAGGAGAGGTCGATTGAACTATCATTCGGCCGGATTTCCTCGAATTTGACCAAATATTTGATGACAGAAGACCAATTGGACCGCATCGACAGGAACATCCTGTCGGCGCTGGGCAGCGACGGCCGGCTTTCGATGTCGGAACTCGCGGCAAAGGTCGGCCTGTCGAAGACGCCAGTGCAGGCGCGGGTCAAGCGGCTCGAAAAGGACGGCATCATCCGCGGCTACCAGGCGATCGTCGACCGTGAGCGCATGGGCGAAGGCCATGTCGCCTTCGTCCAGGTGAAACTGTCGGACACCCGCTCGGCCGCGCTCGACGCCTTCAACCGCGCCGTGCAGGCGGTGCCGGAGATCGAGCAATGCCACATGATGGCGTCGAGCTTCGATTATCTGCTGAAAGTGCGCACCACCGACATCGCCGCCTACCGCCGCGTGCTCGGCGAGCGCATCTCCGCCCTGCCCCACGTCGCCCAGACCTCGACCTTCGTGGCGATGGAGACGGTGAAGGACCGGTAGGCGCTCAATGACCGGCGCGCGACTTAGGCTTTCCGGGTTCGAAGCTGATGCGAAGCTTCGATCCGGTCGCCTTTGCGAAACGCTGCAAGGTCCGGGTCGAGGGCATATTTCGACCACTTTCCAGGCGAGCAATCACCGCCTGTGTCGTACCCATGGCGGCGGCGACTTCTTCCTGCGTCATATCGGCTTCACCTCGCGCCTTGATCAAAGCTTCTGCGATCGCGAACTCCTCTTCCAAGGCGTCGTATTCGGCGACAAACGCAGGGTCCTTGAACCACTCCTTGGCGGCGTCCTCAACGGGGATTGTTTTCCGGCTCATAGGGCCTCCTTTGCCCGCCTTGCAGCCAACTCGATCTCACTTCGCGGCGTCTTTTGCGTCTTCTTCGCGAACACCCGCACCACAACCACGCGCCGCGCGGTCGCGGTGACGTGGATCGCACGAGCAATGCCATCCCTGCCCTTCATCCGCATCTCCCAAAGCCGGCCCTCCAGATGCTTCACATAGGGCTCGTGGACCTTCTGCAGCCCATGCGCTTCGATCAAGCGCGATATCCGCAGAAAGCTGGCCAGGATGTCTTTCGGCTGGGCTTCGAGTTCCCGTCTCACCTCAACATTGAGAAACTCGACCGACCAATTAATCTGAATCGGAATATATCTTTTTTGCGATATTTATCAACTGTCCCGGCTTCACTCCGCCAGCGTCTTCAAAAACGCCACCAGCGCCGCGCGCTCGCGGCCCGACAGCTGCAGCGGGTGGATCTCGGATACACCCTCGACACTGGCCGGCGCCTTCGAATAATGCGCCACCACTTCCTCGAGCGAGGAAAACTGCCCGGCATGCATGTAGGGCGCACGGGTGGCGGCGCCGCGCAGCGACGGCGTCTTGTAGGCGCGGACGAGTTCCGTCCCGGCCTTGACCATGAAGCGCAGCTCGCCGCAGGCGCTGGCGTCGCCATCGCGAAACGCACCGAAACAGTTGAACGGATCGGCCTCGACTTGGCGCACCGCGTCTATGCGGCCGCGATCCGGCGGCAGATTCGCCACCGGCGGCACGCCGGTGTTGTGAAAACCGCCGTCGGTGAAACGCGGCCCGGTATGGCACGTCACGCAATTGGCCTTGCCGATGAACAGTTTTAGCCCGAGGATTTCTTCGGGCGACAAGGCATCGTCGCCTGGCAGTGCCTGTATGCCGGTATCCAACGCGGCGGCGAACCGGTCGAATCGCGTCTGCGGTGGCGCGATCGATCGCTCGAAGGCGGCGATCGCCTTGCCGATATTGGCGAAGACGCGGTTGACGTCCTCGGCTTGCGCACCGGACATGGCATTCCAGGCAGCCTTCTCGGCATCGCCGCCGAGCGGACTGGCATTGGCCGCCACATTTGAAAGGTCGGGCAGCGGCCCGAAGATGCGCTCGTAGCGCTCGCCGAATCGCGCCTTGATATAATGCGCGTAGGCGGCGCGGTTGCCGGCCTGCTCCAGCGGACTTTCCAGCGGCGCCAGCGCCTGCGCCCAGAGACTGTCGCGCCGCCCGTCCCAGAACAACCATGCGTCATGCCCAACGCCGGCCAACGGCATGGTGCGCCGGTTGGTGCGGCCGACACCGACCGCTCGCGGCAGATCGTCCTGGAACTGCCGGTCGATCTTGTGGCAGGTCGAGCAGGAAACCTTGCCGTCGCCGCTCATCCCGGCGTCGAAAAACAGCGTCGCGCCGAGCGCGGCGGCGGCCGGTACGTCGGCGAAGCGGTTGGTCGTGTCGGCTTTCAGCGGCGGCAGGGCTGACAGCGCCAGCGAGGCGATGGTCTTCTTTTCGGTATCGGAAAACTCAGGCTTGCCGCAGCCGGCAAGCACAGCGATCGCCAGCAGCGCGAAAAGTCGCGAAAAGCGGTTCAACTTGCTCCAGCGCTCAGAGCAACACATTGAAGACCACCGTGTCGGATCCGGCCGCCGCGGAAATGGCGAAATGCAGCTGCCACAAACCGCTCATTGTGAATTTCACCCCGCCGATGCGATAGCGGCCATCGCCCAGATAATCGGTTGGATGCGGGCTGGTCGGCAGACCGTGCCTGTGCTGCGGCATGCCGCCGGAAATCGTGATCGCAGCGCCCTCCACCGGAGTGCCCGCCTTTGTCCTCAGGGTCAGCAGCCAGGATTGCAGCTCGCCCTGCCTGACAACGCCCCGCTCCGGCTCGAAACTGGCCACAAACAGACCGTTCGCCGTCTTTTTCGAACGCGCAATTTCGGAACTGGCAGGCCGAGGCGCTTGCGGCGCGGTCAGATGGACGACGGCGAGAATGCCGGCCAGCAAGGCAGCCAGACCAACACCTGCCAGAACGTAGCGCCATAACGATGCCAAACCGGTTCCTCTTCCAGAAATAACGTCTCACTGAGCGGATCGCGTCCCGCCGCGCAGCTGAGAAAACGCCGCTGGCGCAAAAATCCGCTGCCGCCAAGCATGGCGCTCGCGCTCGCAAAAAGCTACAGCACCGGGTCTTTGGTTTTGTGCATGTCGTTATCCCAAAGCCGCCGCGCAAGCTGTGGCGACATGCACCAGGAGTGAGATACATGGCAGGAAACGGCGTCGCCTCGATCGGTGAATGTATGCTCGAGCTTTCAGGCCAGGCCGGGCCGAACTGGCGCATGGGCTTTGCCGGCGACACGTTCAATACGCTGTGGGCGCTGCATGCGCTGAGCGGTGACCGGCCGGCGACCTATGTGTCGGCCTTCGGCGACGACCCGTTCTCGCGCGACCAGATCGATTTCTTCGCGCAAAACGGCATCGGCATCGGCGCCAGCCCGATTATACCAGGCGCCCGGCCCGGCCTCTATGCAATCGCGCTGACCGGCGCCGAACGCTCCTTCACCTACTGGCGCGGCGACGCAGCCGCGAGGCAGCTTGCCTCCGACGCGGCAGCTTTGGCGAAAAGTCTTGAAAATCAGGCGCTTGTTTACTTTTCCGGAATCACTTTGGCAATTCTGGACGACGCCGCGCGCAAGACACTTTTGGCGGCGGTGGCCAAGGCGCGCGCCGCCGGCTCGCTTGTCGCCTTCGATCCCAACTATCGGCCGCGGCTGTGGCGCCGGAGCGAGGAAGCACAGACCGCGATCCTCGATGCGCTGGCAGTCACTGACATCGCGCTGCCGACCTTTCCCGACGAGCAGATGCTGTTCGGCGACGCAGCGCCGCAGAAAACCGCGGAACGGCTGGGAAAACTGGTCGGCGAAGTCGTCGTCAAGAACGGCGAGGAGCCGGCGCTGATCGCCGCAAACGAGACCCCGCATCCCGTTCCGGCCGTGCATGTCGCCGCCCCGGTCGATACCACCGGCGCCGGCGATTCCTTCAATGGCGCCTATCTCGCCGCCCGGATTGCCGGCCATGCCCCGACCGAGGCGGTGCAGCGCGCCCATCGCGTCGCCGCCGCCGTCGTGCAGGTGCGCGGCGCGCTGGCGCCATTCGAGACGCTAAGGGCGGCGTTCGAGGATTGAAACCGGCAACCGCCGACAAGCTTGCAGCCCAAGGCGGTCGCTATTCGCGCTTTTCGATGACGCCGTACAGGACGTTGCGGTTCTCGCCATAGAACACCTGCGCCTCGACGGTGTTTCGGTCGACGCTCGCATTGATGATGTTCCACATATCGGCCTCCGACCGCAGCAGCAACACCCAGTTCATGAACGTCTCCCAATACCCGGCGTCAGGATTGCCCTCCGCGTAGTTCGCGAAGAGGAATGTCCCGTTCGGCTTCAACATCTGCAGGCAGGTTTTCGTGAGCTTCACGGCGACGTTGTGCGCAAGGTAGTCGTAAAGGCCAGAGGCGTAGATGAAGTCGAACTTGCCAAGCTTGTGACCCCGCGTGAGCACGGTTCGCACCGAGCCGTCGATGGCCTCTACCGCAGTGCCTTGGAAGTCGCGCGTGATCAATCCAACGCTCTGAGGATCCTGATCGAGCGCAACCCAGCGCTTGAGACGGCCCTCCTGTAAGGCGGCCGAGCGACTGGCCTCCCTTAAATGGCCGGCCGCAATCGCCAGGACCTCGGTTTGCGTTCCATTCCTGGTCGCAATCTTATCGACATAGCGGGTCAGAAGATCACGCCGTTCGCGTGCCGCGATGGACGACGGCACATCCTTGGTATGCTTGTAGAGCGCCTTGCCGATCTCCGAGGCGTTTGCCACGCTCTCCGCCACGTGCGAATCGCAATAGATGTAGTCGAGCAACTGCGCGTCGCCGGAATAACCTCTGGGCTTGTCATGGGACCACCGCGTGAGCGGATCCTCAAGAAAGTACTCCAGGACTGGGTGATTCTGCACCACCGGTATCAATGCCTGCCAAATGTCGGGATGAACCTTGGAACGCGTCGCGCTGAGGTACGACGTCACACCACGAATGATCTCGGCGGGGTCCTTTCGTTGCTCGATTTGCTGGTGTGTCGTGTGGAGAATGAGCGCAAGCTCTACGCGAGCGGTTTCGAACGCTTCGCTATGAGGCCCGAGCTTTTTTCGAGGGAAACTGGCGGCGATCATCTCGGCAGTAATCAGACTTTTGCCATCGAGGATGGTTGCCACCGCAGAACTCCATAATCACATTTAACTAGATATAGTTGGATATTGCCTAAAATTTTATCTTTGCCAAGCCACATGTCAGGCATTTTAGCGGTGTCGTTTATTTCCCGCCAACCATGCTAGGTCTTTTGGTCGCTTCGCGGGCCGGATTCCCGATACGAGTTAACGCAAACCTATGCGCGACTGCATATTGCTTGCGAGGCGCCGCAATTCGCTGTCGCGCCTGAGGAGTCGGCCGGCGTGGGGGCAGAAGCTAGAAATGAGTTCGGCATACACAGCCCCGTTCAAATGGGGCTTAGCGTGACGAACGAATACGCGTCATCCGCATTGGCCGATATCGCCCATGCAGAACCGCTTGAGCGGCGCTACGAGCCACGGTCCGACGAACTCCGCAGCCTCTATTGGGAGGAAGGCCAGGCGAAGCGAAGGATGGACGCCAGGCCGGGGCTTTGGATCGCCGTCGCCATCTATCTGCTGTTTTCGGCAACGGATCTGCTGCTGATTCCGGATGTCGCACTCTATACGATCACGGCGCGCTTCGCCGTCGGAGTGACTGCGCTGTTGACCCTGGAAGCACAACTTCGCCGGGGGGTCGGAACGGAATGGATTGACGTGACTTGCGCCGCAGCCATCATCTTTGGCTATGTCGGTTGGTTGTGCCCAGCGGTTATGGCCGCGGACAAGGAAAGCGTCTCTTATTATATGGTCTTCGGTACTATCTTCATGATGGGCGCCAATCTTTTCTTCACATTCAGGTTTAATCTATCCATCATAACTTCTGCTATAATCTTGTGTATATTATACACCGTGAACTATTTTGTACCTTCTACGCTAACATACAAAATAGTACTAGGGATTTTTTACGTTTCGTGTTTCATATTCACGTCGTATGTAAACTGGAGGTTGAACGAGGAACGTTACAACGTCTTCCTGAACGCCTTGGAAGCTAAAATCCAGCACAAGGAGGCCACCGAGCGCGGACAGGCGCTGTTGAATCTGTCGAGAACCGATCCGCTTACCGGTCTGGAGAATCGGCGCGCGATCGACGAGAAGCTGCGCGACTACTGGAGCGACTGGCAAAGGCATGGCAGCGGTTTTGTGGCGATCCTCATCGACGTGGACTTCTTCAAAAGGTTCAACGACTACTACGGACATCAGGAAGGCGACCGCTGCCTGATACTTGTCGCCAACGCCCTGGCCGAGATGATCAAGCAGCACAATGGCTCAATCGGCCGCTACGGCGGGGAAGAGTTCATTGTCCTGGCTCGTATGGAGAAAAGGGAACAGGTTGCAGGTCTTGCGGAAGCCATTCGAAGCACGGTGGAGAACCTCGCGCTTCCCCACCAGCAGCGCAGAGACGGCACCTCGGTGGTGACGGTGAGCGTTGGCGCTGCCTTCACCAGGGCGCAGACTGGCGCCAAGCTGGAGAAGATCGTCCACGAGGCCGATCGTGCGCTCTATCTGGCGAAGGCAGGCGGTCGCAATTGTACTTGGCTGTTCGATCCAAACGATCCCCAGAGCAGCGACGAGAGCGAGAACATTGCGGCTTTGCTGAAGATCGCGATCGGCCAGGACCTCGTTTCACTCGTCTACCAGCCGATCCAGAACGTGGCGTCTGGCCGGGTTGAAGCCGTCGAGGCTCTGATGCGCCTCAAAATGCTGGACGGTACATCGGTTCCGCCGAGCCTGTTCATTCCTGTTGCGGAACGAACCGGCGCGGTCCTGGAGCTCGGGCGCTGGGCCATAAGGACAGTGTGCACTGAGCTCCTGGCGGACGATCACGTCCGTGTCGTCAGCGTCAACGTCTCTCCAATTCAGCTCAAGACGCCCGGCTTCGCAGCTTCGGTTGCGACGATTTTGAGCGAGACCGGCGTCGCCGGCAGCAGGCTGGCCCTCGAAATCACCGAAGGGCTGGAGATGGAGATGCACTCCGACGTTCTGCGCTGCATCAGCGACCTGAAGCTGCTGGGGGTCAGGGTATGGCTTGATGACTTCGGGACGGGCTTCGCGGGCCTCTCATGGCTTCGTCTCATCGATTTCGATATGGTGAAGATCGACCGCTCGTTTCTGCATGACTGCGGCACCCCAAGGGGCAAGGCGATGTTACAGGACATTATTGCCCTGGTCCGAAATCGCGGCCATAAAATCCTGGTCGAGGGCGTGGAAACCGACGAGCAGCTGGCCCTTATTCGCGAATTCGACATCGATAAAATCCAGGGCTTTTACGTCGGCCGTCCTGGTCCCGCCGCCAGTTTCCGCACGAAACCGGCCACCCACAAACGCACATTGTCGATCGTTAAGTCGGCCTGAATGGCGGCCGAGCGGTTGCCGCCAGCGTCGTCGCCGCACTTTCCTCAACAATGGTCCAGCTGCGATGTCTCGGGCCCGGATATACGAATAGCCGATCGACCGTCGCCGCCCGTCTGACCCGCCGGATCAGGTCTGGCTCATCGCTTCGTGCTCGCCGCCCGGAACGCCGCCTCTCCGGCCTCCGACACCTCGGCCCACTTCTTGTCGGCTGCCGGATCCGCGGCGTAGCTGTCGTGCCAGTTCCACCATTTGTAGGCCGGGGTCTGCGGATAGCCCTCGGGCGAGTCCTTGCAGACCTCCTGCCGGCCCAGCGGCGTGATGTCGAGATAGTTCCAGGTGCCGCCGCACCGCGCCGAGGGCGAGCGATTTTATGAGGAGGCGTTGGTGATCAGACAGCCAAGACGACAGGCGACTAACCCGACCGTGAGATCGATTGCCAGGAGGCGGTGGAGCCTGGCTTCCAGGCGGTCATCGACTGCATGCTGGGCTGAAAGCGGAGAGATCTGCTGTTCGCCGGCTGCGCCGCCGCCGCGAACTGGCCGAACAGCTGGCGATCATCGTCATCGTTTCGCGCGGCGATCCCGAGGAAATCAGGAAACAGATCAAGCAGCTGTCGAGGGACTAGGGTCAAAACTCAATCAGCCGGTGATCGACAATGGCCGGGATGGAAGGCGGCCCGTCGCTGGACGTTCCCCCACCACGACAGATACGCGCTCGGGCATCTCTTTGGGCAGCCATAGCCGCACTTCCACCCATCGCTTACCTCATGCGGGCATCAAATCGATGACCCGCATGATCGCGACCGCAGTGCTCGTGTTCTGGGTGCCTTCAGTAGTGGCGCCTTTGGCGCAGGCCCAAACATCGCCCTTCTTGACTGTGAACTTTTCTTTGTTGTGAACGACCGAAAGTTCTCCCTCAGTCATGTGGCAGAGCATGTCGTTCGTCATCATGTTGTCCGGCGTCTTCGCCCCGGGTTGGATAACAAAATCGCGTAGCATGACCGTTTTATAAGCTGGTATGACCGAAGCCCGCTCACCAAGCGCTACAACTCTGACACCGGGGCCGACCTCCTTGCCCTCATCGGGGCCGTAAGTCTGTGCGGCTGCTGGGGTCGCCCAAGCGATCAGTGGCGTCGCGGCTACTGTAAGACCGAGTGCAAATGTGGATCTACGATTGACGGCTTCCATTGCTTCCTCCCTATCAAAAGTTGGTCGGAAAGGTAGGCCAACAAGTCAAGGATGAGCCGTTGCGGCCCAAAGTCAACTGATCTTCCGTTGGGTTTTGAGCCTAGGCCGGATGGGATAACTGCCTGACGACACGAGAAACTCGGAGTGCGAATTGCTCTTGCCGTAGCAGCGGTGCGTGACGCTGGTGAACCCGGCTTAACCCACTGCATCGTCGGCCGCTTCTTCATGTCCTTGGGCGCCTCGCCGGCATGCTGGAGGCCCTTCCACAGCCGCTTCCAACTCAGTGAAGGCGGCGCGGCTCCCGATCACATGGAGTCGGGTTGGACAAGAAAACAATTCTCGTGCTCTTCGGTTGGATGGAGGGCAAATATGATAGCCGCCATCCTGCGACGGAATCTCATCACCATATGGACCGAAGTAGCGCTGTTGCGATCGTCGATTGCATGCTGGACGCCAGATTGACGCGCGGGGAGATGATGCGCTCGCTACGCCGGCTGATCGCCGCCAACAATATGACGCAAAACGAAACGCCAAGATCGAGGCGCAGCTCGCGATCGCACGAGCGATGATCCGCGCCGGCCGGCCACTCTAGGATCATAAATAGCGGACTTCGCGTCTTAGGCTACCGGAACCGCTTAATGCCGCGATCCGGAAGCCGGCGCACAAGTTTGGACCAAAGGCGGTTATGATCTCACGGCAGACCATTTCCGGAACCTGGTCCGACATCCAATGGAGCCTGCAACAAATCGCCTCGCGTCGGCGTCCGTTTGCGGCGGTCATGACTCACCTCCGACCGAATCTGGACACGGCGCAAAGCCAGGACTACTGTCTGCCCAATGAGCAGGCTCGTCCGCATCCTCGCAGTCGTCTTCCTCGCGACCTTCGCCGCGGGCACGGCGGCGCATGCCGCGGCTTTGACCGACATGTCTCTGAAGATGTCGATGGCTGAGATGGACGGCGACATGCCCCACTGCCAGGACTGTCCCGGCGATGACGGCCAGACGTCGGCATGCGACCAGTTCTGCGTTACCTCGCTTGCCGCGATCTGCACGCCTGTCGCGGCCGAGCTTCCGCATTTCGCAGGCATCGTATCTTTGCCTCCCGGAGAACCGTCCGACGGCCGCACCGGTCCGCCTGAGCCCTATCCTCCCCGAACCACCTTCCGAAGCTGACACGGCCGCAGCATCCGCTCGCGACCGACCCATCGACGCGCCCGGCTACGTCCGCGCGTCACAAGAGCCTATTCCGGGATGGTTGATCCAATGCTCTGTCCACGTGTGCCGGCGCTGACGCGTCGAACCTTTCTCGCATCGGCCGCCGCCGTTTCGGCGGGCGTATTGCTTCCACCGCGATCCGACGCCGCCGCAGGCCTTCGCGAGTTCCGGATCCGCGCCGAACCGGGGCGCGCCCAGATCGCGCCAGAGCCGCATGGCAACACCCCCATCTGGTGCTATGACGGCAGCCTGCCCGGTCCGGAAATTCGCATCCGCCAAGGAGTACGCCTGCGGGTCGCGGTCGAGAACAAACTCGACGAAGAGACGACGGTGCACTGGCACGGTTTGCGGGTCCCGAACGCAATGGACGGCGTGCCGCACCTCACGCAGGCGCCGATCGCGCCCGGCGAGACCTTTGCCTACGAGTTCGATGCCGTCGACGCAGGCACCTTCTGGTACCATCCGCACCATCGCAGTTTCGAGCAGGCCGGCCGAGGCCTCTACGGCCCGCTGATCGTGGAGGAAGCCGATCCCGTCCGGGTCGACCGCGAAGTCACTTGGGTGCTGTCCGACTGGCGGCTGACCAAGACCGCCGAGATGCGGGAAGACTTCGGCAACCGCCATGACATGATGCACAACGGCCGGGTCGGCAACACGGTGACGGTCAACGGCCGCGTGCCGGACGCTTTCCCGGTCAGGAAGGGAGAACGAATCCGCCTGCGCCTCATAAACGCCGCCAACGCCCGCATCTTCGGCCTCGACTTCGGGAGCCACGAACCCGTCGTCATCGCGCTGGACGGGCAGCCCGTCGAGCCGCATGCGCCGGAAGGCGGGCTGGTCGTGCTCGGGCCCGCGATGCGCGCCGACCTCATCCTCGACATGACGGCTGACGCCGGAAGTTCCGTGATCGACCGCTTCTACGAGGGCCTGGAATACCGCCTGGTCGACCTTGCCTATGCCGATAATCCGCTCAGGCAGGCGCCTCCCGACTGGCCTGTCGCCCTCCCGCCCAACCCGCTGCCGGAGCCGGACATTGCATCGGCCGTCCGGCACGAGGTCACCTTCAACGGCGGCATGATGGGAGCCATCGTCATGCAGGAGATGGGCGGCAGCATGGGGAACAGGGGCGAGGATTCCTCCGGCACGATGGGCAACCTGGGGGGCATGATGAACATGATGCATTCCGGCGGCATCTGGTTCATCAACGGAGTCGCGGCGGAAGGCCACGTCATGGACCCGATGCTGACGCTTGCGCAGGACAAGAGCCATGTCATCGCGATGACCAACGCGACGGCCTGGCATCATCCGATCCACCTGCACGGCCATCCCTTCCGGGTGATCTCCCGGAACGGCAAGCCGACGCGCCACCGCGAGTGGCAGGACACGGTGCTCATGTCGCCACGCGAGCGGGTGGAGATCGCATTCGTTGCCGACAATCCGGGAGACTGGATGTTCCACTGCCACATCCTCGAACACCAGGCCGCCGGGATGATGGGCGTCTTCCGCGTCGCTTGACCAATTCCCTCGAAAGGAGAACCGAAATGCGTACCATCCTCAACACCGTCGTTCTCGCTTCCTTCGTCTGGGCTGCCGTCCCGGCGCTCGCGGGCGAGAAGGACGTAACGCTCTACAAGAACCCGCAATGCGGCTGCTGCGAAGGCTATGCCGAGTACCTGCGGGAGAACGGCTTCGACGTTACCGTCAAGGCGACGCACGACCTGGCGGAAATGAGCCGCGAGGCAGGCATCGCGGACGAGTTCCAGGGGTGCCACCTGTCGTTCGTGGACGGCTACGTCGTTAGCGGCCACGTCCCCGTCGGCACGGTCAAGAAGCTCCTCACGGAGCGGCCCGACATCAACGGCGTGACGCTGCCCGGCATGCCAATGGGCTCGCCGGGAATGAGCGGCACCAAGGAAGCGCCATTCGAGATGCTGGAGATCACCAAGTCCGGCGTAGGTGGCGTTTACGCTCGCGAGTAGCTCTGCCCGCCCCGAAGCCCGGAAGGAGCCGACGATGATGGACGGCGGAATGATGGAAGGCATGGGCGGCATGATGATGGGCATGAGGCTAGGCTGGCTCCTGCTCGTGGCGGTGCTCGTCCTGGCGGGCGCGGCCCTGGTGAAGTACCTGTTCTTCAGCGGCCGCAAATGAGCAGGAAGGCTGTTGCCCTCGGCATCGTGGCGGCTCTGTCGGGAGCTGCCGCCCTCGCCCTGATCTGGCGGCTCGGAGCGAGCCCCGGCGAGGCTGCGGCGATCGCGCAGGGACGGCAGCTCTATGCCGAGAACTGCGCCTCCTGCCACGGGGCCAAGCGCGAAGGCCAGCCTGACTGGAAGAGGCTGCTCCCGTCGGGACGCATGCCCACCCCGCCGCACGACGCCTCGGGGCACACATGGCACCACCCGGACGGGGTGCTGACCAAGGAAGGCCCCGCCGCCGTCGTGGGCGGCGGGTACGCTAGCGACATGCCGGGATTCGAGGACATTTTGAACGACGAGGAAATCCGCGCCGTTCTCGCCTTCATCAAGAGCACATGGCCGGAGCGCGAGCGCGCCTACCAGTCGGAGATGAGCCGCCGCGAGCAGGAGAAGAGGCAGTGAAGACGATCCTGTCGGCGCTGGTACTTGTCGTCCTTGTGGCCGTGGGCAACGCGCACACGCAGGAACCGACAGTGATGCCGCTGCACGAAGAACCGCAGTCCTTGCCCGAACTCGTCTTCGCCGACGAGTCGGGCGAGCCGCGATCCCTCGATGACTGGCGCAGCAAGTTCGTGCTGCTCAACGTCTGGGCGACCTGGTGTGCGCCCTGCCGGGCCGAAATGCCGACGCTCGACCGCCTGCGGGAGCGGCTCGGCGGCGACGGATTCGAGGTTGTCGCCCTTTCGGTGGACCGGGCTGGTGCCGGCGCAGTCCGGAAGTTCTTCGACGAGATCGGGGTCAAGCTCCCCGTCTTCATCGACCAGGACGGAACTGCGATCCGCGCGTTGGGACTGTTCGCCCTGCCAGCCACGCTTCTGATCAGCCCGGACGGAAACGAGCTCGCGCGACTCGCCGGACCCGCCGAATGGGACACCCCCGAGATGGTTTCCTTCTTCGAAGGGATCATCGTACGAGAACTCGACCAAACCGGAGAACGGAGATGAACAGAAGAACACTTCTCGCCGCGATGGCCGCAGTCGCGGCCGCCGCATTGCCCGCTCATGCCCACCATCCGGGCGCCGATCTCGACAGGCTGATGGGCAGCGAGGAGAAATATTTCCAGGCGATCGACGCTCCCGCAGCGCCGGGATTCGATCTGGCCGACGACGAAGGCAATCCGGTCCGCCTCTCGGATTTCGCGGACAAGGTCGTTGTACTCAATTTCGTGTTCGCGAGCTGCACCGACGTCTGCCCGCTGCACTCCGACCTGATCGCCCGCGTCCAGGCCATGGTCAACGAAACGCCCATGAAGGACATGGTGCAGTTCCTGACGGTGACAACTGATCCGGTGGCGGACACGCCCGGGGTGATGAAGCCATACGGCGAGGCGCACGGGCTGGACCCGAGCAACTGGACCTTCCTGACCACCCGCGAGGGAGAGGCGGACGACGCGACGCGCAAGCTGTCCGAGGAATACAACGTCCGTTTCGATCCGCTCGAGGGCGGCCAGCAGATGCACGGCGTGGTCACCCATGTGATCGACCGCGGCGGGCGCTTCGCGGCCAAGTTCCATGGCCTCAGGTTCGATCCGCTGAACCTGGTCATGTATGTCAACGGGCTGACGAACAACGTGAAACGGCCGTGATCCGACGCGACGCTCCCAGCGGAGGCTGTAACGACTTGATCTGCGGTAACCGCGATTACGCTCGGCCTACCGCGCGGCATGCGGAACAGCGAGCACTATCCGAGCTGGAACCGCCTAGTTTCGATGCTTCGGTCGCTTGGTTCCGCAATCGCAGGCGCGGCAGATGATCAGGTAAGCCTCGTCAGCCACGCTGGCCTCGCCCTCCTCTTTACAAAGGCACTCCAGGGCGCACTGCAGGTGCTCCGCCACGTCGAGCCTCCCGGCCGCATGCGCAGACGTGAAGGCGGCCAGAATGGCGCGGTTGAGAGGCGGATTGCACCGGCACAACATAATCTCGTCTCCTCCCCTGCAAGGCATCCTGCTCCTTCCAGCAGGTGGAAGGTCAAGCGTCGGGACGAATACCCGACGGAACGAAAAGCGCGAAATTAGATCGACCAGATCCCTAACGCGACGAACACCACTCCCAACACAGTGAGAACACGCCGCGACAGGTAAGGCGATCCAGAGCGCGCCGCCGCGCAGGATCCCAAAGCACCGCCGCCACGGCAGTGATCACGAGAACGGAAAGAACGAGGACGATGAAGTTTGCCACGCCCATTCCCCACATCCCGCCCGGCATCATCTGATCAATATTTTTTCGTTCCTTCCTATTCGGCGGCCAACCTCAGCGGAGCAACCGCCATCGGTTCTTCAACGACAGCCCGGCTTGGCAACCGCCAGCCCTTGATGATCCCGTAGACCGCAGGGATCACGACGAGCGTCAGGATGGTCGACGAGATCATGCCGCCGATCATGGGGACCGCGATGCGCTGCATGACCTCCGATCCGGTCCCCGTGCTCCACAGGATCGGCAGCAAGCCCGCCATGATGGCGACGACGGTCATCATCTTCGGGCGCACGCGCTCGACCGCGCCGACCATGATGGCGACGTGAAGGTCGCTGCGTGTGGGGCTGCGTCTCTCCGCTTCGCTTCTCGCCTTCGCTTCGGTCCAGGCGTTGTCGAGATAGATCAGCATTATCACGCCCGTTTCGGCCGCCACGCCAGCGAGCGCGATGAAGCCGACGGCGACCGCGACCGACATGTTGAAGCCCAGCCACCACATCATCCAGATTCCGCCGACGATCGCGAAGGGCAGCGACAGCATGACGATGAGCGTTTCCGTCAGCGCCCGGAAATTCAGGTAGAGCAGCAGGAAGATGAGCGCGAGCGTCAGCGGAACGACGATCTTCAGCCGCGCCTGGGCCCGTTCGAGATATTCGAACTGGCCGCTCCAGGCGACCGAATAGCCCGGAGGCAGCTGCACCTCGGCGGCGACCGCCTGTTGCGCCTCGCTGACATAGCCGCCGAGATCGCGGCCGGCGATGTCGACGAAGATGTAGACGGCGAGCTGCCCGTTCTCGGTGCGGATCGAGGTCGCTCCGCGCGTGAGTTCGACCTTAGCCACTTCCCCGAGAGGCACGGAGCCGCCGCCAGGCAATGCCACCTGCACGTCGCGGGCGATCGCGCCGGGATCGCTTCTGAGCGCGCGCGGATAGCGGATGGCGACACCGTAGCGTTCACGACCTTCGACCGTGGACGTGATGACCTTCGCGCCGAGCGCCATGGAGATCACGTCCTGCACATCGCCGATCGATAAACCGTAGCGGCCCAAGGCGACCCGGTCAGGAATGATGTCGAGATAATAGCCGCCGATCACCCGCTCGGCGTAGGCGCTGGACGTGCCCGGCACTGCCCTGAGCACCGCCTCGATTTGGCGCGCGACATTTTCCATTTCGGCAAGGTCCGTGCCGTAGACCTTGACCCCGACGGGCGTGCGGATACCCGTAGACAGCATGTCGATGCGGGCGCGGATCGGCATCGTCCAGGCATTCGACACGCCTGGAAACTGCAGCGCCGCGTCCATCTCGGTCTTGAGGGTCTCCGACGTCACTCCAGGCCGCCAGGCCGATTTCGGTTTGAGGTTGATGATCGTCTCGAACATCTCCGTGGGCGCGGGATCGGTCGCGGTCTGCGCCCGGCCCGCCTTGCCGAATACGCTCTCGACCTCGGGGAAGGATTTTATGATCCGGTCCTGCGTCTGCATCAGTTCGGCGGCCTTTGTGACCGAGATTCCAGGCAAGGTCGTCGGCATATACATCAGCGTTCCCTCGTCGAGGTTCGGCATGAACTCGCTGCCGAGTTGGCGCGCTGGCCAGACGGTCACTGCAAGCGCTGCGATGGCGAGCAGGATCGTGAAAGTTTTCGCCTTCAGGACCCCGGCGATGACGGGCCGATAGAGGCCGATAAGCAGCCTGTTGAGCGGGTTCCTGTGTTCAGGGATGATGCGGCCGCGGACGAAGACGACCATCAAAGCCGGCACCAGCGTCACCGAGAGCAGCGCCGCCGCGGCCATGGCGAAGGTCTTGGTGAAGGCGAGCGGGCCGAACAGGCGGCCCTCCTGGCTTTCGAGCGTGAAGATCGGCAGGAACGAGACGGTGATGATGAGCAGGCTGAAGAACAGGGCGGGCCCGACCTCGGCCGCCGCATTGACCAGCACTTCGATCCGGGGCTTGTCCGGCGGGGCTCGTTCGAGATGCTTGTGGGCGTTCTCGATCATGACGATTGCGGCGTCGATCATCGCGCCAATGGCGATGGCAATGCCGCCGAGGCTCATGATGTTGGAGCCGAGGCCAAGAAGCTTCATCGCCGCAAAGGCCACTAGGATGCCGACGGGCAGCATAATGATCGCGACCAAGGCGCTCCTGACGTGAAGCAGGAAAGCGATGGTGACAAGGGCGACCACGACGCTCTCCTCGACCAGCGTCGACTTTAGCGTCTCGATCGCAGCGTCTATGAGTTCCGACCTGTCATAGACGGGTACGATCTCGGCACCGCCTGGAAGGCTCTTTTCGATCTCGGTGAGGCTCTCCTTGGCGTTCTCGATGACGGTCAGGGCGTTCGCGCCGACGCGTTGAAGAACGATGCCGCTCGCGACCTCGCCCTCTCCGTCGAGTTCCGCGATGCCGCGACGCTCATCGGGCACGATCTCGACCTTGGCGACATCGCCGAGCCGGAGCGGCACGCCGCTGACCGACTTGAGCGCGATGCTTTCGATATCAGCAACGCTCTCCAGGTAGCCTCGCCCGCGCACCATGAACTCGAATTCCGAGATTTCGACCGTGCGTCCGCCCGTATCCATGTTGCTGGTGCGGACGGCTTCGCCGATCTCCGACAACGTCACGCCCTGGGCCCGCATTCGCGCCGGATCGACCACGATCGAGTATTGCTTGACGAAGCCGCCGACGCTCGCGACCTCGGACACGCCTTCCGCCTTCGAGACTGCGAAGCGCACGACCCAGTCCTGCAGGGAGCGAAGTTCCGCGAGCGACAATTCCTTGGCAACGACGGCGTATTGGTAAACCCAGCCGACGCCCGTCGCGTCCGGTCCGAGCGCCGGGGAGACGCCATCGGGCAGACGGCTGGCGGCCGCGTTCAGATATTCGAGCACTCGGCTCCGCGCCCAATAGGGATCGGTGCCGTCTTCGAAGATCACGTAGACGAAGGACACACCGAAGAACGAGAAGCCGCGAACGACCTTCGATTTTGGAACGGTGAGCATCGAGGTCGTCAGCGGATAGGTGACCTGGTCCTCGACCACCTGCGGGGCCTGGCCCGGGTAATCGGTGAAGACGATGACCTGGACGTCGGAGAGGTCGGGGATCGCGTCGAGCGGCAAGGTCTTGACCGCATAGATCCCCGCGGCGGCGGCAAGCGCTGTGGCGAAGAAGACGAGGACCAGATTTCGGGCCGACCAGGCTATGAGCTTGGCGATCATGGTTTTGCCTCCGCGGGCGTGAGCGCGGAGAGCGCGGCCTTGAGGTTGCTTTCGGCATCGATGAGGAAGTTCGCCGCGACGACCACCTTTTCGCCTTCGGCGATGCCCTTCATGACCTCGGCCATGCCGTCGCCCCGCACCCCGACCTTCACGTCGCGCGGCTCGAAGCGGCCTTCGCCCTTGTCGACGATGACAACCTGGCGGGCTCCCGTATCGATGACGGCGCTGTCGGGCACGGTGATGACAGGATCGGAGCCGCCCGTCGCGACCTCGACCTCGGCATACATGTTGGCGAGCAGGAGACCGTCGGGGTTCGGGAGTTCGACACGGACCCTTGCCGTCCGCGTCTGACCCTGGATCTCGGGATGGATCAGCCCGACCCTGCCGTCGAACACCTTGCCCGGCAGGCTGCGGATACGGACGGCCGCCTTGTCGCCGACGCGAACCGAGCTCAGCTCGTATTCCGGCACGTCGGCCATGACCCAGACAGTCGAAACGTCGGCGATCCGGAACAGCGTTTGCCCGGCCTCAGCCATCATGCCGTCGACCGCCATGCGCTCCAGGACAACGCCGTTGCGCGGGGCCATTAGCGTCACCGAGATCGGCACCTTGCGTGTCGTCTCGATTTCAGTGATCGCTTCGATCGGAACGCCGAGGTTCGTCAACCTCTGCAGGCTGCCCGCGGCGGCGGCCTTGCTCGAGCCGCTCTTCAGATCGGCCGCATAAAGCGCCCCGGCGGCAGCAATTTCCTTGGCATAGAAACTGACGAGGGGCTGGCCTTTTTCGATTGTCTCTCCGGTCGTGATGTCGGCCACTTCTTCGAGGAAAGCCTCGGTGCGTATCGAAACCACGCTGACACGGCGCTCGTCCAGCGTGACGGTTCCGGGGACCCGCACCGGACGCACGATCGCGCCTTTCGTGGCCACAACCGCCTTTACGCCCGTACGCTGCAGCCTTCCCGCCGAAACCCTGACGGTCGAGCCGTCATCCGCCTCGCCTTCGTAGACTGGGATGTAGTCCATTCCCATGGAATCCTTTTTCGGAGCGGGAGACGTGTCCGGCAAGCCCATGGGATTGCGGTAGTAAAGGATTTCGCGCTCGCCTGATGCCGCTTCGGCCGCAGCCTTCAGTTCAGGCTTGGCTGGGTGATCGAAGCTGACATCCTCGCTGGCCAGGACGGCCACGAAATCGCGACCGTCATCGGTGCGCTTCGGCGCCGGCGAATACACCGGATCGCCGTCAGGATGGCGGTAATAGATGACAGGTCCCGTGGGAGCCGGGTTGGCGGCCGTCGACATCGGCTCCGCCCCGAGCGCGCGCCCGATGTTCGCCTCGAGCATTTGCACGACGGCCGGGATGGACAGATCGCGCTGTCCGGCCCAGTATCCGCCAGCCCCAGCCCCCGCCGCAAGTACGGCGAGGGCCAGGAAAGAGCCAAATCTACTCATTGGACTGCCTTGAATTCCAGGCGCGTCTCGACCGTCTCGGATTCACCCTGAACCTTAGCCGCGATCGAGAAGCGCCAGCCTCCGGCCATTGTGAGATCGGTCTTGAAGCGATAGACGCCGGGGTCCCCGGACGGCAGCGCCTCCACAGGCGAAGTCATCGCTTCCATCCCGTCGGGAGCCATGTCCATCCGCGTGGTGAAGACTACGGCGTTCTCGACTGGAGCCCCGGTCCGCTTGTCGACAAGCTTGACGGCGACGACGGCTCCCTTCCCTTCTTTGATCTCGTTCTCGACGAGCTGGAATTCGTAGTCCTCGGGCGCGGCCCGGGCCGCCTGGGAAGTTACAATAACGGATGCGAGCGCCAGTATCGTGGCGCGAAGTACGAGGTTCGATTTCATGTTCAAAAATCCGACTGTCATTGACCGCGCTTGCGCACGGCATTGGGCATGGCAAACACCACGCGGTTCCGTCCGTGCAGCGTTTATCCGCGCGGATTCCGGCGCTTAATGCGCTTATGACAGTCAGGCTCTGGGTGGTCTTGGCGGAGGCTCGCCGGCAAGCGACGAGAGGACGGTTTGCCTGCCAGCGAGAAATTCGTCGCCGATCCGGAGCTGGACGAGGAATGTCGGCGTTTCCGGAACCGGAATGCTGACGAGGCCCGACAGGCACAGGACTGCCAATGGACAATCCTTGGCGCAGTCAGGAGCAGCAGGCTGATCGTCCGGGCAGCAGGACATGCCGTCAGGCATCGATCCCACTGTCTGTGCTGCCATCGCGGGAACCGCCGATGACGCCGCCAGTGGCGCAAGCACCAGCCCGAAAAGGGCTAGCGCCAGAAGAAAGCGGCTGATCATCGACCAAGATTTCATTGATTGCGAGCATGTCACAGCTCCGCGGATATGGCTAGCCACTCATCGGATTGTGATTAGCAGGTGATTTCGCGGACGGCTCATCCCGCGGGAATCCGGTTGTGAAGAACCGCGATTAATGCTAATGCAAATCATTCTCATTTGCATATTGGCAGTACGATGACTGAAGTCAGCATGTGGTTCCGCGAAAAGATCAGCAGGCGTGGGCTGCTTTGGGGCGGTCTGGCGGCGGCCGGAGGCTCGGCGATGGCGGGAACGGCGGCTGGTCAAGCGGTCCATTCCGGCCATGGGGCGGCGTCGGCCGCGGGCATTGAGCCGCCTCCAGCGCATTTGGCCGCCCACGGATCGATGATCACCGTCGGAGACGTGGACAACGAGCGCAACGGCTTCGATCCTTCCCGGATGGTGACGGACTGGGAAACGGGCTCAGTGTCGGCGCTTCCCGACGGACGAACCCTTCGGACTTTCGAGATCGAGGCAGTCGACAAGGAAATCGAAATCGCGCCGGGGATCATGTTCCCGGCCTGGACCTACAACGGACGCGTTCCCGGGCCTGCGCTCAGGGCGACCGAAGGCGAGCACCTGCGGATGGTATTCCGCAACTCCGGCTCGCATCCCCACTCCATGCACTTCCACGGCATCCACGCCGCAAGAATGGACGGCGTCCCCGGTGCAGGATTGATCGGTCCGGGAGAAGAATTCGTCTATGAGTTCGATGCCAGGCCGTTCGGCTGCCATCTCTATCACTGCCATGCGCTGCCCCTGAAGCGGCACATCCACAAAGGCATGTATGGCCTCTTCGTGATCGATCCGGACCCGGCCCGCCATCTGGATTTGGCCGACGTCGCCCGTTCCCGCCTGCTCGGCACGCCCGAGAATGCCGAATGGCAGGAATTCGCCATGGTGATGAATGGCTTCGACACCAACTTCGACAACGAGAACGAAGTCTATGCGGTGAATACGGTCGCGCACGCCTACATGAAGCGTCCGATCCGGATCGTCCGCGGCCGCCCAGTCCGCATCTATCTGGCCAATGTAGTCGAGTTCGATCCTATCAACTCATTCCACCTGCACGCCAATTTCTTCGACTATTTCGAACAGGGGACGACGCTCACGCCGACCTTGAGGACGGTCGACCTGATCACTCAGGTGCAGGCGCAGCGCGGCATCCTCGAGTTTACCTACAAGGATCACGAGACCGGGCTCTACATGTTCCACCCGCACCAGTCGGAGTTCACCGAACTCGGCTGGACGGGCATGTTCGACGTGGTGGAGGCGGTCGCATGAACGAGGTCTCGCACATCGCCGCCGTCGACCCGACCGCTCCCGTCGGCTCCGGAAAATCACGCGCCGCTTTGCTGTGGCTGATCTTGCCGCTGGCCGCCCTCGGCCTGGCGATCGCTTGGCTGCTGGTCTCTGACCCGCTCAGAAACTTCGGGAACGGCGCTCCGCCTGTGGAGAGCCTGACTTTCGAGCGGACGATCCTTTCGTCCGACGGCATCCGGGTCCTCGTCCGCGCCGGCGGCTCGGAGCCGATGACGATCGCCCAAGTCCAGGTTGACGACGCATACTGGCAGTTCACGCAGGAACCCGCAGGACCGCTCGCCCGCGGCGCTACGGCATGGATCCACCTGCCCTTCCCCTGGGTGCTGGGGGAGGCGCATGCCATCAACATCGTCACCAACACCGGAGCGACGTTCGGGCACGAGATCGCGGTCGCAGTGCCTACCCCGAGGCGGGATGCAAGGAGCCTCGCCTCCCAGGCGCTGCTAGGCGTGTTTGTCGGCCTTGTTCCAGTCGCCATCGGAATGATGTTTTTTCCAGCGCTGCGCGGAGTCGGCCGCAACGGCATGAATTTCCTGCTCGCCCTGACTGTCGGCCTGCTGGCGTTCCTGTTGGTTGACGCCACGGCTGAAGCTTTCGAACTGGCGGGCGAGTCCGCCGCAATATTCCAGGGACAGGCGATGGTCGTCCTCGCAGCCGCTGCGAGTTTCCTCCTGCTGATGGCGACCGGCCGCCGGGACGGAGTGCCGACCGGACTTGCGCTCGCCACGTTCATCGCGCTTGGAATCGGCCTGCACAATCTTGGCGAGGGGCTGGCCATCGGCGCCGCGTTCGCGGCAGGCGCGGCCGGATTGGGCACTTTCCTGGTGTTGGGCTTCATGCTGCACAACATCACCGAAGGCATCGGTATTTCCGCGCCGATGCTGAAGAAGCGCCCGCCTCTGTGGACCTTCGTCGGCTTGGCGCTTCTGGCGGGCGGTCCCGCCGTCATCGGACTTTGGATCGGAAGCCTGGCCTATGCGCCGCAGTGGTCGGCGCTGGCTCTCGCGGTCGGAGCGGGAGCCATTCTGCAGGTCATTGTCGAGGTCACTGCGTACCTGATGAGGTCGGACGGGAGAGGCCCGGCGGCGCTTACAGCGCCAGCCACGATGGCGGGGTTGGCGGCAGGCGTTTCGTTCATGTATGTGACCGCCATGCTCGTCAAAGTCTGATCTGCCGCGGCGACAGCTTGTCCGGTCGCTCCTGCCGGGTCGTCGCTGTGAACTGCGGGCGCGGATATCGGTTGCGGCAAATAGCGGAGACGCGCGCGGGCATGCTCACGCTTCGGTGCGGTTGATACCCTGCCCGGATCGCATTTTAACGCTTCATTAACGAGAAGAATCACGGGCATGGACTTATAGGATTTGAAGAAGCGCGAGGGCGGATTCTGGCCGCCGTTCTGCTCGGATTGGCGGCGACGGGACAAGGCTTCCAGCCCGCCCAGGCGCATTGGGGAGCAATGCTGACGGGCGGCCCTACCACCCAGCCGATCGGGCATTACGAGTTCTCCAAAACCAATCCCAAGGAATGTGCCATTCGCACTCGCGACCTGTCTCCGGTGCAGATGTCGGAGGAGTTCCGGCAGCGGATCTCCGAGGTCAACCGCGATGTGAATCGGTCCGTCGAGCCGATGCTCGACGTCGAATTGTTCGGCAAGGAGGAACTCTGGACCTACCCCGGGAAGGCGGGTGATTGCGAGGACTACGTCCTCCAGAAGCACCGTGTCCTCCGAGCGGTATTTGTCACACTCGTTCAATGGTCGAGATCAAGGCGTAGAACCACTCAAACTACATCGAAGGCCATCAGCCACGCGTCAGAGAGTTGCCGTTTGGCGCAATAGCGCTGCAAGCGGCCGCGTGTCTTTTCTCCGCGACCCAAGCCTAGATACCGAACGGCATTGCGCCAGTAGATATTCTGCAACTGGTCCGGCGTGAAGCCCGCGAGACGAAGTTGAGCGTCGAGATTTGCGAGATAGTTGTTGTTGTCGAGTTCCTTGGCGGTCATGGTCCAGTCGGTGCCGTATATCAGGTGGCGCACGTCTGGATCATAGGCAATACGAAACTGTTCCAAACGGCGGCGGATCTCAGGGCGCTGTTCTTCTTGGCTATCCGGGATGGTCAGTTCGCTGAGATAGCCCAAATCGGCGAACAGGAAGTCGCGACCATCGTCCCTGATAGTCTTGCCGATAATGTCCTCCCAGACGGGGCCTGAGTATTTATCTGCCTCGCATCTTAGTCCCTGAGGCGTATTGCCCCCAATGTCGAGCGCTTCGTCGAAGCCGCCGAAATGGGCGAGATTGATTCGAAGGCGACCATATTTCGGGTCAGCAAGCAGTTTTCGCCACCATTTGGGGCTTGCACGATGCCCATAGCCGCAAACTGAACCCAGGCTGTTTTCGGCATGCGCGATGATCGGCACATCTTCGGCCGCGCACCAATCGTATAGTTCCATAAGCGCGCGTTCAACGCGCTCGCCGCTTGCGCCTTTTGGGTCTTTCGGAACCTCGAGATCGTCGCCGTTCTCAAGGGGCTGGAATCCCATCGGCGGATAGAGTTTGACGCCGACGAAGCCGCAATCGTTGACAGCATGCTTGACCAGCTTCAACACATTGCGGTCTTCCGCCGAGCGGCGCGGGTCGAAGCCCACCATGCTGTGCATGTGGATACCGGTAGATTGCGCTGTGGTAACTTGAAGCGCATCCATGACATCCACTTGTTCGGCGATGGACGAGATTGGCGCCCTGCCTAACCAGCGGTGCATATCGAGAAAGCTCGGCGTGATCATCTGCACGCAGCGCTTGTCTGCGAAGACCCGGATATATTCCCGCGCGATTGCCTCACGGCTGCCCAGCAGCAAACGAGCGAAATCGATATAGCGTGCGATTTTCGAACCCTTGCCCTTTAGCCTTCGGGCCACCGCAACCGCTTCAGCTTTGTTAAGCGGCTCGCCACTTCGCTTGGCCGTCGCAACGCCGGCTTCGGCATAGATCTGGTTGAGCAGCGCACGATAGTCGGGTATGGCCTGTTTGCCGACGATCGATTGAACGACCTTGTTTGGCGCGCGCTGGCTTTGATCGAGGGTCAGCAGTGCATCTGCCACCGCCTCGGTCTGGCGGTCGTCCAAGTTCTCCGGCTTTTCCATCGGCTGACGCCGCCGCAGATTGGCGGCTTCTTGCTTCGCGGTAATCGTCCTGGCACTGAGGATCAAAACCAGCAGCACGACCAGCGCGTCCACAATAGCGCCGGCCCGGGCAGATTTTAATTCCGGAAAAACCTCTTCCCGGTGCTCACCAAGCACGACATATCTGACAAAGCCTTCAACTGGCACGTCCGAAGCATTGAAGAGGTGGCAGTGGACATCGATGACGTTGCCGCGTCCATCTACAACGCAGAGTCCCGGGGGCAGCGGCCGCGATGCACATGCGGGCAGTATCGCGGCGGTTGCTGCGCCACCCAGCCAGTGTAGCAGCATCCGTCGATTTGGGATGCCCGCAGCATCCCCAATCAAGTTGCGCATTTGGCCGCCCCCCAATTGCCCCGGGTAATGTGCGACAAAAAAGATCTGCTGTCACGGGCCGGCGCACGGCCTTAGCGGCTGGACACGATCAAATGCGATCCCGCCCGTAAGCTGCCCCCTCTGTCTCTGAGGGACAGTGCCCTCTTTGGGTCCTACGTGCGTCGTCCGATCAGCGAGCACAGAGCGCCGGTTCCGGAGATTCGCGACCGCTCTTCGTCGCGGCCCTTCGCCCAACGGTCGATCGGGGGCCCTCAGACCGACCGTCAGACCCACCCGAACAGGCCTGGCTCATTGCTTCGTGCTCGCCTCCCGGAACGCCGCCTCTCCGGCCTCCGACACCTCGGCCCACTTCTTGTCGGCCGCAGGATCCGCGGCGTAGCTGTCGTGCCAGTTCCACCATTTGTAGGCCGGGGTCTGCGGATAGCCCTCGGGCGAGTCCTCCCAAACTTCCTGCCGGCCCAGCGGGGTGATGTCGAGATAGTTCCAGGTGCCGCCCATCTGCTCGTCGCCGCGGTTGTTGATGAAGTAGGTGCGGAACACGCGGTCGCCGTCGCGGATGAATACGTTGTGGCCGTGCCACTCGTCGACGCCGAAGTCGGCGTCGAAGCTGTCGGTGAGCGTGAACCACGGTATCTCCCAGCCCATCCGCGCCTTCAGCCGCGCGATATCCGCCTGAGGCGCGCGCGAGACGAAGACAAGAGTGGTGTCGCGGGCGTTCAGATGGGCGAGGTGGGCGACCTGGTCGGCCACCATGGAGCAGCCGCGGCAGGCATGGTCGGGCCAGCCGAACACGCCCGGCTCGAAGAAGGCGCGGTAGACGATCAGCTGACGCCGACCGTCGAACAGGTCGAGCAGGCTCACCTTCCCGTCGGGCCCCTCGAACGCATAGTTCTTCTCCACCGCCATCCACGGCATCCGCCGCCGCTCGGCGGCCAGCGCGTCACGGGCGCGGGTCTGGGCCTTTTCCTTCACGAGCAGCTGCTCGTGGGCCGCTTCCCACTCCTGCGGCGACACCACCGGTGGTGTGTGCATGGCAGTCTGTCCGCCTTTCCGTCCGTTCTCGGCTGCTGAAGTCATGGCTTCCTCCTGATCTGGGCGCGCGCGTCATCGCTGAAGCGCGGCTCATTCGCTGCTCATCGCTCGTTATTGGGCCTGAAATAGATTGGCACCGGAAAATGACCAGTGGGAGTAACAAGTGTGACGCTATTCCGGAAGCCGCCGATCAAAACCGCGGCGGGTGCGCCGGAAGCGGGTGATCCCCTCGGCGCGTTGAACCGCATGGCGTGGGCGACGGTGCTCCCGCCGCATGCCCCGGTGCGCTGGCGCCATTCAAAACGTTGAGGGCAGCGTTTCGAAGATTGGGCTCAAACTCGATCGGACTTGCTGCCGCCAATGGCCGAGAACCTTGCTGCTTGAACTGGTCGGCGGGAACTAGCAAAGACCGCCATAACGGGCATCCGACACTGAACGCCAGAGCGGACGTTGACTCTCTTCTCCGCTACATCAACCCCACCAATCTACCGTCCACCGGGCTATGTCGAAGACGAACGGTGGAGATCGACTCGCGCCACGGCGTAGGCGTCAAGAGAGATGAATTGGTCATCCAACCGTCTTCCGGGACTTTCCATGAAATTCGGATCGGCTGCCGCCCGCTCGAACTGGTCGGCAGCAAGAAGAGCAGTGCGGGCGCTGATCGGCGTATCCGGAAGCTGCACTGATTGCTTTTTGGCAGTGAGATTCGAGAGCCACAGCGTCGTGCGCCCGTCTTTTTCGGCCGCGATCGCCGCGATGCTGTCAGCTCCGGAAGTTCCCACGGACAGCAGGGTGGCCCCGCTGAGTTTTGATAGGCCTGCCATGACATGGAAAGCGGGATACATCATTCGGCCATCCTGTTCGTCAAACCACGGCTGCACGAAATCGGCCTTCCTGTAGACGTATCCGAACGGGCCGGTGAAGTCGCCGAATGCGACGGCCTCGATTCCCTCGCGCGCGCAGGCCGCGAAATAGCCGACTGTCCAAGCCGCATTGAACAGGCCGCGCTGCCGAGGATCGATGCGGCTCAGACAGACGCGACCGTTCGCTTCATTCGGCGTAGTGGACTTGCCGTAGGGGTTCTCGCGGCAGCCTAGCTGACTGGGACCTATACGCAGGGGCAGGCGGTCGCCCATGAAAGCACGGGTCGAGCGGATCAGATGGGGGATAGCCTGAAGCGTCTCCATCACGGAGACATCATCTGCTGCGTGCACGTTTGGACAGGTGGTGAAGGTTGCGTAGTCGAGCGTTCCGGTTGGCGGACGCTTGCGGTTTAGCTCGGTGAAGTATGCGGCCATGCCACCGCCCAGCGGCACCCCGGGGAAAGCCCGGCGGGCGGCGGCGTAGTTTTGCTCGAAGGTGGGCATCGTCGGCCACGGTGCTCCCGGCTGCACCGACTTCATATCCTGCGCCGGAAAGACGGAGACGGCTTCTGGATTGAGGCGAAGGCTTTGGACAGCATCCGCGAGAGGCGCCAATTCGCCGAAGGGATCGAGCGTGCCCCTGGTGATGATCTCAAGTACGACGCCAGCGCCGGTCAACTGTGCCAGGGCGGTGTAACTTTCAAGTTCATCCTGGCCGTGCCCGAACCGGAGATCGACTTGGCAGGCCATCCACTGCGGAGCCAAACGTCGAATGAGCTCGGGGATTTCAAGCGCGTGTTTCGCCTCGTCGGCAGCGACGCCGATGCCAATGCGGGGCACTCGACCGATGGCTCTGCCGATCGTCAGGTTGATGGATGGATTGGGGTTTTTGGAAGACCCGACAGGGAGCGTTCCCAACAGCTGAAGTCGGACGGCCTGCGTGAATTTCTCGCCTTTCGGCAATCTGTAGGGCCACGGGCGACGCAGGGGACGGACATAGGTTTTGTAGGAGGCGTCGGACCAATTGCGCTGATCCTCCATTTCAAAGGCGTCACCTTCCATGGTGCATGTGGCCCAGATTCCAGGCACGATCTCGTGCGAAAGCGCGCGAATGTCGGTGAACGGACACCTAGGATCGATGGTGTCCGGAAAAAGCGAGAGTTTTTCGCGACCGTCCTCGTGCAGCACCTTTACCGGCTTGCCGGCCAAACCCTCGATCGGATGCAGCACGACGAAGCCGGTTCTGTTGGTCAATACGTCAGTTTCGGGCTCTGCGTCCACCACAAACGACAGCGCACCGTCGCTCCCGCCTGCGATCCGCGCCTGGTAGACCAGCCGACCGCACGCACCGGCGCATGTTCCACGGTAGGCGACGCTGAACGCATCCGGCTTTTCATCGATCTGAAGGTCGTCGAGAATGGGCGTCTCGGTTCCCCAGTTCTCGTCCCGTACGAGAAATGAGATCCCGCGCAGAACCTCGACCCCGCCGATACGCACATAGCGTATCGCCCCATTGTCAAACTCGACCGACAAGGGTCCCGCGCGCAGCGTCCGCAACTGCGGATCGACCTGTTCGGTCCCACACAAGCGGATTGCTCGAGATGCTGCCGTGGTCAAATCGCTCTCTCGGTCTTGGCGTCGAAAATCGAGGCCCGGTTCATGTTGATGTCGATCGGCAGCCTCTCGCCGGGACGACTGACGTCGTGCGCCTGCAGTTCCGCCATCACCGGCGCGCCGGCCAGGCGGAAGGTCGCATAGCTGCGCGAGCCGGTCGGCTGCAGCAGGTCGATCGTTGCGTCGTAGCGAAACGTGCCCTGCGCAGGTGTCGCAGCATGCGCGCGCGTCAGATGCTCTGGCCGCAGTCCAAGCAGCACCGCCTGTCCGTCAATGGCGCCATTCAGGCTCCGGCCGGGGGCGACCGGAAGCAGCGCCTCGGAGAGCCGGATGGCGGCAACGCTGCCGTCCAACTTCAGCGTGCCCGGCAGGAAGCTCATGCGCGGCGAACCGAGAAAGCCGGCGACGAAGGTCGAGGCGGGGCGCTCGAACAGGTCGAGCGGCGCGCCCTGCTGCTCGATCATCCCGTCGCGCATCAGCACGATGCGGTCAGCCAGAGTCATCGCTTCGATCTGGTCATGGGTGACGTAGATCATCGTTGTGGCAATGTCCTGGTGAAGGCGCTTGATCTCGCCGCGCATCTCGTCGCGAAGCTGCGCGTCGAGGTTGGACAGCGGCTCGTCGAACAGGAAAATGCGCGGGCTGCGGACGATGGCGCGACCGATGGCGACGCGCTGGCGCTGCCCGCCGGACAATTGGCGCGGAAAGCGCCCGAGCAGCGGGGTGATGCCAAGCATGCGCGCCGCCTCGGCGACGCGCGCCTCCACCTCTGGCTTCGGCATCTTGCGGGCCTTCAGGCCGAAGCCAATGTTTTTCGCCACGTTCATGTGGGGATAAAGCGCATAGTCCTGGAACACCATCGCCACGTCACGGTCGCGCGGTCGGAAATCGTTGACCACTTCGCCGCCGATCTCGATCGTGCCTTCCGAACTTTCCTCCAGCCCTGCGATGGTCCTCAAGAGCGTACTCTTGCCACAGCCGGACGGGCCGACCAGCACGGTGAACTCGCCGTCGCGAATGTCCAGGTCTATGCCGCGCACGGCATGGAAGGCGCCGTAGCGCTTGTGCAAGCCGGTGATCCTGACTTCGGCCATGCCGACCCTTTCTATCCGCGAACAGCGCCGAGCGTGAGCCCGCGCACGAGATGTCGTTGGGCAAGTACTCCCAGCGCGATCGACGGCACGAGGGAGACGATGGCCAGGGCTGCCGCCTCGCCATATTGCGCGCCTTGGAAACCGATGAAGGCGCGAAACACCGTTGGCAGGGTGAAAGCAGTGCGGCTGGTCAGAATCAGCGCGAAGAAGAACTCCGTCCAGCAGGCGATGAAGGCGAAGACGGCCGCCGCGACGATGCCGGGCGCGGCGAGCGGCACGGCGACGCGCCAGAACGCCTCCCAGCGCGTGCAGCCGTCGACAAGGGCCGCCTCCTCCATCGATTTCGGCATGCCGCGGAAATAGGCGAACATCATCCATACCGACACCGGCAGCGTGAACACCGTATAGGCGATGATCAGGCCGATATGCGTGTCGTAGAGGCCAACGCCGCGGTAGATCAGGAACACCGGCAGCACGATGCCGATGGGCGGCAGGAAGCGCTGCGACAGCACCCAGAACGACAGATGCTGGCCGCCGGTGTTGTAGCGCGCCAGGCTGTAGGCCATCAGCGTGCCGAACAGGGCCGAGAGCACCGTTGCCGACAGCGAGATGATCAGGCTGTTGATCAGCCCGTCGAGGCCGCGATAGGCGAACAGCGCAGCTTCATAGTGGACAAGGGTGGGTGCGGTTGGGAACCAGACCGGCGGCACGGTGAGATAGTCGTCGCTCGGCTTGATCGAGGTGTTGAACATCCAGTAGAGCGGCCACAACACGAAGACCAGGAAGAAGCCGAGCAGCAGGATGCGGCCGACCGGTATCGACCGGCGTTTCGGGCGACGGACAGGCGCGACGGCCGCCATCAGACCGGCTCCGTCTTCAAAAGCCGTCGCACCAGCAGCATCACCACGAGCGCGGTGAAGATCAGGAACAACCAGCTTCCGGCGGTCGCCTGCGACAGGTGGAACTGGGTGAAGCCGACGGTGTAGAGATAGTAGGAGGCGGTGTAGGTCCGCGTGCCTGGCCCGCCGCCTGTCATGATGAAAATAGTATCGAACATGCGGATTGCATCGAGCAGCCGAAAGGTCAGCGCCAGCAACATCATTGGCGCGAGGTGCGGCAGGGTTATCGCCCAGAACGCCTGCCAGGCATTGACCCCGTCGAGTTCCGCCGCCTCGTAAAGGTTCGGGGGAATGGCGGTAAGCCCGGCGAGCAGGATGACGAACATGAACGGTGTCCACTGCCAAACATCGGCGATAATCAGCGAAAAATAGAGCCATGGCGATTCGGTCATCCAGCCGATTGTCACCTCCTGCCCCAGAAGTTGCGTCAAAATGTAGTTGGTCGGCCCGAAAGGCCGCTGCAGCAGCAGCGTCCAGGCCTGGCCGACGATAACCGGGCTGATGAACAGCGGCACGATCAGGATCGACATTATCACGCCGCGGCCCGGAAAGCTGCGAACCATGGTCAGCGCCACCAGAAGGCCGAGAACGAATTCGATAGCGACGCTAATCCCCGAGAGCCACGCTGTCAGCCAAAGCGACCAGCGCGCGACGGGATCGAACACGACGCGTTCGAAATTCTTCAATCCGACAAAGGCGTGGCCCGGCACCTGGAAATCATAGTTGATGAAAGACACGACCAGCGAGAACAGCAGCGGATAGACCGACAGCGCCAGGATCAGCAGTACTGCTGGCGCCACCAGCAGCCATTTGAAGTGGCGGTCCGCCCATTGTGCGAAGCCCGACAGTCGTGGCGGGGCGCCAGCGGCCTTCAAGCGACTGATGGTGGCGGTATGCTGCATCGATTACATCCCAAAACCTGCCTGACGGTTGCGACAGGTGTTGCGGACCAAGCGCCCGCAACACGGATTTTGATCAAGAAACCGGCCTGCGCCGCGACGCAGGCCGAGGTTCACAGGGTGACCGCCATGCCGAGCTTCTCCACCGTGTTGTCGGCAGTAGCGCCCGGCAGTTTCAGGAACTCGGTGTAGAATGCCTTCTGCGAATCGACGCCGAGCCGGTCGGTCGTCTCATTCCACTCGGCCGCCGCTGTTTCTAGCGACGCCTTCGGATCCGCACCGGCCCACACAGCCGTGCACATGCGGTCGATGCTCAGGAAATAGTCCTGCGCGCCGGGCATGATCGGGTCGAGGAGACCGACATTGGCCGAGCTGTTAAGATTGCTCAGGTACTCCTTGGCGCTCGGGAACAGCGCGCCGTAAAGCTCGGATTTGAAGTGGGAGATGCGGTAGGGATCGCGCAGGGCGTAGGGCAGCATGCAGCGCGCAAGCGAGACGGGCGGTGAGCAGACCCACTGCATGAACAGGTAGGCCGCTTCGGGGTTGGCCGAATCCGCCGACAGCGCCTTGTTGAAGCCGGTCGCATGTTCAGGATTGCCGGGCACGACGGCATAGCCGACCTTGCCGGCGATCTGTGATTGCGGGATGAAGTTGATTGCGGTGGCCGACTGCGAATAGTTCGCGGCCATGCGGCCAGACGGCGGCCAGGAGTAGATCATCGCTACCTTGCCGGTCAGGAACGCCGCCCACAGCGAGACGGCGTCGAGTTCATTGTTGCCGGGGATAGACGCCGCATTGGCTGCAATCATGTTTTGCAGCGTCTTCACGCCGGCATCCGAAACCAAGCCGGCTTTCATGTCGTCGCCGAACAGTTTTCCACCGTTGGCGCGGTACTGTTGCAGAAAGTCGAACTGATTGCCGGGACTGCCCGCCTTGCGGAAATGGCCTGCGCCATAAACGTTCGGCGCCATCTGGTCGGTGATGAACTGGGCGATCTGGGCATATTCCTCCCAGGTCTTCGGCGGCGCCAGCTTGGCGTTGAACTTGGCCTGATAGGCCTCAACCATCTTGGGATCCTCGAAGATGTCCTTGCGGTAGTAGAGAGCGAACATGTCGCCGTCGTCGAAGAAGCCCCAGATTTTGCCCTTGTAGGTCGGCAGCGCCTTGTAGAGCGGATGATAGTCCTCGAGGTCGGCCGGGTTCATGTATTTGGCGATGTAATCGTCGAGAGGTGCGATGACGCCGCCATCGGCTAGCGAGGGCGTCCAGGCTGGCGAGATGTCGAGGACGTCATAGGCGCCTGAGCCGGCAATGTGCTCGGCAACGGCCTTGGAGTACTGGTCCGGGTTCGACAGTTCGACCACGTTCGACTTCATGCCCGTAAGCTGCTCCCACATCGGTCCACTGAAATTGCGCGGATCGAGAGCCTGCAGGCCGACCTCGTAGGTCATGTTCAGCGTGACGCCCGAATGCGCCTTGGCGGCCTCGACGGCGCGGAAGGCGGAACCATCCGCCGGGCCTTCCATCGACGCCTTCATGGCCGCCGCCTGTGCCTGGCCGAGCGGCGAACCGGCGTCTGCCAGTTCGAGCTTCTGCTGCGCTAGCGCCCAATCTGTCATCATGGCGAGCATCGGTCCGGACGCCGCCAGCATGCCGGTCATCTGGCCGAAGCGGGTTATGAAGGTTCGGCGGGTGGTCTCGCCGCGCATAAAGGCGTCGACCTCTGCTTCGAGGCCTGCGTGAAAGTCACGCTTGTCATGATCGTTCATAGTGCTTGGTCCTCCCATTTTCGTTTGCCTTCACTCGTCCGCGGGCGCGGCGATCGAGTGTTTCTCCCGTGAAGCCGCCGCGAATCCTGTGGCGGCGCGCCGAATTCTTGACTCCTACGTTCCGAAGCGGGCAGCGAAACCGGCCAGCCGATTCTTCCATGCCTCGCTTGAAAGCACCTCGCTATTGACCACGCCGCGCGGCTCGCGGCCGTGCTGGACCTCGATGACCGCCTTCACGTCGGCGGCACCGTTGCCGGCAAAACACTGATCGGTCCAACAAAGCGCGTGCGGCGTCAGGATAACGTTGTCGAGCCTGAGGATCGGGTCGTCGGCTTCCGGCGGCTCCTGCTCCAGCACGTCGAGCCCCGCCCCGGCGATGCGGCGCTCCTGCAGCACTTTCGTCAGCGCCTTCTGGTCGACAATGGGACCGCGCGCGGTGTTGATCAGGTAAGCCGTCGGCTTCATCAGGGCGAGCCGCTCGGCATTGACGATATGGTGGGTCTGAGGCGTTAGCGGACAGCTCACCGACAGCACATCGGCGCGGCGGAACAGATCGTCCAGCCCGACCAGTTCGATGCCTAGTTCGGCAGCGACCTTGCTGTCGGCGAATGGGTCATGGGCGATGAATTTCATGTCGAAGGGCTTGGCCAAGCGAAAGACTTCGGCGCCGATGTTGCCGATGCCGAGCGATCCCAGCGTCCGCCCGACGAGGCCGACGCCCATATGCTCCGAACGCTTGTCGAACCCCTCACGTGCCTTGCGGGTCAGCGCGTCCTTGGTGAGCAGTTTGCCGGTCATTGCCAGCATGAAAGTGATGACGGATACGGCGACGGGCCGTCGCACGCCGTCGGGCGTGATGACAAGGGCGATGCCAGCGGCGGTGCAAGCCTCAACGTCGACGGTATCGTAGCCGACCCCGAAACGGGCAACGACGGCCAGGCGGCCGCTCTTGGGGACACTGGTCGCATCGAAGCGATGGGCAAGCAGGATCAATGCATCGAAGTCCTCAAGCTGTTCGGCGCGCAGCGGATTGTTCGGCTCCAGGAATGCCATCTCGATGCCGGGCGCATTGCGCAGCGGCTCCAGGTCGAAGTCGGGATAGGTCGGCGCGCCGTCCGGCTTGCGGAAATCACCGGAGAGCGCCACCCTGAACATTGCGTTGGCCATCGTCTCCTCCGCCTCACTCGCACCCGGCCCGGATCTTTGAGACCGCGTCAGCCATCGCATCGTGCAGGACCCAGACGTCACCCGAATAACAGATGAAATCGAAGCCTTGCGCGTAGAAGTCGTGACCCTGCTGGACGCTGGGTACCAGGCGTCCAAGCGATTTGTTGTGCTTCTTGGCGGCGGCAACGATCTTGTCCATCGCCGCGGTGAAGGTGGGATGGGCGAAGTCGCCGGGAACGCCGAGTGATACCGACAGATCGAAATGTCCGACCCACAGACAGTCGACCCCGTCCAGTCCCGCGATGCCGTCGATGCTGTTGACGCCGTCGGCGGTCTCGATCAGGCAGATGAATACCGAGCGCCGGTTGGCCGTTTCGAATTTATCTGTGACCGAGCCCGGACGGTAGCGGTCATGCGCGATCTGCAGCGCCACACCACGAGCGCCAGCAGGATGGTACTTCATCGAATTGATGATGTGCTGCGCCTGTTCGACCGTACTCACCATGGGCGCGATCAGGCCTTCAGCCCCCATGTCCATGGCGCGGGCGAGGAAATGATAGTCCTGCGACGGCACACGCACCATAACCGGCAGGTCGGCCGCCTCGAAATAGCGGATCGCGCTCTTCACCGTCTCCAGGCTGAAGCCCGAATGCTCCATGTCGAAGAAGACGAAGTCGCAGCCGGCGGATTTCAGAATGTGCCCGATTCCCGGCGTCGCGAATTCGGCGACGAGCGTGCCGAGCTTGACCCGTCGGTGCGCAGCCAACCCCTTGAGACTAGACTCTGACATGCGCTTCCCTCCCTTCGCCCCGAAGGGCGCAATCCGATTATGCTTTGTTCAAGGCGTTGCCTCGAGAACGAGGTCGCAGATCGTCACCAATTTGGTGTCAACGAGCGGCGCGCTTTGCGTGTTGAATTCATCGAAATGCGCCGTCCGGCAGTGTTCGTCGAAGGCGGCCTCGCTGTCGTAAATCTCGTAGAGCACGAGCCGGTCCGGTTCGCCGCGCGCCTCCGTCACGTCAAAGCGGCGGCAGCCGACCTCGTTGCGTACCGACGCGGTCGCATTGGCGTCGACGAGCTTTCGGAAGCTGTCTCGGGCGCCCGGCTTGAGGCGGAAATCGACCCAGACGACGAAGCTGGTCATCACATGGGCCTCGCGATTTCCAGATAGCGCCTCGACACATATTCCAGATGCCTGCGCATTGCCGCTTCGGACCCGTCCGGATCGCGCGCAGCGATCGCCTCGAAAATCTTGCGATGGGCCTCGTAGGCCTTGCGGTCTTCACCTTCGGCCAAAGTCGTCCGCCGCTGGTCGAGCAGCCATTCGGCCAACGCCGCATGGATAGCCGTGAAGATCCGATTGCGGGTGATCACCGCCAGCACGTAATGGAAGTCCACGTCAGTGCGTTCGAAGCGCGTGAGGTCGCCGATCGACTGCCGGTTTATCTCTAGCGCCGCCTTGAGGCTTTCAATGTCCTCTGGCGTGGCATTCACAGCGGCGTTGCGGGCAAGCCCGACCTCGAAAAACAAACGTGCGCTCTGGAAGTCTTGAACCCCGCCCGGGGCCGAAATCATGTGTCGCGCCGGCCCTGAGAGGGCGTCGATTACGAATTGGGGCGTGGGGCGGGTGACGCGGGCACGCTCGCCGGACCTCACTTCGACAAGGCCCATCTTGCTCAGATGCAGCAGCGCCTCACGGATTGAGGGGCGCCCGACCCCGAATTGCCGCATGAGTTCCCGTTCCGACGGCAGCCGCTCGGCTTCGGCCAGTTCTCCCTTGCGGATCATCCGCTCGAGGTGCTCTGCAACCTCGTCCGAAAGCTTCCGCTGTTTGATCTGAACCCCAATCACGTGGCATACCTTTGATACCAGCTAAGCACGCTATTGCCATCGTGCCCCTGTGTCAAACACAACTCAAATCGACAGACGCCCGCCTTCAGCTCCATCAGCCGCTCGGTGGCAAAGCCGATCATCTCGCGCAGGATATCGGTGTCGTGGGGCTTCTCTACGAGCGTACGCAGGTTCATCATGTCGTTGGTCATCGGTGGTTCCTTCGAATCAGGTTGTGTCAGCAACCCAACCCTACCGAAGAGCATCGATGACCACCGCAAAGCCGCTCGCTCGCCACAGCGCTGTTGAGGGCGCGCTCGCGAGCGGCTTCGCTACCGCCGACCTACACCCACGCGGTGGGACAAAACCAACCTGTGCGCCATCTCGGCTACCGGCTACAAACGTCCGAGAAGGGTCCGAACTCGATCGCTGACAGTGATTGGGTTCCGATCCGAGAGCGTCGCGTGTCCCAATGCAAGCGCAAAGGACGCTCTTTGAACTTTGCGCATGATCCTTTCCGGACCTAAGTAAGCACAGCAAAAGCCGGTACCGGTGTCGTGTGTCAGGCAATCGGAACCGGTATTCCGTCACATGACGCTAGATCTGGCCCGGCCGCAGCGTGGCCTGCGGGAAATACGGCCGGTTCGGCGCGTTTGGCCAGACCTGCGGCTCCAAGCAGAAGCCCGAATAAGCCTTGTAATGACGTCTCTCGAGCCCCGGCGAAGCTGGCGCCCGATACTGGCCGGTATAGAGCTGGACGCCCGGTTCCGTGGTCTACAGCTCCATCTCGACGCCGTAATTCGCACCTTGCGCCCATGACGCCAGCTTTGAGCGGTCCGCGCGTCGGAGCAAGGTAGAAATTCTGGTCGTAGGGGAGTTGGCTGCCCTCACTCTCCATGCGCAGCGGCCGCGCCTGGAGAGCTACTGAAGCATACACGACGAACCCGCGCGCTCCCCTCGAACTCTACGGCAGCACTCACTTCCCCAACGCCGCCGGGGTCGGCGCCACGTCCACGAGATCGACCACCGCAGCGGGAATGGCGTCGCTGACAACGAGCGCATCACCATCGCGTAGAATCTCGAAATCGATCGACGGCTGGCCGGCCGACTGGGGCACGGAAATGGTCATGCGCTGCCCGGGAGCGAGCGTGGAGATCACCCGCAGCGGCAGCGCGTCTCCTCCGGATGCCAAAGTTGCCACGATCCGATAGCCATCCTGCTCGACCGTATAGTAGACGACGCCGTCGAAGGCGGCGAGATGAACGCTATGCCCGTTGCCTGGCGCCAGTTCGGCCGCAGCCGAGGTCCCGGTCCAGACGAGGCCGGCGAATGCGAATACTGCGAAAAGTCTGGTCATGATAATTTCCTCCATCCGCCGGACGGGCGGACGCACACAGACAATCGTTGCGTTCCGCCTCTTTCTCGACCCACGCAGGATGAGCCCGACGGCACCATTCGTAACGAGAGCAGCACGATGGGCTGACGAAATCCGACGAAATCTTCCGATCGCCGACTAAATCCTCGACGATTGCTGGAATGACGACGGGCTTTGCCGTAGACTGACTACAAAGAGACCCAACCGGCCTCGCCCCCGTGGGGAACGTTCCGATGGACAGCTCGGCGCTGACGCCGATTCGCTTGAACGGCCGCACGGCCGACCTTCAGCGCGGCTTCATCACGGACCAGAGCGGGCATGTCATAGCCCTGAGGCCGCAGGCCACCGAGGTGCTGAAGGTGCTGGCCGCCCGGCCAGGAAAAATCGTCACCAAGGATGAACTGATGCAGGCGGTGTGGGGAAACATCGCCGTCACCGATGACAGCCTTGTCCAGTGCGTTATCGAGATCAGGAAAGCGCTCGGCGACGAGCGGCACGAGATCGTCCGGACGCTGCCGAAGCGCGGCTATGTGCTGGAGGCGGGAGAGGCGGTCGAAGTTCGCAGGAAAGTTGCCAGCGCTCGGCTGCTCGGGTTACGCAGAAAATCCTGGCTAGGCCTCGCCGCCGGCCTCATGATCCTGATCGGTGCGGCCGCCACCTATCTCCTACCGACAGCAAAATTCGGCGCCGAGGCACCGGCTGTCGCCGTGCTGCCCTTCGAAAACATCAACGGCGACGAGAGGTGGGACCGTTTCGCCACCGGCGTGACTGAAGACATCATCACCGATCTGGCCCGCTACCGCGATATATCGGTCATCGCCCGGACCTCCGCCGAATTCTATAGTGGCAAGTCGCACGATGTGCGCGAGATCGGCAGAGCGCTTGACGTCAAATACGTGCTGGAAGGCAGCCTGCAGGTAGATGGGCACCGCATGCGGGTGACGGCACAGCTGATCGATGCCGAGACAGGAGCGCATGTCTGGTCGGAGCGCTACGATCGCCTCGCAGCGGAGCTGCTCGAAGTCCAAGACGAGATTACGCAGAAAATTGCGACCGCGCTTACCGGCTGGCAAGGTCAGGTGACGGAGGCCGAGCGCACGCTGGCGCGACGCAAGAATGCAACCGGCCTCAATGCCTATGATTACTGGCTGCTGGGCATCGAAGCGAAGCACAGGATGACCGTGGCGAGTCAGCTCGAGGCGCGGGCGTATTTCGAGAGGGGGCTGAAGCTCGCTCCCGATTTCATGCCGCTGGTGCGCGACATGGGGATCACCTATGCGATCGAGATGGATATCGGCTCGGTCATCGACTTTCCGGCATGGGTCGATGCCCAGCGGAAGTATGCAGAAAGAGCGCTCGCCCTCGACCCGAACGACTCCACCGCAAATTTCACGATGGCGGTGGCCTACGCCTACCAGAACGACAGCGAACAGGCGGAACGCTATCAGAAGCTCGCGCTGCAGTTTGGTCCTAATAATGCCGACACAATGATGCAGCTGGCCTGGACTTACGCCGGCTGGCAGACGGAGCGCGCCCTGGAGCTTGTGGAACGGACGCTGAAGCTCAACCCGCGCTATCCCTCCTGGTGGAACTTTCCGATCACGCAAACCTATTTCGCGGCGCGCCAGTTCGATAAAGCTTACACGACGGCGAAGCAGTTCGGCGAGTCGCCCAGTCAGGCCGCCTTTGTCGCCATGAGCGCCGCGCAACTCGGGAAAAGCCAGGAAGCAGCCGAGGCCGTGGCCAAAGTGCTGCAAATGAAGCCCGACTGGACGGCGGAGAGCATGTTCCCGTATCCAGCCTTCTCGGACGAAACCCTACTAGCCGAAAGCGCCGCCAAGGCCGGGCTGCCGGTCTGCATGACGGTCAAGCAGGCCAAGACCAATACCGGCATGTTCCGCATGAAGCAGTGCGAAGCGGAGCGCGTGAGGGCCGCGCTGAATTAGGACCGGTTTCGCCGTATTTGGGAAAGGCCGGCCCAGACCGACACAGACCGCGGATATGATCCTTTCCAAACCGAAGGTGGATTCGAAAAACCGGCTTCGGCGTCAGGCGCCAGGCAGTCGGAACCGGTATTCCGTCACATGATGGTAGATCTGGCCCGGCCATAGCGTGGCCTGCGGAAAATACGGCCGGTTCGGCGCATCCGGCCAGACCTGCGACTCCAGGCAGAAGCCCGAATAAGCCATGTAATGAACTCCCCCGAGCCCCGGCGAAGCTGGCGCCAGATACTGGCCGGTATAGAGCTGGACGCCCGGTTCCGTGGTCCACAGCTCCATCTCGACGCCGGAATTCGCGCCTTGTGCCCATGACGCCAGCTTGAGCGGCCCGCGTGTCGAGGCCAGGCAGAAATTCTGGTCGTAGGGGAGCTGCTTGCCCTCGCTCTCCATGCGCAGCGGCCGCGCCTGACGGAAATCGAACGGCGTGCCGTCGACCGGCTTCACGACGCCAGTCGGGATCAGGTCGCCATCGACCGGAAGATAGGCGCCGGCGTTCAGCATCAGCCGGTGATCGAGGACATCGCCGGCGCCGCCGTCATCCAGGTTGAAATAGGAATGCTGGGTGAGGTTGCACAGCGTCGGCTCCTCGCAGGTGGCGGTCAGCTCGACGCTGAGCGTGCCTGGGATCTTCAACCTGTAGGTGCAGGTCACGTCGAGCGCGCCGGGAAAGCCCATCGTGCCGTCGGGATCATGCAGCGTCAGGGTGACAAAATCCCTGCCATGCAGCGAAACCTCCCATGGCCGGTGCGAAAAACCTTGCGTGCCGCCATGCAGCGTGTGCTTGTCGAGGAAGTTGCGCTCGGTCTGGTAGCGCTGGCCGGCGATGGTGAAGCGGCCATCGCGGATACGGTTGGCATAGCGTCCGACGACGGCGCCGAAGAAGGCCGTATCCGTTTCGTAGGGCTCAAAACTGTCATAGCCGAGCACCAGCGGCGCATCGTGGCCGGCCAGGCGCAGATCCTGGACAATGGCGCCCAGGCCGATGATGTTGGCGGTGAGGCCGCCGCCGCGGATGCTGAAGCGGCGGATGGCCTCGCCCGCTTGCGTCGTGCCGAAAACCTCGCCGTCCTTCATCGCCATGCCCGAAACGCCAGTTGGTTGATCGATCCCCGCCTGGCCTCTCCGGCCGGCTTGGGTCCATTGGCAGTCAACAGACCCCTGCCCGATCAGAGGCCGAGGCCGCCGATGCAGACATATTTGGTGTCGAGATAATCCTCGATGCCCTGATGTCCGCCTTCCTTGCCGAGGCCCGATTCCTTGACGCCGCCGAACGGCGCCTCAGGCGTGGTGATGAGGCCTTCATTGACGCCGACCATGCCGTACTTCAGCCCTTCCATGACCCGGAAGGCGCGGCCGAGATCGCCGGTGTAGAAATAGCAGGCGAGGCCGAACTCGGTATCGTTGGCGAGCGCGATCGCCTCCTCTTCGGTTTCGAACTTGAACACGGGTGCTACCGGGCCAAAGATCTCTTCCTTCATAAAACGCATCTTCGGCGTGGCATTGGCGATCACCGTCGGCTGGAAGAACGAACCGCCGAGCGCATGGCGCTTGCCGCCGGCGACGACCTTGCCGCCCTTGGCGGTGGCGTCGGCGATCAGTTCCTCGACCTTTTCCACCGCCTTCTCGTCGATCAGCGGCCCCTGCTGCACGCCGTCATCGAGGCCGGAACCGACCTTCAGCCCGTCGCTGGCGGCGGCGAGCTTTTCGACGAACTTGTCGTAGACACCAGCCTGGACCAGGAAGCGGTTGGTGCAGACGCAGGTCTGGCCGGAATTGCGGTATTTGGCGGTGATCGCGCCGGCGACGGCGCGCTCGATATCGGCGTCGTCGAAGACCAGGAACGGCGCGTTGCCGCCGAGTTCCATCGACACCTTCTTGACGGTGACGGACGACTTCTGGATCAGGATCTTGCCGACCTCGGTCGAGCCGGTGAAGGTGATCTTCTTGACCAGCGGGTTGGCGCAGATCTCGTCGCCGATCTCGCCGGCGGCGCCGGTCAGGATGTTGATGACGCCTTTGGGGAAGCCGACCTCCTCGGCGAGTGCGCCCCAGGCAAGGCCGGAATAAGGCGTCTGCGACGCCGGTTTGACGACCGCGGTGCAGCCGGCGGCAAGTGCCGGGCCGAGCTTGCGGGCAAGCATCGAGGACGGGAAATTCCACGGCGTGATGGCGGCGATGACGCCGACCGGCTCCTTGGTCACCAGGATGCGGCGGTCCGCCCAGGGTGACGGCACGACATCGCCATAGGTGCGGCGGCCTTCTTCGGCGAACCACAATATGTAGGACGCCGCCGAACCGATCTCGCCCTTCGATTCGAACAGCGACTTGCCCTGCTCGATGGTCAGCAGCTCGGCCAGCACATCCTGGTTGTCCATCATAGCATCATGCAGCTTGCGCAACAGCTTCGAGCGCTCGAGCGCGGTGGTCTTGCGCCATGTCTGGAAGGCGGCGTCGGCAGCTTCGATGGCGCGGCGGGTCTCGACCTTGCCCGACTTCGGCACGGTGCCGATCTTGAGGCCGGTGGCCGGATTGTTGACGTCGACCGTCTGGCCGCTGTCGGCCTGCACCCACTCGCCATTGATGAGATTGGCCTGGCGCATGAAATGGCTGGTTTTCTGAAGCATGGTCTAGCCTCCGTTCGGCGCTGGCGGGCCGATATCTGGATTTCTTTGACGGGCGTGCGCATCGATGCCGGCACGCCTGGAGCCACTGCTCTTTACCTAGGGCAAGCCCCGCAATCAATCGCAAGATGGCATATAGGGTTTGGGCCAGCACAAGGCGAGGCCGAATTGCGCTCCCGTTGTTGCTGGAGGGGTGTCAGGAAACGACCGGACCGGTGGCTCCCGAGAACCGGAACGGAGCGTAACGTTTGGTATATGAGTACCGGAAGTACCAAGAAACCGCCCTTCGCAGGCATCAATATCGATCATACCTATCCAAACACCTGGACAACCACCGTCAGCCAGAACGCCGTGGTGACGACTGCACAGGCAGTGGCGATGGTCATCTGGTTCGATGCCAATGCCTGGCCGGTGTTGAACTGCGTCGCAATCAGGTAGGAATTCACCCCGGATGGCAGCGCGGCCGCCACGACCGCGACTTTCGCCGACAGCGGCGGCAGGCCAAGCAGCCAGACCAGGCCGAGTGCGACGGCCGGCATCAGCATCAGCTTCAGCGCCGACAGCGCCAGCGCCGGCCGCACATTGCCGGAAATGCCGAAACGGCACAGGCCCAGTCCCATGGCAAACAGCGCGACCGGTCCGGCGATGTTGGCCAGCGCGTCGACCAGCCGGACGGCCAGCGCCGGCAATGGCAGGCCGGTCATACGCCACACCCACCCGGCCAGGATGCCGACGATCAGCGGATTGGAGAGCATCTTGTGAAGGAAGCGCCGGATGATGCGCAGCGGATGCACATGCTCGTCACCGCGGCCAAAGATCTCAAACAGGATGATCGATGCCATGATCATCGTCGGCAGATGCACGGAAATCAGCAGCGACAGCACTTCGAACCCACTTGCCCCGAACGTGCCGAGGAAGAACGGGATGCCGAGCAGGACGAGGTTGGAAAAAGCCGACGACACGCCGCCGACCACCCCGGCACGCGCGTCGCGCCCGAACACCCGGGTGATGACCAGGTGGCCTGCGGCCCATGTCACTGCGGCAGCCGTAAAATAGGCTCCCCAGAACAACCAGGGCGCGGTGCCATGGAAATCGGCGTTGACCATGGTGCGGAACAGAAGCAGCGGCATTGCCACCCCGACGGCGAATTCGGCGATGGCCTCGCCCGCCTCCGCTTTCAGATACCCGGTGAGCCCGGCCAGATAGCCGAGCGCGACAAGGCCGAAGACGAAAAGGACGGTTTCGATGAGTGGAGACATTTTCTCCTGATAGGCGAGCCGGGATTTGAGCGCAACCGCCCCGCCTTGCGAAGCGGCCTGTCCTCGTCAACAGCCGGGATCGGTCGTGCCCCTGTCTTTCAGCTGGCCTTGTTTTTCAGCCGGCTTTGCCGTCCCTATGTGCAACCTGCGGTGACCGCAAAGGACGTCTGATGCTTCGATTTATGCTAGCGCTAATGCTGCTCGTCATTCCCGCGTCGGCCCGTGCGACTGAAGCCGGCTGGGCGCTGTTGCGCGATGGCGGGCACGTCGTGCTGCTTCGCCATGCCATGGTCACCGGCACTACCGATCCGGCGAATTTCGACATCGAGAAATGCGCCACCCAGGTCAATCTCTCGGTGCGCGGCAAGCAGCAGGCACGCAAGATCGGCGCGCTTTTCGACGCCCGCGCGGCGCCGGTCGAGCGCGTGCTGTCCAGCCGCTATTGCCGCGCCCTCGACACGGCTCGCACCGCTTTCAGGGAAGAGCCCGAACCCTTCGCCCCGCTTGACCTGCTGAAGACCGACGCGAGCGAGAAAGCCGCCCAGCTCGAGGCGATCATGAACGAGATCAGCGCCTATTCCGGCTCCGACAATGTCGTCATGGTCACCCATCTGGAGAACATCATGGCGCTCACCGGCATCTCGCCGCGCGAAGGCGAAGCCGTGATCGTCGAGCCGCAAGGCGACGGCCTGCGCGTGCTCGGCCGCGTCACCTTTTAGTGGCGAAAATCTGACACTATCCAAGACGGAATACCGCTTGCGACCCGTTGCGGAAGTTCTCTCGCCCTCGGTCGAATCACCCCCCATGGCCTTCTCGGGAGATACAGTGCTAGCTACCCAAAGATCGGAGTCCGACCGAACCCGGACCTTGTGCGGGCACAACAGCATGAGCTACCTTTTTGTCGGTTTCGCCAAGTCCTCGAAGGTTGCACACTATTTTTCGTCTGCGGACGTCGACTCGCCGTCGTTACCCACGCCGTATTCATGTTTGCGCAATTCAATCTGCTCTTGCGCACGTCGCCGTTCGTCCTGTGATATGCGCTCAAGACTCTCAATGAACAGACGCGCAAAGTCTCGAACTTTCATCCGCTGATCGTCTAACCATGGCCTAATGGCTTCAATCTTTTGTTCGTACGCTTCAGCGAAACCAAACTCTCCAACGACGACCCCGGTAGTTCGCAAAACGATGCCAACCTCGGTCAGAAGGTCGCTAGCACCATCCGGGATAGCTGCTACGATATCTTTGCAGATGTCGTAGAGGAATGGTTCTCCGTCGTAGTTGCGGAGAATCGCAAGAACGAAGGCCAAGTTCCGTTCTGTTCCATTTTCGACTAACTGCGATAGCTCATCAGAGAATGGCTTCGGAACCTCTGGAAACACGATCTGCAGAAGCCTGCCACCACAGTACTGAAAGCCGCGCTCATTTCCATCAAACCAGCTGTTTACCTCGTCAACGACGAGGTCCGGCGACCTCTCTAGAACCTTGTGCAGTTGATGAAAGCTAAAAGGAATTGCTTCATAGGAGCCATCTCGACGCTTCCCCTCTCTATACGTCAGCCGTTGCCCAAAGAATTCAATGATACGACGAGGATCACGTTCCGCGAGTGGTATCAAAACCTCCTCCGCGTGATAGTCGATTTCGTTAAGGCGAAGAAGTCCCTCCAGAACGATCTCACGATCGGCTGCGTCTAGCTCGGCAAAAATGTTGCGCGTTTCGCCCCGGTACCAAATCTCGTTAACCCAACTGGCATCTCCCAGCACCGACAAGGCCTTTATTGAAGGCAGCGCGAACTTGGACACCAAGCCAGGATGTGTCTTATAGTTGGAGGCAGCCAGGCCGATGATCAGACTGAGGCCTACATGGTCTTCCTCGCTAACATATCTCTCGAAGAGGATCTGCAATATCCCCTCATCTAGGTCGCTATTTGACCAAAAGAGCTTTGTAACCGCGACCAGCTCGTGACCATCCCTTATCCACTGGAGCATAAGCTGTCGCAGTTCAGTTCGCTCTGAACCTTTCCACACTCCTCTCAAAAGCGGGATCGTAAATGGCCGAATCTGCGAGAGGTCCTCTTTAAGGAGCCTCAAAGCGAGATCGGCACGATGCTCAGCGAAGAGCTGCAAGAATTCATAGAACTTGGGAAAGGTAGCTAAGTCGTTCGACTCTGTTTTGCCAAAAGCGATGATGCGAGCGCGCCATTGCTCCCACGTGTCGTCGTCGATGCTGCTCGCATATTCGCGTGCCTTGTTCGACCTATAAGTCTCGATAGCTTTGAAATCAGGGCCTGTTTCCTTCCTATCTTCCCATCGCTCAAAAATGCCTTCGAACCCCACAAGGTCCCGGTAGACGCTGTATTCCTTCAGGGTGTCCAGCCGATCGCGAATCTTGAGTGCCGCGATCTTCACTGCCTCGGTTGGAGCATGGTAAAAGCGCCAGAAGGCATCGTGTTCGATTTTCTGGACGATTTGGAGCGGCTCCTCGGGTAGGCGCGCTTCCAGGAACTCGAGCACGTCAGCCGTGTTCGCCGAAACCATCTGTACGACATCCTCGCCGTAGCCTCTATGATCTGGCATTCGCGCTGCCACCATCATCGCATTGATGATCGACTTCTTCTCTGCGGTCGCGGTCGCATCCGCATACATATCCTTGAGGAGGCCCAAGGTACGTTGCCTGACATCGATGATCGCAGGCATCGCGGGGACAGCACCACTCTTCCAAGTCACGCTGCGATAGTCCCAGGAGGTCCCTGATATGTTTGGCGAAAGTAGATGGCCGCACAGGGCGACTATTGCTCCGAAATACCGGCTCAGCTGGGCTCGATCCTGAGACTCCAGCCATTCGACCACCTCGATTTGTGGGCGTGCGCCAAGGCCACCACGATTCTCACCAGAATAGAATACATCAATGTCCAACTCAGCTACTCGCTGGAGGCACTCAAGTGCTTTCTTGCAAACTTCCGCTTCATTGGAAGCGGAATATCGCACAAAAATTTCAAGTATTTTCTTCGTACGGAAGTATCTAATTCGCGAAAGCAGATCGAGGGTAGCGACTACTAGTTGCGCGTTGGTTTCGTATTTTCTTCTCCACTCCGAGTCTCGACTGTAAGCGATATTAAGCGACTCCAAACGGACCAAAAACCGGTTACTGGCTTCAACGGCCATGTCTGGTACGCGAAAAGCGAAGACGTCAAACAGCTCCACCTGCTCGCGCAGCACTTCGAAGCGCGTATCGCTCTCCAATACATCAATGATCTTCCTAGCCTCTCGTTCGAGAGGCGCGTCCGTCATCTTATTGGACGTACGGGCCAGTTGCCTCAGAACTTTTAGCCTTGACGCTGCATCCAGAGAACTCATGGTTCCAGCTCCTGCACAAGCTCATCTATCAGGGCCTCGGCTGCCTGCTGGCTGAGCTCTTCATCGATTGAAAGATAGTGATTCTCCGTGATCTTTATGAGGCCTGCCTGCTGAAGTCGCTGCGCATTAATGAGGATGACTTCCTCCGTATGAACTAGCGCCGCAATTCTACCATTTACCTCCTCTCTCGTAGCTGGATCGAACCACCAACTATAACCGAGCAAACGGCGACGCACTTCTTCATCTTCTTCACTGAGTTCCCCCATCGCGTCTTGAAGAGCGTTAGTGTTTGCTTGCGCAACCGGCGCCGCTTCCGCAGTGGGAGTCGGGGGTCGACTTTGTTCGAATCTTCGAGCAAGAAATTCGTGCATTTCAGACGAGAATTCCTGCCCATCAGAAAATCCTGGAACTAGATTTGTTAGTGCAGCGTCTGTCAGCCCCAGTATTTCTTTCGCCAAGTGACCTGAAGTCCACACTCTCAGATCGATATCTGGGTACTTTTCTCGCAACTTGTGCAGAAGCTCATTCGCATTAGCGGGTGTTTCCTTCTGATTGTGGACGAATATCCACGCTTTCATCCGATCTCCAAAATGAGCCCGGGCACCTTCAAAGTCCTTTTCTATTTTTCCCTCAACGTTGCGGGCAACAAATTGCTCTGGAGCGTTACACTGAAAAACTGCCTGTGTTGAGCGTCGATAGCCATCGCACTTGTGGTCACCGTATCTGCCTTGTGGCTTCCAGGGCTCAAAGTCATCTCCCCACATCTCTATTGCTGCTGCTGTGAAAAAATGTTCGAACTCCGCGCCCTTCTTGTCGAGCAGAGCGAACTTGATCATAAACGAAAGCAGCAGTCTGTCCGCACCAGCCATCTAGAACTAAGCCAATCCCACCTCAGACCCGCGAAGAGCGGAGCGGTTGATATCACACGGCGAGGCTACTGTCGCGCGATGCGGCGCATAGTTGAAAGCAGCCCCAAGTGCGTACTGCCCTAACCCTGGGCGCTGTCAAGCGAACTGAAGCGTCATTTTCGGGCCGGAGTTTGGCGCGGCAGCAGTTCGTCGTCGGTGTCATCAGGGCGGTCGACGCGACCGAACGTCAGGACCGCCAAATCGTTCTTGGTGCTCCTGACGATACTAGGAGCGGATGGTTGCGGCATATCGCCGGGAGGGTCGCCAACGGCTCTTCTTGCGTTTACGGAGTGGGTATCCCATCTGCGCCCGGCGTTCAGGCCTTTTCCTGCCCGGAAAAACCGATTAGACAGCGCGCAAACACATGCGGACAGATTCCGCCCGCCACCGAAGGAAAAGCCCTTGTCCACCACGTTCGACAAAGTCGCCAAGATCATCGCCGACACCAGTGAGATCGATATCGACACGATCACCCCTGAAAGCCACACCATCGACGATCTTGGCATCGACAGCCTCGACTTCCTCGACATCGTCTTTGCCATCGACAAGGAATTCGGCATCAAGGTGCCGCTGGAAAAGTGGACGCAGGAGGTCAATGACGGCAAGGCCTCGACCGACGATTACTTCGTCATGAAGAACCTGTGCGCCAAGATCGACGCGCTGGTCATGGCAAAGAACGCCTGAAATGGTTCGTTTTCAAGCCTGACCACAACAGCCGCCCCATGAACCCTCGCCCATGAGCCCCCACGACGTCGTCATCTCAGGCATCGGCCTTGTCTCTTCGCTGGGAGAAGGCCCGGATGCGCATTGGCGCAAGCTCGTCCAGCCCGGCCTTGAGCCGGTGCTCGAAGCTGCCCGCTTCTCGCCCTACACCGTCCACCCGCTGCCGGAGATCGACTGGAACCTGCAGATCGCCAAGCGCGGCGACCAGCGGCAGATGGAAACCTGGCAAAGGCTCGGCACCTACGCCGCCGGCATGGCGCTGGACGACGCCGGGATCAAGGGCAATGACGAGCTCTGCACGACCATGGACATGGTGGTGGCTGCCGGCGGCGGCGAGCGCGACGAGGCGGTCGACGCCGACATTCTCGCCGCGTCCGAAAGCCGCAACGACCGCGACGTGCTGCTCAACGAGAAACTGACCACCGAATTGCGGCCGACGCTGTTTCTGGCGCAGCTTTCCAACCTGCTCGCCGGCAACATCTCGATCGTCCACAAGGTGACCGGCTCGTCGCGCACCTTCATGGGCGAGGAAGGCGCCGGCGTCGCCGCCGTTGAGACGGCCGCGGCGCGCATCCGCTCCGGCCAGTCGACGCACATACTGGTCGGCGGCGCTTTCCAGACCGAACATTCCGACATGCTGCTTGGCTATGAACTGGCCAGCTACCTGCATCGCGGCCCCTGGCGACCGGTCTGGCAGAGACAGGGCGCCGAAGGCGGCGGCGTGGTGACTGGATCCGGCGGCGCGTTTCTCGTCCTGGAACAGCGCGAACATGCGATCAGCCGCGGGCGAAAAATCTATGCCGAACTCGGCCCGGTGGTATCCGGACGCGCCAACCGCCGGGAGGGCGAGCTCGATGACGAGATCGCCGCGCTGCTCAGCCAGGCGGCATTGCCGAACGGCGAGCTGCTGACGATTTCAGGCGCTTCGGGTGCCCATGCCGCGACTGCTGCCGAGAAATCGGCGCTCGACGCCAATCCGGCGATCGCCGCACGCGGTTTTTCGACGCTGACCGGCCACATGAAGGAAGCGCAGTTTCCCTTCGCCGTGGCGCTGGCGGCATTGGCTGTCGAACGCAAGGCCGCCTACCCGGCTTTTGACGCCGCCAGCGAGAAGCCGTTCAACGGCATTCCCAGGACCGTGCTTGCAACGGCGATCGGCTATCACCAATTCGAGGGCATGGCGTTGGTCAACGCCGCTAGCGCATGACCCCGAAAATCGGGAATCGATTTTCGGAAAATGATCATGCGCAAAGTCAAAAGTGCTACAGCGTCCTTTGCGCGTCCGAAAGGACGCGCGGCGCTATAGAAGCATCGGACCGAAAAGTGGGAAGCGGTTTTCGGATGATTCCGATGCTCCGATAAAGGAACAGGTCAGGATAAGAATATGGCCAATCTGAACGATCACATGGGCAGGCCGATCGTCGCCGTCACCGGCATCGGCGTGGTGACGTCGCTGGGCATCGGCAAGGCCGACAATTGGGCAGCGCTCACCGCAGGCGTGTCCGGCATCCATCCGATCAGCCGCTTTCCGGTGGACCATCTGAACACCCGCATCTCGGGCATGGTCGATTTCCTGCCGTCGAGCTCCAGGGGCGCTTCGCTTCTTACCTACGACCTCGCCGAGATCGCCGCGCAGGAAGCCGTGGCCGAATCGGGTCTCGATTGGGGCGATTTCGGCGGGCCGCTTTTCCTCGCCTCGCCGCCGGTCGAGCTCGACTGGAGCGAGCGCTTTTCGCTCTACAATTCCGACAAGCACGACGCCGGCGCCGAACGGCTGCTTCGCGTGGCCCGCGGCTTGAAGGGACTTGATGTTTTCGAGACCACCCAGTTCGGTTCGATCGCCGACCGGCTCGCCGACCGTTTTGGCACACGCGGCCTGCCGATCACGCTGTCGACGGCCTGCGCCTCGGGCGCCACCTCGATCCAGCTCGGCGTCGAGGCGATCCGCCGCGGCGAATGCGACCGGGCGCTGTCGATCGGCGCCGACGGCTCGGCGACCGCCGAGGCGCTGATCCGTTTCTCGCTGCTTTCCGCACTCTCCACGCACAACAACATTCCCGAAAAAGCGTCAAAGCCGTTTTCCAGGGATCGCGACGGTTTTGTCCTCGCTGAGGGTTCTGGCGCGCTTGTGCTGGAATCGCTGGAGGCGGCACTCGCCCGCGGCGCGGCCATTCTCGGCATCCTGCGCGGCTGCGGCGAGAAGGCCGACGATTTCCACCGCACCCGCTCGAAGCCGGACGGCTCACCGGCGATCGCTGCGGTTCGCGCCGCGCTGGCCGATGCCGGCTTGGGCGAGGATGAGATCGATTACGTCAACGCCCACGGCACCTCGACGCCGGAAAACGACAAGATGGAGCATCTGTCGCTGTCGACCGTGTTCGGCGAGCGGATCGGCTCGATGCCGATCTCGTCGAACAAGTCGATGATCGGCCACACGCTGTCGGCCGCCGGCGCCGTCGAGGCCGCGTTTTCGCTGATGACCATGCGCGAGAGCGTCATCCCGCCGACCATCAATTACGACAATCCCGATCCGGCGATCGTGCTCGACGTGGTGCCGAACCAGAAGCGCGACGCCGAGGTCGGCACGGTGCTGTCGAATTCCTTCGGCTTCGGCGGCCAGAACACCTGCCTTGTCATGGCGCGGGAACCAGTCTAAGCGAGCTTTTTTCCCGCTCAACAGAACCGACAGGCCCAATGCGCGCATTGCAACTTATCGAGGACCGCCGCCTTGAAACAGTGGACCTGCCGCCTCCGCCGCAGCCGGCGCTGGGTGAAGTGACGCTGCGCATCAAGGCCGTGGCGCTCAACCATATCGACGTCTGGGGCTGGCGCGGCATGGCCTTCGCCAAGCGCAAGCTGCCGCTGGTCGTCGGCGCCGAAGCTTCGGGCGAGGTCGAGGCGGTCGGCCCCGGCGCCTCCAGCCTTGTCCCCGGGCAGCTTGTGTCGATCTACGGCGCGCGCACCTGCGGGCTTTGCCGCGCCTGCCGCGAAGGCCGCGACAACCTCTGCGAGCATGTCTCGGGCGTACACGGCTTCCATCTCGACGGCTTTGCGCAAGAGAAGATAAACCTGCCGGCTCGCCTGCTGGTCCCTGCCCCGCCCGGCGTGACCGACATCGGCGCCGCCGTCGCGCCCGTAACCTTCGGTACGGTCGAGCACATGCTGTTCGACAATGCCAGGCTGCAGCCCGGCGAAACCATCCTGATCCATGCCGGCGGCTCGGGCATCGGCTCCGCCGCGATCCAGCTGGCGAAGAAAATGGGCTGCACCGTGATCACCACGGTCGGCTCGAACGACAAGATCGACAAGGCGAAGGCGCTTGGCGCCGATCACGTCATCAACTATCGCGACGACCGTTTCGAAGGCGTCGTGCGCAAGCTGACGAAGAAGAAGGGCGTCGATATCGTCTTCGAGCATGTCGGCGCCGACACCTTTGCCGCCTCGATGCTGTGCCTGAAACGCGGCGGCCGCCTGGTGACCTGCGGCTCGACCTCGGGCGTGTCGACGCAGATCAATCTGATGCAATTGTTCCAGCAGCAGCTGAAGTTGCTCGGCTCGTTCGGCTGTCGCATGCAAAACATGGCCGACGCCATGCAGAAAATGGCGGCGGGGCTGGTTTCTCCGGTTATCGACACCGAAGTCGGCTTCGACGGCATCGAGACCGCACTGAAGCGCATGGAAGGCCGCGACGTGTTCGGCAAGATCATCCTGCGCGTCGGCTAGACAATGATGCTGCTGTCTGAAAACATCATGGTCTAGGAATGGTCAGCAACGCCTTCAAGAAGCTCCGGCGGGACCTGGCGTTCCGCCACGGCAGGCGGCTGCGCCAGTTCAACTACTGGCTGCTGGCGCGCCTCGCGATGACCATGATTTGGCTGCTGCGTCTGCTGCCGGTCGACAGCGCGCTCAATTTCGCCGACCGCGCCGCCCGTCGCATTGGTCCGTGGGTGGGGCGCCACAACGTCGCCATCGCCAATCTGCGCAAGGCTTATCCGGAAAAGAGCGACAAGGAGATCCAGGCCATCGCCTCCGATATGTGGGGCAACATGGCTCGCCTTGCCGCGGAATACATCTTTCTCGACGCCCTGTTCGACTACGATCCCGCCGCGACGAAACCGGGCCGCATCGAGGTCAAGGGGATCGAGCACTTCGTGCAAATCGCCGGCGAGCAAAAACCACATATCATCTTCACCGGACATCTCGGAAATTTCGAACTGCTTCCGGTGGCGGCAGCCACTTTCGGCATGAGCATCACCGCCCTGTTTCGTCCGCCCAACAACCCTTACCTTGCCGACTACATCCTCTCGACGCGCCGCTCGACCATGGGGTCGCTTCTGCCTTCCGCGACCGGCGCTTCGTTCGCGCTGGCGGCCATCCTGGAGAAAGGCGGCAATATCGGCGTGCTCGTCGACCAGAAATTCTCGAGCGGGCTCGAAACGACATTCTTCGGCCGCCCATGCGAGAGCAACCGGGTCCTGGGCACCCTGGCGCGGCACTATGACTGCGATGTCTATCCGGCGCGCTGCGTGCGCCTGCCGGGCAACCGCTTCCGGCTCGAGATCGAGGACAAGCTGACCTTGCCGCGCACCGCCGGCGGCAGTGTCGACGTCCACGGCACCACCCAACTGCTCAACGACGTGGTCGAGCGCTGGGTGCGCGAGGATCCCGGCCAGTGGATGTGGTTCCACAAAAGATGGGAAATCAGCGGCCCGCGCGGGAAGCATCGCCGGACGAGACAGCGCGGCAAAGCCGCCTGAGTAGAAGTGAGTGACAGCAATTATGCTATTGTTGGCAATGTGCTAATTGCGCCACCGACCCCGCCCGGTTGCCGAGGTGGGTTTTTGTTTGGTCACCGATCGCGCGGTGGCCTGTCCTGACAAGACCAATCCCCCACTCTCAGGAGCTCATGCAGGCGTTGGAGCGAGACTGACAACTTGCCTTATGCATGTCTCGCGAAAGTGCGCAGCGGCTTTGCGATAACGACATGCATAAAAACAAGAACCTAAAAGCGCGTCGCATGAATCCATTCAAACGCGACGCGCTTTAAATGTCAGCGCCGACCGAAGGGCGCCATAGCGAAGCCCATCCACCAGCAAGCCAACCATGCGTCGTGCCTGGTCGGGGCCTCCACCATAGCGGTCTGGTGAGCAGAGCCTGGCAATCGCGAACAATAGTTCTTTAGCATCAACGTCCGAGCGAACATCGCCCGCTGCGGTCGCGGCATCCAGCAAGGCCTGCAGCGCGGGCCGAAGTTTCTCAAGAAAATAGAGCGGCAAGGACTCATATGCCGGATCGCCGGAGGAGAAGGCCGCGGCGAGTCCACGCTTGGCAGCGATAAAATCCACGTAACGCTGCATCCATCGGGCGAGCGCTTCGCCGGGTTCATATTCGGCCGCAATGGCAGATGCAGCATTTGCACAGGCATCCACTTCGTTACGGAAGACCGCCACGATCAGGTCCGAACGCTGCGGAAAATGCCGATAGAGCGTACCCACGCCAACGCCGGCCTTATCGGCGATCTCTCGCACCGGGGCGTCGACCCCCGAAGCTGCAAACACTGCCATCGCTGCTTCGAGCAGCGCCTTGGAGTTGCGTTGCGCGTCCGCACGCACGCGCCGATCCGTCGAGTTTACGGGCTCCAAGCTTCCACCCCGCTCCTCCGATTTGTCGTCCATGATTTTCCACTTGATAAACGGAACAATGTTCCGTATAAAACGGAATGCCGTTCCGATTGGGAAAATTAGCACAGCATGGCGCCATTGCCTACACGTCAATGCAAAAAGAGGAGATCACCATGCGGGTCAAACCTATTGCCCTGGTCACTGCGGCCAACAAGGGAATCGGTCTGCAAATCGCCAGGGATCTGGCGGCGCACGGCCTCACCGTGCTCGTAGGGTCCCGTAAGCTCGAGCATGCGGAGACGGCTGCAAAGAGCGTCGGAGCGGATGCCCGCGCCCTCCAACTCGATGTCACGAAACAGGCCTCGATCGCCGCCGCGGCAAAGCGCATCCGTAACGAGTTCGGTCGCCTCGACGTCCTGGTGAACAATGCAGGCATTTCCGATGCGGGAAACCAGGGCACGCATGCGGCGTCCCTCGACGAGGGACGCGCGGTGTTCGAGACCAACGTGTTCGGCGTCGTCGCCGTCACGCAGGCGATGTTGCGGCTGCTTGGTGAAGCGCCAGCGGCACACATCGTCAGCGTCGACCCGTCCAGTCCACAGCGCGCATTGTTCGGCCCTGTTTACAGCCCCTCGGAGACTGCCCTCGATGCGACGACGCTCGCCTTCGCCATCGAATTTGAGGACGCTGGCGCCAACGATGCTTGCCCCGGCTTCACTTCGACGAGCCTCAACAACTTCGATGGCACCGGCACAGCCGAACGGGCCGCGTGAGCCCTTCGCCTCGCACTCCTCGACGCGAACGGTCCGATTGGCATGTTCCCCCAGGACGGCGGCGCACCCTGGCTCCGGTGCCGATCGAGCCCGCGTCCTGATCTGCGATCTTGGGGCGGGTCGAGAGGTCTATCGAGATTGGTACCGGAAAGCCGCGACAAAGGCCGCAAACGCCGGCGATTGATTGCGTCGGCTGGGATAGTAAAGATGATAGCCCTGGAAGGTCGGGCACCAGTCGGCAAGGACTTCCTCCAGCCGACCCCTCTCAACATAGGGTTGAACAAGATCCTTCGGTGCATAGGCCAAACCGATGCCGTCGAGGGCCGCGTCAAGCGCCGGCGCGATGTTGTTCAGGGTCAGCTGGCCGTCCACACGGACGCTGAACTCGCGTCCGTTCTTCCTGAATTCCCAGGCATATAACGCGCCTGAGGTGGGAAGCCGCAGATTGATGCAGTTGTGGTCGGTCAAGTCCTGAGGGCTTTTCGGCGCAACCCGACGAGCGAAATAATCGGGTGAGCCGACGACGCAATAGCCGACATCGGGACCAATGCGAACGGCCACCATGTCGCGGGCGATTGCCTCGCCGAGTCGAACACCGGCATCGAACTGACGCTCGACGATGTTGGTGAAGCCGTTGTCGACAACGACCTCCACGTTGATGTCCGGGTAGTCTCGCAGGAAGGCTGGCAGCCTGGGGCGAAAGACGAGATTGACGGCATCATCGGGGCACACGATGCGGATCTGACCCGAGGGCTTGCCGCGCAGGGTGCTGATCGCGCTGATCCCGGCGGCAATGCCCTCGAAATGCGGCTCGATGCTTTCAACGAGGCGTTCTCCGGCCGCCGTGGGCGCCACGTCGCGGGTCGTGCGAGAGAGGAGACGGACGCCAAGCCGTTCCTCCATTGCCCTGATCGTATGGCTGAGGGCCGATCGGGTAACACCCAATTTGGCCGCCGCCCGCGTAAAACTGCGCTCCCGAGCGACCTCAAGGAAGGCTCGCATCTCACTGAACTCGTCACGCGGCATTGGTGAGCTCCATTCACTACGACATGCAGATTATAGCTGCTAGTCTGACAAGACCAGCCCGGCTACCTAGTCTGTCAACGGACAGGAGCGCACGGAATGGCCATCGACCTGACACTGGATGACACGCTGGCGGCTGAAGGGGCGGTAACGCCATGGGCCGCGGTCACCTGCCTCTCGCTTTTGACCTTTCTCCTGGTCGGTTTGGAATTCATGCCGGTGAGCCTGTTGACTCCGATTGCGCAGGACCTGGCCATCTCGGAAGGCCAGGCCGGACAGGCGATCGCGGTGTCGGGCCTCTTTGCCGTGATCACCAGCCTGTTCGGCAACGCGCTCCTGGCCAGGCTCGACCGGAGGACGGTCGTCCTGCTCTACACGGCAGTGCTGGTCGCATCGAGTTTGGCTGTTGCCCTCGCTCCCAACTTCCTGGTTTTTCTGGCCGGACGGGCCTTGGTCGGGATCGCGATCGGCGGCTTCTGGTCGCTCTCCACGGCCATTTTGGCGCGCCTGGCCTCAGGCTCCGACCTGCCCAAGGCGATCGCCCTGCTGCAGGGCGGAACTGCATTGGCGATTGTCATCGCCGCACCGCTCGGCAGCTTCCTCGGCGAATTGATCGGGTGGCGGGGCACCTTCTTCGTCACAGTCCCAGTCGGCCTCGCGGCGCTCATCTGGCAGTTCGGCGTTCTGCCGAAGATGCCGCCGAAGGAAGCCGTTTCGGTATCCAGCATGTTCCGTCTGCTGCGCAATCGGACATTCACCATCGGCATGGCCGCAACGGGGCTCGCATTCATGGGAATGAACTCGCTGTCGATCTATCTGCGCCCATTCCTTGAAAGCGTCACCGGCCTCGAGGTGAACGTCCTGTCGCTGGTGCTCCTGGGCCTCGGCCTAGGCGGCCTGGCGGGACTGTCCATCGCCGGCTTCGTTCTCCGGCGAAACCTCACCGCCGTGCTGATCGGGCTGCCGAGCGCGCTTGCGCTCCTCGCCCTGCTGCTGATCGCAGTGGGTCCGGTTTTTTGGGCCACGGCTGCGCTTCTGGTTCTTTGGGGGCTGTTCAACACCCCGATTCCGGCGGCGTGGGGTACATGGATGGCTCAGATCATTTCCGACGATCTCGAAGCGGGAGGCGGGCTGCAGGTCGCATTGATCCAGTTCGCCATCGCCGGCGGCGCTTCCGCGGGCGGCATGCTGTTCGACACTGCCGGCTGGTGGAGCGCCTTCCTGCTCGCCGCAGCCCTGCTGGCGGGCTCAGCCCTGCTCGCCGCTGCCGCCAGCCCTCGCGCTGCTGCCGCGCAGAACCTTTGATCGATTGGCCTTCATTCTCGGGCCTCGCCGACCTAGTTGGTCACCACGATCCGCGTGTTGCTCTTACAGTCATCGTCTGCGATGACACGTCGATCCTTGCAACCAGCTTGGCTGCCCAGCCCTCGACCGAAGAACCGAACAGCATCGTTGCCAGTGCCGCTGGTTTTAGCCGCATTTCTGCGACGCCAGGAGAAAAGTGATCCTGATCGGTCAAAGCATTGCCTCATCGGCCGTAAGTGCATGCTCTCGCGTGCCGGAGACGATGATCTCCAGGACCTCATGCTCGTCGGTGTTTTTGATGTAGCGATCGCCGACGTTCTCGCCGCGCTTAAGCACCATCACGCGGTCGCCCACAGCGAAGATGTCAACGAGGCGGTGGGAGATGATGATCTGGGCAACGCCCTGCTTTTTCAGTTCCAGCATGGTCTCGAGCAGCCGCTCGGTCGCCATCACCGAGAGATTGGCGGTCGGCTCGTCGAGGATCACCACGCGCGGCTGGAAGGAGATAGCGCGGGCAATCGCCACAGATTGCTGGCGTCCGCCTGACAGGCTCTCGACCTTTTGATAGACGGAGTTCACGTCGACCTTGAGCCGCTTCAGCACGCTGTCGGCTTCCGCGTACATTTTCCGCCGATTGACGAAAAGGCCCTTGCGCGGCCAACGGCCAAGAAAGATGTTCTGACCGACATCCATATTCCCGCAAAGAGCGAAATCCTGGTAGATCATCTCGATGCCGGCGTCGCGGCTTTCGTGCGGGCTCTTGAAGTGCACCGGCTGCCCGGCGACGAAAACCTCGCCGGCGTCGCGCTGGTAGGCGCCGGTCAGGATCTTCATCAGCGTCGATTTGCCGGCCGAGTTGTCGCCGACGAGGCCCAGGATCTCGCCGGGATAGAGCACGAGGTCGACGTTGCGGAGCGCCTGCACCGCACCGAAGGCTTTTTCGATGCCCCGCATTTCTACGATCGGTGCAGGCGTAGTCGGGTCACGCATGGGTGGTCTCCGCCGTTCTTGTGCGCCGTGCGAGGCGCGCCCGCAGGCGGCCGAAGATGTTGGCCTGGCGCACCCAGATGTCGATCAGCACCGCCACGATCAGGATGCCGCCGATGAAGACGTTGATCCAGTGCTGCGGCATGGTGAAGCCCTGGACGTTGAGCTGCAGCAGCGCCCGGATCAGGGTGATCACCGCCGCCCCGGCGAGCGCCCCGATCACGGTGCCGTAGCCGCCGAAGATCGAACCGCCGCCGATGATCACCGAAGCGATGGCGTCGAGCTCGCGGAACTGGCCGGCCACCGGGTTGAAGCTGCGGAAGTAGGCGACGTTAATGATCCCGGCCATTGTCGCGCAGAGCGCCGCCAGCATAAGCGCGAGGAACCGCACCCGGTTGGTGTTGATCCCGGCATAGGCGGCGGCGCGAATGTTGCCGCCGGTCGCATAGACCTTCTGCCCGAACGGCATGTAGGCAAGCACGACGCCGGCAATGACGGCGACGAACAGCATCCAGATGGTCTGGACGCTCACCACCTCGGCGATCGAGCGCAGCAGCCCGTCCGGCAGCGAGATGCGGTAGTGCAGCAGGATGTCGTTCACCTTGCGGCCAAGCAGGTTGTATCCCTCGGGCCAGCCGGTGAGCTGCTGCCCGGCGACGAACCAGGCAGCGAGGCCGCGGGCGATGTAGAACATGCCGAGCGTGGCGATGAAGGCCGGCAGCTTGAAGCCGACGGTGACGATCGCGTTGACGAGGCCGGCGCACATGCCCGCGAGCAGGCCCATGGCCACGGCGGTCACGGGGTCGGCGCCGAGAACTTTGAGAAAATAGGCGGCGGTGCTGCCGGCCAGCGCGAGCACCGCCCCGACGGAGAGATCGATATCGCCGGCGGCGATGACGTAGGTGAGCCCGATGGTGATCAGCGCAAGCTCGGTATAGTTGAGCAGGATCGCGAAGCTGTTGGACAGGTTCCACCAGTAGTCCGGCCGGAGCGCGAGGCCGGTCAGCCACAGGAGCACGGTTAGGATGATGGCGAGCGCGTCGCGCCGGGCGAAGAACTTGCCGAACCCGGTGGCCGACAGCGCTATGTCGGTCGCCATTGCCCCCTTGGTCTGCACTCCCTCGATAGCGATGCCGCCGATCTCGTAGGCCGGTGGCGGCGGCCGGCCGCGGAGCCAGGCCCAGAGGCGCCCTGCCACCTGGCGGCGGATGAGATAGGGCTCGATGAGCACCGCGACGACGAGCAGCAGTCCGAGGAACACCGGCACCGCGCCGACCGGCAGCGAGAAGACGGCGTTGACCGTGATCTCCTCGTCGCCGATCTTGATGGTGCGCGTGATCGGCCAGCCCTCGCGCAACACCTTGTCGAGCAGCACCACCAGCAGGGCGCCAAGGCAGGATCCGGCGACCCGGCCGCGGCCGCCGAGGATCGAGGCGCCGCCGATGATCACGGCGGCAATGACGATCAGCTCACCACTGACGCCGTAGAGGGGCGTTACGCCCTTGTCCTGGGCAGCTGACATGAGGCCGGCTAGCGCCGCGCAGAGCGAGGAGATCAGGTAGGCTCGGATTCGCACCCAGTTGGTCGGGATGCCGGCATAGGACGCCGCCTGCTCGTTGCCGCCGGTGGCGAAGGTCTCGTAGCCCCAGCGCGTCTTGGCGAGCACATAGGCGCCGATCACGGCGACAACGACGAAGATGACGATCTGATTGTTGAAGCCGAGGAGGTTAGTCTCGCCGAGGTGAAAAAAAAGCGGATAGCCGGTCGCCTTGCCAGGATAGTAGATCGCCTGGCCGTGAGTAAGCGCCAGCACGAAGCCGCGGCCGATGAAAAGTATCGTCAGGGTGGCGATGAACGCCGGCACCTTCAGGATGGTGACGAGCACGCCGTTGATCAGCCCGATAAGCGTGCCGAGCAGCAGGCAGAGGATCACCGACGTGACGACGCCGAGGTCAAGGAAGTTCGGCGCGAACAGCCTGGCGAAGACGACGGCGACTAGGCCGTAAGTTGAACCGACCGAAAGATCGAGGTCCTTGTTGACGATGACGAAGGTCACTCCGACCGCGATGATGGCAACCCGCGAGGTGTCGCGGAGCAGCGAGTGAAACGCTCCTGTTGAGCCGAAGAACGCGGGATTGACGAGAGCGCCGCCGAGATAGAGCAGCAAAAGCAAGGCAACGAGCCCCACCTCCCAGCCGCCGACAATCTGGGACGGCGCACGGCCGAGCGATGTGGTCGTGGTAAGCGCCATGGTCTCTTCTGGTCGATTTCCCTGCTGCCGCACCGCGGGAGAGCCTGCGCTCTCCCGCAATGATTTCAGACGTTCCGAGTGGACTCAGTTCTCGAAGCGCTTGCCGACATCCTCGACGGTCTCCTTCGTCACCAGTTGGGCGCGTGTGTCGAGGTTGGCCGCCGCGATGCCGCGGTCGATCTCCAGATAGAGCTGCATGACCGGCCAGAAGCCCTGCAAGAAGGGCTGCTGCCCGAGCGCGCCGGTCAGATCGCCGCTCTTCATCGCGTCCTGCTGGGCCGGGCCGAGGTCGAAACCGTAGGCGCAGATCTTGCCGGTCATTCCGGTCTGAGCGACGGCCTTGGCAAGCGCCGGCGTGAACACGTTGTTGCCGGCGAACGCGCCAACGACATCGCCGCGCGATTCGAACAGCGTCACGATGCCGTTCACCGGGTCATTCGGATTGGTGTCTATACCGGTGTTCTCCGGACCCGCGTCGACCTTGAAGGCATCAAGCTTGCCGGCATCTTTCAAGCCCTTGACGATGGCGTTGAAAGCCGAAGTGACGCGATTGTTCACCTCGATGTTGCCCATTGCGGTCGACGACGGCAGGACGATCGAACCCTTCTCGATACCCTTGTCCGCGAGGCACTTGACGAGCGCCTCGCCGGCGATTGCGGCAGCGGAGGCGTCCTGGCCGGTGTGGCCGATGCCGCTGCGGTTGAGGATCGTGCCGTCAAAGGAATTGGTCGTAGCGACCGGTATGCCCTTCGCCTCGGCGGCCTTGACGATGTCGTTATAGGCGCCGACCTGGGGCGTTGTCATGATCAGCCCGTCGATCGTCGGATCCTGCACGATCTGGTTCAGGATTTCGATCTCGCGGGCAGGGTCGTCGGTCGGCGATTCCGAGCCGAGCAGCAGGATCTTGGCGCCGATCAGGTTGCCGGCGACGGTCGCGCCGACGTAGACCGGATCGAAGAAGCCATTGCCGGCAGTGTGTGTCACGATAGCGAAAGTGAGGTGTCCATCGGCCGAATGGAAGTCCTTGGTACCAGGGGCCTCCTTTGCGGCTTCTTCGAAGCTGTAGCCGCCGACCGCCTTATCGACGCCGCCCGATTGTGCGTAGGCGTTCGATACGCCGAGCGATAACGCCGCGGCACACGCCGCGAGCGAGAAAATACGTTTCATGATTATCCTCCCTTGCAACCAACGGTCGGAAGCCGTTCAGGCGCATTATTCAGGGATTCCGAATGCTTCCTCCCACCCCGTATATTCTGCCCAAAGCTCGCCCACGTAAATAGTGCTCCCACTTTCCCGACGAATTGGTTCAGAACGGAAAGCCGGCATCGCTTCACAAGAAGCGCACGTTCTGATTTTCTTGTAGGAGCCGCGAGCTTGCAATCACCTACAGTTAGTTGGTCACCACGATCCGCGTGTTGCGAAAGCCGGCCCGCCGCACCATCGAATAGAAGGCGGCAGCATTGGACGGGTGCAGCCGCACGCAGCCATGCGACGCCGGGCGGCCAAGAGATTTTATCGCGCCGGTGCCATGGATGGCGTAGCCGCCGCGGTAGAAGACCGAATGCGGCATCGGCGACATGTCGTATTTGCGCGAATACCACATCCGCGCCGTTCGTTGCGGCCGGTAGCTGCCGCGCGGCGTGATATAGCCTTTGCGCGCCGTCGACACGCGCCATCGGTAAACCGCCTGGCCGTATCTTACAGTCATCGTCTGTGATGACACGTCGATCCTTGCAACCAGCTTGGCCGCCCAGCCCTCGACCGAAGAGCCGAGCAGCATCGTTGCCAGTGCCGCTGCCATGACAACGGTCTTTTTCATGCGATCAAACCCCTTTGATTGCCCTTGCCTGCCTTCACGCTATCCTTCATCTTTCAATCGCAAGCGAATGAGGTAACCACACACCTCTGACGAATTCACCAATCCAAAGCAGCGAATTTGAACGATTTCCCGCGATAGTTGCCGTGACGAAACCTAACCACGTATGTAGGGCGCTACCCCCAACAGGCTTGCCAAAACGCACCGTTGGCTGCTCAATTCGCAGAATGAACGAACTCCTGCTGAAAGCGGTCGATGATCGGCTCGACGACCTGGTCGCGCTGACCGCGGACCTGATCCGCTTTCCGACCATCAACCCGCCCGGCGAGGCCTATCGGCCATGCGCCGAATACGTCGGAGCGCGGCTGAAGAAGCGCGGTTTCGAAGTCGAATTCATCCGCGCCGAAGGCACGCCCGGCGACACCGACCGCTACCCGCGCGTCAACGTCGTCGCCCGCTTCGATGGCCGCTCGCCCGGCGCCTGCGTGCATTTCAACTCGCATATCGACGTGGTCGAATCCGGCGACGGCTGGAGCCTCGATCCCTTCGCCGGCATCGTCAGGGATGGCAAGGTCTATGGCCGCGGCGCCTGCGACATGAAGGGCGGCCTGGCCTCCTCGATCATCGCCGCCGAGGCCTTCATGGAGGTGTTCCCCGACTTTCCCGGCGCCATCGAGATTTCGGGCACGGTCGACGAGGAGTCGGGCGGCTTCGGCGGCGTCGCCCATCTGGCCAAGCTCGGCTATTTCTCCAAGCCGAAGGTCGACCACGTCATCATCCCCGAGCCGTTGAACAAGGATCGCATCTGCCTTGGCCATCGCGGCGTCTGGTGGGCGGAGATCGAGACCAAGGGCGAGATCGCGCACGGCTCGATGCCGTTCCTCGGCGACAATGCGGTGCGCCATATGGGCGCTGTGCTAAGGGCTTTCGAGGACGAACTGTTCCCGGCGCTCGACCGCAAGGTAACGCGCATGCCGGTCGTGCCCGAGGGGGCCAAGCGCTCGACCATGAACATCAACTCGATCCATGGCGGCCAGACCGAGGATTTCCGGCCCGGCCTGCCCTCGCCCAATGTCCCCGATTCCTGCCGGCTGACCATCGACCGCCGCTTCCTGCTCGAAGAGGACCTCGGCACGGTCAAAAGCGAGGTGACCGATATCCTCGACCGGCTGAAGCGCGAGCGCAAGAAATTCGACTACGAGATCCGCGATCTCATGGAGGTGCTGCCGCTGATGACCGAGCGCGATGCGCCGGTGGTCAAGGCGGTGGCGCAGGGCATCATGGAGATATTCGACCGCGAGCCCGACTACGTGATCTCGCCCGGCACCTACGACCAGAAGCACATTGCCCGCATCGGCCACATCTACGACTGCATCGCCTATGGCCCGGGCATTCTCGACCTCGCCCACAGGCCCGACGAATGGGTGGGGATATCAGACATGGTCGAATCGGCCAAGGTGATGGCGATCGGGCTCAACGTGCTGCTGAGGGGCGCGGGCGAAAAACACGAAACGCAATTTACTCCTCAGTGAAATCACGCTTCTATCCACCGGGTTTTGAACATGTTTTTGAGCATTTCGGGAGTTGCACGATGAAATTGTGGAAAGCCATTCTCACCGCTGCGGCCCTGGTGCTGGCCAACGGCGCTTCGGCGCTTGCCGCGCGGACAGATCTGGTCATCGGCATCACGCTCGAACCTCCGCATCTCGATCCGACCGCCGGCGCTGCCGCCGCGATTGACGAGGTGCTTTACGCCAACGTGTTCGAGGGGCTGACCCGCATCGGTGCGGACGGCGAGGTGCTGCCGGATCTGGCCGAAAGCTGGATGATTTCCGACGACGGCAAGGTCTACACCTTCAAGCTGCATACCGGCGTCAAATTCCATGACGGCACCGACTTCAATGCCGACGACGTGAAATTCTCGCTCGACCGCGCCCGTGCCGACAACTCCGTCAACGCACAAAAGGGCCTGTTCGCCGCCATCGATACGGTCGAGGTGGCCGATCCGGCGACGGTCAGGATCACGCTGAAGAACCCGCAAAGTTCGTTCCTCTACAATATGGGCTGGGGCGACGCGGTCATCGTCGCGCCGGAAACAGTCGACACCAACAAGGAAAAGCCTGTCGGCACCGGCCCGTTCAAGTTCCAGAACTGGGCCAAGGGCTCGTCGATCACGCTGATCAGGTCAGACGCTTACTGGGGTACCCCGGTGTCCCTCGACAAGGCCGAGTTCCGCATCGTCACGGATGCCGCAGCCGCCGTTCCGGCGCTGCTTTCCGGCGATGTTCAGGCCTTCCCCTTCTTCGATCCCGACAGCGTCGCCCAGATCCACGGCGACCCGCGCTTCAAGGTGGTGATCGGCGCGACTGAGGGTGAGACCATCCTTTCGATGAACAACAAGAAGCCGCCTTTCGACAGACTGCAGGTCAGGCAGGCGATTTCGTTTGCGCTCGACCGCAAGGCGATCATCGACGGCGCCTCGGCCGGCCTCGGCGTGCCGATCGGCTCGCATATGTCGCCCGCCAACAAGGCCTATGTCGACCTCACCGGCCTCTATCCGCACAATGTCGAGAAGGCCGGGGAACTGCTGAAGGAAGCCGGCCTGGAGAACGGCTTCAAGGCGACGCTGAAGCTGCCGCCGCCGCCCTATGCGCGACTTGGCGGCGAGATCATTGCGTCGCAGCTTCGCGATGTCGGCATCGATCTGCAGATCGTGCCGGTGGAATGGGCGCAGTGGCTGGACCAGGTCTTCACCAAGAAGGACTACGACCTGACCATCGTTTCCCACACCGAGCCCAACGACATCGATATCTATTCGCGCAAGGATTATTACTTCAACTACGACAACCCGACCTTCGACAAGATCATCGCCGATCTGAACCTCACCTCCGATGAGGCCAAGCGCATGACGCTGCTCGGCGAGGCGCAGAAGATTCTGGCCGACGATGCCGTGGTCGGCTTCCTCTACGAACTGCCGAAAGTCGGCGTCTGGGACGCCAAGCTCGAAGGTTTTTGGGAAAATGCGCCGATCCAGGCCAATGATTTGACCAAGGTGAAGTGGACGGAGTGAGAGGCGAAGCTTGCGTTCCCGCCCACCCCCCTCTGGCCTGCCGGCCATCTCCCCCGCAAGGGAGGAGATTGCGCGCTCAGCCGCTTTCTCCAATTTTGAACGTGGGTGGAGAGGCGTGCCGCTGAGACTGCCGATCTCTCCCCTTGCGGGGGAGATGCCAAGTGGCGGCAAAGTGGGCAGGACAGAGGGGGGTTGGCGGGAACGCGACCTTGATCCAGCTGCCGCGCTGAGCGGACCTGCGGTCCTCCCCCCATGACCGCCTATCTCCTCAAGCGTCTTGCCATCGCCCTCATCACCCTGGTTCTGGCCTCGATGGTGGTCTTTGCCGTGCTGGAGATCATTCCCGGCGACCCGGCGCGGCTGATGCTGGGCATGAACGCCAGCGCCGACCAGGTCGAGTTGCTTCGCAACCAGATGGGCCTCAACGCGCCCCTTGCCGTGCGCTATCTGCACTGGGCCGGCGGCTTGCTGAGCCTCGATTTCGGCCGTTCCTACACCTATTCGGTGCCGGTCATCGACCTGGTCCGCGAGCGCATCGTCGTCTCGCTGCCGCTGGCGCTGATCGCGCTGGCGCTGTCGACCATCATCGCCATTCCGGTCGGGCTGTTTTCCGCCGGCCGGCACGGACGGGCCGGCGACACGATCGCGATGGGCGCCGCCCAGCTCGGTGTTGCCGTGCCGAACTTCTGGTTTGCGCTGATGCTGATCTACCTGTTTGCCGTCTGGCTGCGGCTGGTGCCGGCCGGCGGCTTTCCGGGATGGAGCGCCGGCGTCTGGCCGGCGCTGAAATCGCTGGTCCTGCCGGCGATCGCGCTCGCTCTGCCGCAAGCGGCGATCCTCGCCCGCGTCACCCGCTCGGCGCTGATCGAAGTGCTGAACGAGGACTATATCCGCACTGCCCGCGCCAAGGGCCTGCCCTATCGCGCGGTGCTGTGGCGGCACGCGCTGCGCAACGCGATGATTCCGGTGCTGACCATTCTCGGCCTGCAGTTCGCCTTCCTGCTCGCCGGCACAATCATCATCGAGAACGTCTTTTATCTCCCCGGCCTCGGCCGGCTGGTGTTCCAGGCGATCACCCAGCGCGACCTGATCGTCGTCGAAAGCGTCGTCATGCTGCTGGTCGCCGCCGTCATCGCCGTCAACCTGCTTGTCGATCTCTCCTATGCGGTCGTCGATCCGCGCCTGAGACGCCGCCAATGACGCTGCGCTTCGACATCCCAGAGGAAAATTTTGCCGACATCCTCGTCAAGGCTTTCACCAACCGCTCGTTCCTCACCGGGTTCGTCATAACTGCACTGGTGGCTGCGGTCGCCATCGTCTCGTTGTTCTGGACGCCTTTTGACGTCACCAGGCTGATCATCGCCGACAAGACCCAGGCACCCTCGCCGGCGCACTGGTTCGGCACCGATCATTTCGGCCGCGACATTTTTTCCATGATCATGGTCGGGGCCCGCAATTCGATCGCCGTGGCGCTGGTGGCGGTTGGTATCGGCATGGGCGTTGGCGTGCCGCTCGGCGCCCTTGCTGCTGCGCGCGGCGGCGTCGTCGACGAAGCGGTGATGCGGCTGAACGATCTCGTCTTCGCCTTCCCTGCCCTGCTGTCGGCGATCATGATCACCGCCATCTTCGGCCCGGGCGCGCTCAACGCCATCATCGCCATCGGCATTTTCAACATCCCGGTCTTCGCCCGCGTCGCCCGGGCCGGGGCGCTGGCGATCTGGCCGCGCGAATTCATCCTCGCCGCGCGCGCCGCCGGAAAAGGCAAAGCACTGATCACCATGGAACACGTGCTGCCCAACATCGTCGCTTTGCTCCTGGTTCAAGGCACCATTCAGTTCGCGCTCGGCATCCTGGCCGAAGCCGGGCTTTCCTATGTCGGGCTCGGCACACAGCCGCCAATGCCGAGCTGGGGCCGGATGCTGTTCGATGCGCAGACCCGCATGGCGGTGGCGCCGTGGATGGCGATCGTTCCAGGCATGGCGATCGTCGTCACCGTGCTTGGACTGAACCTGCTCGGCGACGGTATTGCAGACATCCTCGACCCCAGATCACGGCGGCAGCGATGAGCCTGCTCGAAATCGAGAAATTGTCGCTGACGATCGGCGACACGCCGATCCTGAGGGATGTCGAGCTCTCCGTCGCGCCCGGCGAGGTGATGGGACTGGTCGGCGAATCCGGCTCGGGCAAATCGATCACGGCATTGACGGTGATGCGGCTTCTGCCCTGGGCGGCGCGGGCCAGCGGGCGCGTCGCCTTCGACGGCATCGACATCTTTGCGGCCAGCGAAGACCAGATGTGCGCGCTGCGCGGCGATGATATCGGCATGGTTTTCCAGGAACCGATGACGGCGCTGAACCCGGTCAAGACGATTGGCGAGCAGGTCGCCGAAGGCATACGCTGGCACACCAGGGCAAGCCGCGCCGACGCCGAGGACCGCGCCCGAAAAATGCTCGACCGGGTCGGCCTGCCCTCAGCGCAATTCCCGCTGTCGCGCTATCCGCACGAGCTTTCCGGCGGCCAGCGCCAGCGCGTCGTCATCGCCATTGCCTGCGCGCTGAAACCAAAACTGCTGATTGCCGACGAGCCGACGACTGCGCTCGACGTCGTGCTGCAGGCGCAGATCCTCGACCTGTTGCGCGACCTGGTCGCAGAAAACCGCATGGGCCTGCTGTTGATCTCGCACGACCTCGCAGTGGTGACCGAGATGGCGGAGCGCATCACCATCCTGCGCCACGGCGAAGTGATGGAGGCCGGCGAAACGGCGCGCACCTTGTCCGAGCAGCGCCATCCCTACACGCGACAACTGGCGCAGGCCTCGATGCATGTGCCGACGCGCGCCAGGACGCACGAAGTCGGCCAAGACAACGCCCATCTCCAGGCTGCCAACCCTCTTCTTCAGGTAACCAGACCTCTTCTTCAGGTAGAGAATGTGACGCGGGACTATCCGGGACGACGCAAATCGCTGCTGAAGCGGGCGGCCCCAATCCGCGCCGTCGACGATGTCTCGTTGTCGATCGATCCCGGGCAGTCGGTGGCGCTGGTCGGGCGTTCCGGCTGCGGCAAGTCCACGCTTGCCCGCATGGTCCTGGCGCTGGACGGGCCGACATCGGGAACGATCCGGTTTCGCGGCGAAGTCATCACCGGCAAGAGCGAGGCTGAGCTCAAGCCGGCGCGCCGCGACATGCAGGTGGTGTTCCAGGACCCTTACGGCTCCTTCGATCCGCGCCAGAAGGTCGAAAAACTGGTCGCCGAGCCACTGCACGTCCTGGAGAAGAAGCCGACGAATGCAGAGCGGCGCGAGATGGTGGCAAAGGCCTTGCACGAGGTCGGTCTCAGCCCACGCGACATGGACAAATATCCGCACGAATTTTCAGGCGGCCAGCGCCAGCGCCTGTCGATCGCCCGGGCCATCATCACCCGCCCCAGGCTGGTCGTCGCCGACGAGCCGGTCTCGGCGCTCGACGTCTCGATCCGCGCCCAGATCCTCGATCTGTTCACCGAGCTCAACCAGAAGCTCGGCGTTGCCTATCTGTTCATCACCCACGATCTGACCGTTGCCCGCGCCATTACCGACCAGGTGATGATCATGCATGCCGGCAAGATCGTCGAGCGCGGCAGGACGAGCGAGGTTCTCGACCATCCGCAGTCCGAAGCCGCCAAGGCGCTGGTTGCTGCGGCCCCGGACCTGCACCGCGCGATTGCCCGGCGGTTACAGGAACAGGGGTGAACAGCCGACCGTTAGGAGAGGCTTACTCTTCGACCTTCACCACATCGGCTGGGCTGATGTCGAGCAAGTCTAGAGTGCGGCGCAAGAGCTGCATCTCGGTCCCGGCAAGTTGCGCATCGGCCTTGGCGATCTCGGCCATGTGGCGGGCAAGCAGGCTGCGCCTCTCGATGTCGAGATCACGGAACTGCGCGATGGCTTGCGAGCCGTTGGTCTCGTAGCCGAACTCGTTGAGATATTCGATGACGCTGTCGATGCTGGCTTCCGGAATGCCGAAGGCTTCCCGGCAGATGCGCCTGAACGCGGCCATTTCGCTCTCGCTGACCGTGCCGTCGGCCAAAATCATGCGAAACAGCATCAGCAGTTCCGCCGACAGCACAGGATCGTCCGCGACCTTGCGCACGCCGGGGTCGCCGTCGAAGATCGAGCGTATCTGGTCCAGCAATGCGAATGCCATCAGCGTTCCTCTCCATTCGTTGCGAATAGGTAGCGCGGAATCGGGTTTGCGCAAATGGTGGTTCGACGAGGGAATCGCTTCAGGTTTTGAATTCGGCCTCACCTTTCCGGGCGTTGGCGCTGCCCCTCATCTGCCTGCCGGCATCCTCTTCCCGTATAGGGACGGGGAGAGGGCGCTGTCATCTACGGTTTCGCCAATCACCAGCGTTTCGAGGAAGCGGTGCCGGCGTTGCGGCCAGCCTCTTCTCCCCATCCCTATACGTCCCTATACGGGGAGAAGGTGCCGGCAGGCGGATGAGGGGCAGCGCCAACCTCGACAATTGGCGGTTTCCGCTACACAAATTGGTATGTCAACGGGGCGCCTGATAGGATGCGGTTGTACGAATCATGTCGGAGGAGCCACACATGAATCTCAGTGCGCCTACGCAGCTTATTTTCATCATATCCCTTGTTATCGCCATCATCGGCCTTCTCGCCGCTCTCGGCGTCTTTGCGTTCATTCCTTTGGCCGCGGTGTGGATCGTCCTCATCGCTTATATCGTGCTTGCCGGCGGCTGCCTGGTTCGCGGCGCCTAAGCCCTCAGATCTCAGGCAACTCGGAGCGCCCGGCCACAAGCCGGGCGCTTTTGATTCTGAGGGTTGGTCTGCTACCATCCGCGGGCGGAGGAAAGCTCATGTCTGCCCAGAGCGAAGACGGCAGCAACCAGCACAGTCCTGGCCTCGACCGGTTCGAGATGGTTCGGCGTGCGCCTGGCCCTTGGCTCCAGGGTTCAGTCACTGACATCTGCGGCTACCGCGAAACCATGCCCGGCCGTTTCCGCAACGTCGAATACGCATCGCTGACCGTGCCGCTGGTCATCAGCTTTGCCGAACCCTTCGCCATCGGGCTCGGCAAGGAGCCGGGCGACAACGACCGTTTCGCCAGTTTCGCCGCCGGCCTCTATGCCGGTCCGGTGGTGATCGAATCCCGCGGCGGCGCCTGCTGCATCCAGGTCAATTTCACCCCGCTCGGCGCCAGACGCTTCTTCGGCCTTGCGATGAGCGAACTGACCGACCGCATGGTCGGCCTCGACGATGTGCTCGGGATCGAAGGCATCGCGCTGCGCGAAAGACTTGGCAATGCGCACGGCTGGAGCGCACGTTTTGCCATCGTCGAGACGTTCGTCGCCGCGCGGCTGACTGACGCCCGCGAAATGCAGGCCGAAATCGCCTGGGCCTATGACCGGATCATCGTCTCGGGTGGCCGCATTCGCGTCGCATCGCTCGCCGACAGGCTGGGCTGGAGCCGCAAGCATCTCGCGGGAAAATTCTCCAACGCGATCGGCGTCGGCCCCAAGACGCTGTCGCGCATCGTCCGCTTCAACCGGGCGCTCGGCCTGTCAAGGCAGGGCAAATCCGATTGGGCTGATATCGCCGCCGATTGCGGCTATGCCGACCAGGCGCATCTGGTGCGCGAATTCCGCGACCTTGCCGGCGAAACGCCGACGGCGCTGGCCGCCCAGGCATAGGTTCTGAAACGGCTCTTGCGACGCCCAAGGGGGCGCGCGGGCAGGTAACATTTCTTCAAGACGTGGGAACAGCCTTCGCCCAGACTGGATTATCGTCCAATCCAATTGAAGGAGATCGTCATGACCATGTCAGTCGAACCGCCCAGGCTCTATCCGACCTTGCGCTACCGCAATGCCGCCAAAATGATCGACTGGCTGGGTGAAGCCTTCGGCTTTAGCGTTCATGCCCGCTACGGCGAAGGCGACATCGTCCAACACGCCGAACTGACTTTCGGCTCCTCGATGATCATGCTGGGCACTGCACGCGACGACAAGTTTGGCCAGATGATCGGCGCGCCGGGCCCGGTTGGCGGCAAATCGATCTATGTTGCCGTCGACGATGCCGATACCGCTTATGCCCGAGCCAAGAAGGCCGGCGCCGAAATACTGGAAGAGCTGACCGACCGCGACTATGGCAGCCGCGAATTCATCTGCCGCGATCCGGAAGGCAATGTCTGGTCGTTCGGCACCTATTGGCCAAAGGCCGGCGAGAAAGCGTGAGTGCAGCGGAGCAGAATTCTGCACCCTCGCGACACTTCGACGTTACGGCATCGATGACGAGGCGGTGGGCATATCCGGTCTGCCCAAGCTTCTGCGCTAAGGAACACGACCGCTACCGCGCCAAACCAAAAATCGCGTCGCAGTCGAGGTGGGTTTCCAGCTCGGCTGCGATCTCGTCGAGCGCCCGTTCGACCTTGGCGCGATAATCGATGCCGCCGTCTTTGACGCCGAGATTTTCCAGGAATTTCGCCCGAAAAGCGTCGGCGGAAAACAGCCCGTGCAGATAGCTGCCCGACACCTTGCCGTCGGCCGAGACGGCGCCGTCATCGACGCCGTTGATGACGGCGGACGGCCGCAGGGTGTCGGGACCGGTGGTGCGGCCGAGATGAATCTCGTAGCCCTTGAGCGGCAGATCGAACTGGACCGAGCGAGCGCTGACATTGCGCACCGTCTTTTCCGGCTCCATCACCGTTTCGACGTCGAGCAGGCCGAGCCCGTCCGTCTCGGTAACACTGCCCTCGATGCCGTCGGGATCGCGCACGACACGGCCGAGCATCTGGAAGCCGCCGCAGATGCCGACCACATGGCCGCCGCGCTTGCGATGGGCGGCAAGGTCGCGGTCCCAGCCGTTTTCACGGAATCTCACGAGATCGCCGATCGTCGACTTTGAGCCGGGAATGATCACCAGCCCAGCGTCGTCCGGCAAATGCTGGCCGGGCGGCACGAAGACGACCTCGACCTGCGGCTCGGCCTTGAGCGGGTCGAGGTCGTCGAAATTGGCGATGCGCGAAAGCATCGGCACGGCGACCTTCAGCGCGCGCTTCTCGCCGGACGCCAGGCGTTCGAGCACCACGGAATCTTCCGAGGGCAGCCGCGCCGCCGCCTTCAGCCACGGCACGACGCCAAAGCAGCGCCAGCCGGTGAAGCTCTTGATCGCCTTGATGCCGTCGTCGAACAGCGAGACATCGCCGCGGAACTTGTTGATGAGATAGCCGACGATCATGCGCCGGTCCTCTTCAGGCAAGATCAGATGGGTGCCGGCGACCGAGGCGATGACGCCGCCGCGATCGATGTCGCCGACGAGGATCACCGGCACGTTGGCGCGCGTCGCAAAGCCCATATTGGCAATGTCTCGGCTCCTCAGATTGATCTCGGCCGGCGAGCCGGCGCCTTCGACGATGACCAGGTCGGCACCCTCGCCGACCTTGGCCCAGGAGTCGAGCACGGCATCCATCAGACGGGCTTTCAGCGCCTGGTAGTCGCGTGCCCGCGCCTCGCCGAACACCTTGCCCTGCACCACCACTTGCGCGCCGATATCGGTCTGCGGCTTGAGCAGCACCGGGTTCATATGGACGGTGGGCACAACGCGACAGGCGATCGCCTGCAGCCATTGGGCACGGCCGATCTCGCCGCCGAGTTTGTCGCCCGGTATATCGGCGACGGCGGCGTTGTTCGACATGTTCTGCGGCTTGAACGGCCGCACCTTCAGCCCACGGTTCCTCGCCGCGCGGCAGAGGCCCGCGACCAGCACCGTCTTGCCGACATCGGAGCCTGTGCCCTGCAGCATGATCGCCTTGGCCGCCATTAATTCCTGCCCTGTGAAACGCTGCCGCTGATCGTGGATTTCGCGGCCAGTGGTCCGCCGCGCCAGATATAGAGCGCCAGCAGAGGCTCCTTGCCGGTGCGCATAGCATGGCTGACATCAGAGGCATGGTGGATCACCTCACCCGCCTCACGCCTGCGAAAGTCGCCTTCGACCATGCGCCATTCGGTGCCGCCGGTCAGCGGAATGTAGATCTCCTCGGCGACATGATGGTGGTCGGGATAGACGATTTCAGGCCCGAGGATCAGCAGACCGGCCGCGACCTCGTCGTTGACGAAATGGCCGCGCATGCCGAAGACCTCCAGCCAGCCGTAATTGTCGATGAATGTCTGGCCGAGATCCGCCTCGCTGTAGGTCTGCCCCCAGCACAGATCGCCGCGACGCTCCGCAAGCAGCCGCGCCAGCGGCTGGGTGTTGGCCGGAGCGAGCTCGACGATGCGGTCGATCTGGCGCAGGCAGGCGAGCGGATGCGGCTCGAGCCGACGCGCCGGCATGGCCCAGCCGATCCGGGCCACGGCATCGCGCACCAGCGCATCATCGAATGTTTCGAGAGTGGCGTGGAAACGCTCGAGCAGCTCATCGAAATTTGTCGTCACGCCTTGCCCCAGACACGCATTCTCACACAGCCGCTGACCAGATGGTTGGATGCTGATGGTCGGCTTGCGCGGCGGCATCATTGGTCTAGATTGGACGGCGCGCAAAGCCAAAAACGACAGGGCAGCAGGCCGAAGACATCACGGAGCACGCCATGGACGCCGCTGTCGAAGCGGGCACCAGCCAGTTCGAACTCAACGAGGACCAGCGCGCCATCCAGCAAATGGCCGAGGCCTTCGCTGCCGATCGCGTTGCGCCGAACGCGCTCGATTGGGACCGCAACAAGCATTTTCCGGCAGACGTGATCCGCGAGACTGGCCCGCTCGGCCTTGGCGGCATCTATGTCGGCGACGATGTCGGCGGCTCAGCGCTCGGCCGGCTCGACGCCGTGCTGATCTTCGAGGCGCTTTCGCGCGCCGATCCGGCCTTCTCCTCCTTCATCTCGATCCACAACATGGTGGCTTCGATGGTCGACCGCTTCGGCAGCGAGGAGCAGCGCCAGCACTTCCTGCCGAAGCTGACCTCGATGGAATGGCTGGCGAGCTATTGCCTGACCGAGCCGGGTTCGGGATCGGATGCGGCGGCGCTGAAGACGCGCGCGGTCAAAAGCGGCGGCGACTATGTGCTGAACGGCGTCAAGCAATTCATCTCGGGCGCCGGCGACAGCGACCTCTACATCGTCATGGCGCGCACCGGCGTCGACGGTCCGAAGGGCATTTCGACCTTCGTCGTGCCGAAGGATGCGCCCGGCCTGTCCTTCGGCGCCAACGAGCACAAAATGGGCTGGCACATGCAGTCGACCCGCCAGGTCGTCTTCGAGGACTGCAAAGTGCCGGCGCAAAATCTTCTATCAGCCGAAGGCGCCGGCTTCGGCATCGCCATGGCCGGGCTCGACGGCGGCCGGCTCAACATCGCCGCCTGTTCGCTGGGCGGCGCGCAATCGGCGCTCGACAAGGCACTGTCCTACACCGCCGAACGCAAGGCCTTCGGCGCCAAGATCAACCAGTTCCAGGCGCTGCAGTTCAAGCTGGCCGACATGGAGACCGAGCTGCAGGCTGCACGGATATTCCTTTACGCCGCTGCCGCGAAGCTCGACCGCAAGGCGCCGGATGCCTCAAAATGGTCGGCGATGGCCAAGCGCTTCGTCACCGACGTCGGCTTCAACGTCGCCAACGATGCGCTGCAACTGCATGGCGGCTATGGCTATCTGCACGATTACGGCATCGAGAAGCTGGTGCGGGATTTGCGTGTCCACCAGATTCTCGAAGGCACCAACGAGATCATGCGCGTCATCATCGCACGCGCGCTGATCGGTCGGTAGGGGAGTAGGGGAGTAGGGGAGTAAAATGACCGGCAGGATCAATTCGCACAAGGATCTTATCGTCTGGCAGCAAGCGATGGATCTGGCGTGTGATCAAGCTTATCAGATGCTGTTATCGACCTAGGAGATCTGAAAGATGCTTCGCCAGCTTATCAGCAAACTTGGGGACTGTCAGGAATTCTGTGCGCGAGGCCATGATGATGGAAAGGAGAGAATCATCACATGGCTATCGAGAAGGAAC